>NZ_JBQWRH010000002.1:0-420817 GCF_052545115.1 Nocardia glycosmidis | reverse complement strand
CAATGGCTGCCGGCCTTTTCGCGTCCTGCGGTCAGTTGGTGCGCACGCGCAGCCCAGGGTTGTCGGAGAGCACGACGTGCACCGGCTGCGCGAACAGCTGCGGTGCGTTACCGGTGAGAGCGCCGATCAGGTTCGGGATCTCGCATATCGGGTAGTCCGCCACCGACGACGCGCTGGAGATGCCCAGCGCCAGCCTGCCGGTCACGATCGGGCCGCCGCTGTCGCCGGGCAGCGCGCAGATGTTGACCGAGAAGCTCTGGGTGAGTTCCCGCTCGCCGACCTGCACGGTCTGGTCGACCGCGTTGACCACGCCGCAACTGAAGCCGGTACGCGCACCGGACTTGCACACCGGAGCACCGACGACCGGGGTCGCCACACCCTCGACCGGGATCGGCGCCGCGCCAGGCGCCCGGACGCCGTTATTGGCGAAACGGTCCTTGGCCTGGTCGTTGATCCGGATGATCGAGTAGTCCTGCTGGCCGAGCACCGACTTCTGGAACACGCCCAGCTGAGCGCCGGCCCGGTCGCCGTTCAGCTCGTAGACGCCCGCGGCGTTGCCGGTGCCGGCCGAGCCGAGGTCAGGGTTGCAATGACCGGCGGTGATGTTCACCGTGTTGCCGTTGCGGTCGATGCCGTTGAAGCCGAGCGAGCAGCGCAGCGAGCTGCGTCCGGCGATCGAGGCGAAGCCATCGCCGCCCGCGAGCGGGCCCCGCGCGTCTCCGGCGATCTCACCGGCCTGGAGGGTGGCCTGTTCGCCGGCCACCGGCGGAGCCATCACGATGACGCGCGCCGGGTCGATGAAGTTCGGCATCGGCAGGCCCGCCTGGTCGACACGCACCGCGATGCTGTTGTTCACGGTGTCGACCACGGCGCCGCGCACCAGCGACCGCACCGCCTCCGGCTGGCCCTCCAGCCAGCGCTCGAAGGCGCTCTTCTCGCCGCGCAGGGCGGACTCGCTCTTGGCGACGTTGCGGACCTCGAAGCCGGCCGCTACCGCCGCCTTCTTGGCCTCGTCGGTGCCGGGACCCTGCGCCAGGGCCACAACCGCCTTGCCCGCCTCGTCCAGCCATGAGCCGGCGAACACGGACGGGTACTGCCGCTGGGCGGTAGTAGCGAACGCGGCCACCTGCTGCGCTACTTCCGCGCGGTGCAGATACTCCTCGGGCGAGATCTTCAGATCACGGGCCACCGCGGCTACCAATTCGGCGGGCAGGCCGGGGGCCTGGTCGGGTTGAGCCGTCGCTACCGCCGCCGTGGGGCCGGACAGCAGGATCGCCGCCGAGGCGGCGATCACTGTCTTTCGGATTCTGGTCTGTCGCGCAGCTGATCGGAGCGGTCCTATACGTGGCAGGAGCATGTGCAGACTATATGGGGGTTCCGCTCGGTATGCCTACTCATCCCGCGTTCCTGGCCCTGATAGCCGCTCGATCGACGATATGTCGATCGACACATCCGCGGCGGCCGCGCTCAGCCGGCGTTCGGCCGCGCTCAGGCTGTGTTCAGCCGACTCAGCCGACTCAGCCGACTCAGCTGGCGTTCGGCCGGGTGCGCACCGTAATGCCGCTGCCGATTCCGCCGCCGGAGGAGGTATTGATGTCGGCCAGGATCGCCCGGATCGGGATGCCCAGCGAGACGGTGCCGCCGTTCTGCGCCAAGCCGACGTTGGCCTCGTGGCAGTTCGGGGCGTCCGCGGCGTTGGAGCCGCTGGTGATACCGAGCGCCAGCGTGCCGGACACGATCGCCCCGCCGCTGTCACCGCCGAGCGTGCAGGCCGAACTGGCGAATCCGCGCACGGTCTTGCTCTCGCCTTCCGCGGTGTAGAGCTGGGTCTCCACCCGATCGGCCAGGACGTAGCCACAGGTGAACGTGGACGTCTGACCCGACTTGCAGACCGGTGCACCGGTGATCGGCTCGGCCGTGCCGGTGATCCAGATCGTCGTGCCGTTGGCGCCCCGCACCGATGGCTGATCCATGCCCGCCCGCACCGCGCGCTCGTTCAGCTTGATCACCGAATAGTCCAGCGCGGTCCGGCCGCCCAGCGAGGCCCGCACGAAGGTGCCCAGTTCGGGGCTGGCCGAAATGTCGCGAACGTTGGGGTAGAAGACGGTGGCCTCCTGGTTGCCCTTGCCCAGGTTCGGATCGCAATGGCCCGCACTGATGTTCAGCGCGTTGCCGGCGGCGTCGATGCTGTTGAACCCGAACGAGCAGACATCGACCGCGCTCACGTCGTCCAGCGAGCTGGGAGTGCTGATATAGGTATCGCCACCCATCGGCCTGCGCTCGACCGGGCCTGCGCTGTTCGGCGCCAGGATGACCTTGATGTTCGCCAGCACGGTCGGCAGATTGAGCAGCTGGCCCGCGGGGGTGTTGGCGACGTTGAGCACCAGCTGGCCGTTCAGGACGTCGATCGCCACCGAGTTGATCGACTGTGAAATCTCCCGCGGCAGACCGGCTATCCACTGGTTGAGCTGTACCAGCGAGGTCTCCAGGTTGTCCGCCGAGACCGGAGCCAGACTGGTCTGGTAGCCGTCGGCAGCGGCGATCTTGGCGGCGTCCAGCGAGGTGACCGCGACGACGGGCTTGCCATCGGCTCCGATCCAGGCGCCCGCGTAGGAATCCGGTCGCTCCGAGCGGAATTCGCTCGCGTAGTCACGCAGCTGCTGGGCGCGCGCGGCGCGGTCCAGGTATTCGGTCGGGGTCATCTTCAGATCGCGCGAGATGGCCTGCACGAGTTCCGGTGGCAAATTATCCACGCTGAGCTGTGCGGGGGCCTCCGGCGCCGCCGCCGCGGTCGTCGTGCCGAACAAGGGAGTGAGGAAAACGGTCGAAGCGATGGCGACAGCTTTGACCGCGGCGCGACGCGCCACCAACTTGCGCATGAAACCCCTTCATCGGCACACATGTGCCAGCTAAATCCGTGGCCACAGAGGTAATCCATTGGCACACAGTCCTCGTCCAGCAACTGACCACTGCGGTGAAATCCAACCGACAACAGGGTCAGCGCAATACTCTAGGTCACAAACCTCGGAAGGGCGCGGCCAATCACCGGCTACCCGGTACGCCCATCCCGGGGATGGTGGGGATCTGCGGCAGCTGGTACGGATTTCGCGTAGTCGTGGTGGTCCGTGCCGGGGACGTAGCGGTGGCGCTGGGCGCAGTTGTGGTGGATGGCTCGGTGGTGGTCGAGGTTGTCGGCTCGGGCGTTGTCGTCTCGGTGGTCACCACAGGTGGCTCGGGCTGCTCTGTGGTGGGCACCGCGGATGTCACGACCGATACGCGCGGCGGCGGGGAGATCACCGACGTCTGATCGGATTTGGCGTCGGGCAGGGGCGGCACCGGCGTCTCGTCGGTGTCGCGGAACAGCACGGCTACCACGATTGCGCCGAATGCCAGCCCGGCCAATGCGGCCCCGGCGACCAGCAGAGCTGTTCGCTTCGGGGCCTTCGCGGGCGCGGGTGGCTGCGGGGCTTCGTCGCGCGCGGCCGGCGCGGTGGCCGCGACAGGTTCGGCGATCGGGATCGCGGCCGAATACGCCTGTGGTGGCGCGTCGGGCACCGCGGGGATGACGATGGTGTCCACCGTCGAGTTCTCCGCGGTCGACGGGTCCGGCGGGGTGGCCCCGGCCGGCGTGGCGAGCACGGCCGCCAGTGCCCCACGTGCCGCGTCGTGGGCGAACGAGCGTGCGTGCGTGCCCGTTTCGGCGCTGGGCAACTCGCCCTCACTGACCAGCGACACCGACCGGAGCCCGAGATAGTCCAACGCCTCGCGCAGGGAACGCACATGTTCGGTGGGCCAATGCGCCGGATGCGTCGCATAGAACTCGGCCGCGCCGCTGAGATGTTCGGCGGCCAGGTTGATCAGGCAGAACAGGGCGGTCGCGACCAGATCCTCGGCGCGGTAGGCCTCCCCCTGGTCGACCGAAATGCCCTCGGGGTCACCGATGGCGGGCACGAATCCGGTGATCGAGTGGAAATGCCCGGCGGGCGCGGGACCGCCCAGGACGGAATCGCCGTCATCGGACATGTGCAGGACCGACTCTCGGACGATGTACCGCGGTTCCTCGTCGCCGTCGGTGACGATAACCGCCGTGCACTCGTCTTCGGCGACGCGCAGGCCGACCCCAGTGGCCATCCTCTTCTACCTCGCTTCGGCGTTCCCGCTGACGGAACCGCACCCGGTTACACCAGAAGTGAGCCGTGTCCCATGGCGCGGAGCATCGACAATAACTCCGAACGGGAGCGGGCACCGACCCGGCGTCGAATGCGGGCGACGTGGTGCTCGACCGTCTTGGCGGAAATGTACAGCCGCGCGCCGATTTCCCGATAGGTGAGGCCGAGCAAGACCAGTTCGGCGACTTCACGTTCGCGCTCGCTGAGGATCGCGGCCTGCGGCTTCACCGGCGGCGTCGCGGCCGCGTCGCCGTGGGCAGTGGCCGCCGGGACGGACGGCCGCGTCGGCGTTTCCTGCGGACGCGCCTCGGCGCGGACCGTGCGGGCCAGCTTGAGCAGCGCGGTGGCGGTCGCCGAGTCGGGTGCCGCCAGCGCGGCCTCGCTGGCCAGCCGGGCGCCGTCCCAGGTCATGCCGATCTCGGTCAGCGCGGCGACGGCCGCGTGCACCGGCGCGGTGGCGACCTGACCGCGCAGTACGAGCACCCAGGTGCGGCCCGCGTCGGCGAGCACCGCCGCGTGCCGGTCACCGGCCTCGGCCGCCGCCTTCAGCGCGCGTGCGTGCGGCAGCAGTTCGTCGGGGCTTTCGTGCGCTATGGCGGCCTGCACGCCGTACCAGTGGAAGGCGTTGGACCAGGCGGGTGGCTCGTCCAAGCGACGAAGCAGCGCGAGTGCGGCGTCCACCAGTGGCGCGATCCGGCGCTCGTCGCGCATTCGGATGCCGGCGAGCCACAGCTCGCCGATCGGCAACAGCGACAGCACATCGGCCTGCACGTCGTCGAACAGCGGATACGCCGCTTGCCAGGCGCGGGCGAGCGCCGTGTGATCGCCACTGCGCCGGGCCAGGCCGACCGTGACCCCGTGGGCGAGCAGGCGGTCGCGGACGTCCAGCTCGGCGTGGTCCAGTTCGGCCACCGTCGCGGCGGCGGCGCGCTCGTCGCCGTCGAGCATCGCGGTCCACGCCGCGAGCACGTCGAGTTGACGACACCGCAGTCCGCTCGCGGTGGCCCGCCGCAACGCGTCGCCCGCACGGCGCGGCTCACCGGTGCCGAGCGAGAGCAGGGTGGCGATCGAGGACGCCGTGCACGGCAGGAAGCGGTCCATCCCCGCGTCCGCGGGTGCCGCCTGCACCAATGCCGAAACCGCTGCGGCGGTGCCGTTGCCCGGTTCGATGGTGCCGTTGCCCGGTTCGATGGTGTGCGCGAGAGCGGTCGCGATCAGCCGCGCGTGCGCGCTGGCCGCGGTGGGCGGCCACTGTGTCGCCGACGCGGACATCTCCTTGGCGCCCGCCGCGTCGCCGGCCAGGCACAGCACTGTCGCGCCGACCGCCCAGTCCGGGCCGACGCGGTCCGGGCCGAGCCAGGTGTACAACTGCGCCGCCCGACCGACCAGGCCCCGACGGGTCAGTACGCCCGCGCAGATCCGCACGGCGGTCGCGAGATCGGCGACCGCGCTGTCCGACCGCGCCAGCATCGGCTCGGCCAGCCGCATGGCCGTCTCGCCATCGCCGGCCCGCGCGGCGGCCTCGGCCCAGCGCAGCGCGATCAGATCGAGTTCCGCGCCGGCGGAAGCCGCTGCGGCGTAGCAGCGGACAGCATCGGGACCGCCCAGCTCGGCGGCGGCGACGAGGAATTCGGCCAGGCGCGGATCGCGGACACCGGATTCGGCCAGTTGCACGGCTGTACGGTCGCGCAGCAGACCCGCCTCCAGTCGGGCGCCGAGCAGCCGACGTTCGACCGCGACGAACCGGCGGTCGCCGAGCAGCGTGCGCAGTGGCCCGACGGCGGGCTCGAGTAGCAGGTCGGCGTCGGTCACCAGCGCACTGGCCCGGGCTCGGTCGATGAGTTCCTGCGCGACGGCCTGCTCGACGCCGAGCACCTCGGTGAGTTCAGTGGAGTCGAGTCCGGTTCCGGTGGTGGCGACCACGAGCGTTTCCAGCAGATCGGGCGCGAGGTTGTCCAGCAGACCGCGCGTCCACGCGGCGACGGCGGTGTCGACGGCGGCGAGGCCCGCGTCCAGGCGCGCCGAGCAGGCCGCGGTGAGCGCGGCGACGACACCGCCGCGGATACCCGCGGTCTGCACGTGGATGTGCTGGGCGACCTGGCGCGGCACCATCATGCCCAGTTCCCTGGCGAACGGCGCCATATCCGCGACCCCGAGCGGGCGCAGATCGACTACGCGACCGCGCTGTCCGACCGCGTCCGCGAGCATCCGCAGCCGCGGGTCGTGCGGGCGGGGCTGGGTGGCGACGACCACGGTTCGATGACCGGACTCGACGGCGGCCCGCAGGTATTCGAGCTCGATGCGGCCGAGTGTGTGGGCGTTGTCGATGATCAGGGCGGGTCGGGGGAGGTCGGTCGTCACTGCTCCCGCGCCCGCGGCTCCCGCGTTCGACGCCAAGGGTGAGCCGTTGGCGGCGTGTGCGTGCCGCAGAGTAGCTGTGTCGTCCTGCAGCGGGACGCCTCGCATACGCAGGCGGGCCCGAATCTCGGCGAGGAGTGTCGACTTGCCGGTTTGCGAACGGCCGCGGATCAGGTAGACAACGGGCTGCTCGTCGACTGATTCCAGGTCGCGGAAGATGTCGCGGGCGCAGGGGAGGGTGTCGAAGGCGATCTCAGCCACCGGAACCTCCTAGGATCTCGCCGGGCTTGCGCAGCACCGTGCCGACTGTGTCGCCGACCCCGTCGATGGTGTCGTTCAGCACGCCGGTCGGCAGGCTCGGCGCGCTCGGCGGCGTCGGTCGTGGCTGCTGCGGTATGGGTAGCGGGTTGCTCGGCGGCTGAGCCGGAGCGGGAGACGGCTGTGGTTGCGGTTGTGACTGAGGTTGTGGCTGCGGCTGCGGGGCGGGTTGGGGCCCAGCGGATTCCGCGGGAGCGGGCTGGCCGGGAGTTTGTTCGCTGTTCGCGACGGCCACCGTGGTGCCCTCGGCGGCGGACGACGGTGCACCTGCCTGCGAGGCGCGGGCCGTCGGTCGCCCGGTAATAGTCGGGGCGTCGGTGGCGGCGACACCCGTGGCGGGGGCGGACCGATCGCCCGGTGGCGTTCCTGGCGTCGCCGCTGTCTGCTCGCCCGTTGTGGACTGCTCGGTCGAGGTGGGATGGCTCGGGCCGGACTGAATCCCGGTGCCGAGCGCGAGCGTGCCGGTGGCCAGCAGGCCGATGACCACGGCCGCACCGGCGACCACAGCGACTCGCCGCCTGCTGGCCGGCGACCCACTGCGGGTAGGGCGCTGCGCGGGCAGCGGCATGATCCGGGGTTCGGCGAGTGCACTGGGCTGGGGCGCGGTCGTGTCCTCGGCGGCCGGGGCGACCAGCGGAAGCTGATCCGTCTCGGCGGCGAGCAGATCGGCGGCCAGCAAGGCGGCTCCGCGCGCCGTCGTGTACTGCGGATCAGGGGCGGCGACCACAGGCAGTCCGAACTCGGACGAGATCAATTCCGCGACCAGGGGGATCGCAGCGCCACCGCCGGTGAGCAGGACACGGCCGACCGCACCGATATCGATTCCGGCGCGGTGTACCGCGTCGCGAATCAGATCGATCGAACTCGACAACGGTCCGCGCAGCAGGTCTTCCAGTTCACCGCGCACCAGTCGTACGGTGCTGCCCTGCGGGTCGGTGGGATCCAGCCCGACCGCGACGACCGTCGCGGTATTTATGGAAAGGTCTTCTTTCGCTTTTCTGCAGCGCTCGCGCAAAGCCGATAATTCGCGTTCCACCGTCGGATCGAATGGATCGAAATCCGCGGCGAGCGCGACATTTGCCAGGACATAGCGCATGGTCAGCAGATCGAATTCCGCACCGGCCACATCGGTGTTGCGCAATGGCGTGCCGAGCAGGCTCGCGTGCTCGCCGGTGCGCACCACCGAGACCGTCAGCCCGGTCGCGCCGAGGTCGTAGACGACGATCGCGCCGTCGCCGGTCCTGCCGTGGGCAGCGTCCAGCCAGCGGATCGCTGCGGTCGGCTCGGGGACCAGGGTCACCTCGCCGAGCCCAGCCCGCTCGAGCGCGCCGCGCTGGATCTCGACCGTGTGCCGCGACCACCATGCCGGATGGCAGGCGACGATGGCCTCGGTGCTGGATTGTCCGGTGCCGGCGGCGATCTCGTCGATCAAGCACCCGATCGCGGTGGCAACCAGGTCGGGCGCCGGGTATGCGGAGCCGTCCTCGGCGAGGATGTCCACCGGGTCACCGACCCGGGCGAGGAAGCCCTCCAACAGGACATCACTGGAATGGTGGCCGGTGGCGCGCGAGTCCGCGCCCAACGTGGGCGCCGCCTCCGGCGACAGCCGCAACACGCTCGGATGCGTGCGCAAGTAACCGCCGCCGGACGGGCCGATGCCGTCGGCGCCATCTTCCGTTGCCGCCACGGCGACCGAATTCGACGCCCCGACAGTGATGCCGAGCGCCAGGCGCTGTGTCATTCGAGAACCCTTCGAAAGCTGTCTGGTCCGGTGTCGCTGCTGTGTAGTTCCGAGCTGGTGGCGCAGACCGTCAAAGCCACTGAAACCACTGCAGCCACTGAAGCCACGCCGACGCAACCGGTCTTTCGGTTGCTGGTCATCAGCCGTTACTTCGTTAGGGGAAGTATTGGGGCAATTCCCCTAATTTCGCCGTCGCCCCTACTGAGTACCCCTGGCCGGTCATAGGGCTTCGCCCCGTTTCGGCGTAACGGGATGCGCTCCTAGCGTGATCTGCATTCCAACGACTGCGGATCATCGAGGTCCGCCGGAGCTCAGGAGACGATTCTCATGACACCGAATGCGATTCTGGAGTTCATCCTCGATCTGCTGCGGAACGACGAAGCCGCGGTCGCTTATTGCGCGAACCCCACTCAGGCGTTGGCCGCCGCTGGGCTGAGCGCGGTAACGCCCGAGGACATCACCTTATGCGCTCCGATGGTTGCCGAGTCGGCGCTGGTCACCGGTGGTTCCCAGTTGCAGGCCATCGTGGCAGCGGGCGCGCAGACCGGTGCGGCGGCCGCAGTGGGGGCAGCGGGCACCGTCGGCGCGGCCGCGGTGGCGAACGCCGGCGCGGACCTGGGCGCGGACCTGGGCGTCGACCTCGGTACGGGCGTTGGTGCCGACGTCGGACTCGGTGTGGGCACGGGCGTCGACCTCGGCGCCGGTCTGAACACCGCGATCGGCACCGGTCTGGAGATCGGCGCCGGCCTGGGCGCGGGTCTGGCCGCCGGGCTCGACACAGTAGTGAACGCAGGGGCTGACCTGTCCGCCGCCGTGGGCGGCCTGCTCGGAGCGGGTGCTCAGGTGATCAGCGGTATCGGCGCGGGCGCCGATGCGGACCTGTCCACCGGCTCGGCGGGCGCGGGGAACATCGGCGCGGGCCTGGAGACCGGCCTGTCCACCGGCATAGGTGCCGCCGTAGGGGCGGGTGCGGGTTTGGAAGGTGCGGTAGGCGCGGCGGCGGGTTTGGCGACCGGTGTTGGTGCGGGTCTGGAAGGTGCGGTGAACGGGACAACGGGCTTGGCCACCGGGCTGGGTGCAGGGCTGCAAGGCGCGGTTGACACGGCCACCGATTTGACCGCTGGTCTCGGTACCGGCCTGGGCGGCGCGATCGGCGCGGCCACCGGGTTGACGACCGGTGTGGGCGCGGATCTCGAAGGTGCCGTGGGCGGTGCGGTGGGTGTGGCCACCGGCTTGGGCGCCGGCCTCGAGGGTGCTGTTGGTGCCGCCACGGACGTCACCGGTGGCCTCGGTGCGCAGGCAGGAGCCGGTGTGGGTGCGGGGCTGGGAGGCGCGGCTGACGCGGTCACTGATCTGACCGCGGGTCTTGGTGCCGGGGTGCAGGTCGGTGTCGGCTCGGGTGCAGGTCTGGGTGCTGCGATCGACGCGACGACCGGTGTTTCCACGGAGTTGGGCGCGGATCTTCAGGGTGCGGTCGCTACGGCAACGGACGCCACCGTAGGTCTCGGTGCCGAAGCGGGAGCCGGCCTGGGTGGTGCGCTTGACGCCGCGATTGATGCGACGACGGGCCTGAGTGCGGGTCTGGACGGCGCTGCGGCCGCGACCACGGGTCTGGGCGGGGCCCTGGACGCTGCGGCGGATGTGACGACGGGATTGGGCGCGGGGCTGGGTGCAGCAGCCTCGACCGGATGGCACGGTGCCGCGGATACCGGCGCGCAGATCGGCAGCGGGCTGGAGACCGGCTTGTCGACCGGGATCGGCGGCGCGCTCGACGCCGGAGGTCAGGCGACGTCCGGGCTTGCCGGCGGAATCACTACCGCGGCACAGGGCGCCGGCAATTCGCTCGGTGGCAGTGTCTCCTCCGCGATCGGGGGTGCGGGGAACCTCGGTTCGCAGGCGACGGCCGGTGTGGAGACCGGGATCGCGACGGGTCTCGGCGCGGCCGTGAGCGCCGGCGCGGAACTGGGCGGCAGCCTGGACGGCTCGCTGCACAGCGGAGGGCAGCTCGGGGCAGGACTGGAAACCGGGCTCGGTGCGGCACTCGGTGCCGGTGCAGCGGCGACAACCGGATTGGGCACAGGCTTGTCCACCGGCGTGTACGGCGCGGTACAGGCCGGTTCCGGTCTCGAGTCCGGGCTCAGCGGAGCCGTTGACACGGGTGCGCAGGTGGGTGCCGGTGTCGGTTCGGGTTTGGCGGCGGGACTCGATGCGGGCGCCCAGGCAGGTGCCGGACTCGGTTCCGGCTTGACCGCCGGAGTCGACAGCGCGATCGGGACAGCTGCGCATGCGGGCACGGGTCTGGAGACCGGCTTGTCCACCGGCCTCGGCGTCCCGGGCACTGCGAGTGCCGGACTGTCCGGCGGGCTCGAGGGCGCGTCGAACGCCGGTGCGCAGTGGGGCTCGAGCCTGGGCAGCGGAATCGGCGGCGGCGTCGACGCGAGTACGCACGCGACTTCCGGGCTGTCCGCGGGCCTGGACAGCACCTCCGGACTCAGCAGTGGGCTCAACTCGACCGTCGGTGGCGCGGCGGACGCGGGCGCCGGACTCGGCGGCTCGGTGGGCGGCGCCACGCACGGTGCGGTGGACACCGGGGCGGGTCTCGGCGGCAGCATCGGATCGACCGCGCACACTTGGTCTTCGCTGGATGTGTCGAACGCCTTCGGCTCCGGTCTGGACAGCACTTCGGGCGCGCATACCGACGCGGGCCTGTTCGGTGACACGCATTCGGGCGCGGATCTCGCCGGTTCGGCGGGTCACGACCTGACCGGCGACACATTCCTGCACTGACAGTTGACCGGTGCTACGAAAAGAGGTCCATACCGCGATGGGGACGCCCGCGCCGAACGCCACACCACCGGCGATACCGCTGCTCTCGGTACTCGGTGAAACGATCGCGGCGGCGCGCGCCGCGGGTCGCCATGACCTGGTCGGCCGCCTCGAGGTGGCGGCCGACCGGGTTCGTGACCCGCGCCGGCGCATCGTCATCGCCGGGCAGCTGGGCCAGGGCAAGAGCAGTTTCGTCAACGCGCTGCTGAACCTGGACATCTGCCCGGTCGGTGACGACACCACCACCACGGTGCCGCTGCTGCTGTCGCACGGCACCGAGCCGCGAGCCGAGCTGGTACTCGCGGCGCACGGCGACTCCAGTGGCGCGGAGACCGGAGTCGACGTACCGATCGCGGAGATCGGTGCGGTCGATCCGGGATCCCCCCGCACACAGGGACGGCGGATCGTGCGGCTCGAAGCGCGGATTCCCAATGCCCTGCTCGCCGACGGCATCGTCCTGATCGACACCCCCGGCGTGGGCGGGCACGGCAACGCCCACGCCGCGGGTGTGCTCGGGCTGGTGCCCGCCGC
Organism: Nocardia glycosmidis; assembly: GCF_052545115.1. NCBI lineage: Bacteria > Bacillati > Actinomycetota > Actinomycetes > Mycobacteriales > Nocardiaceae > Nocardia > Nocardia glycosmidis. Next base: position 408,874 of record NZ_JBQWRH010000002.1, on the reverse strand, counting down.
GGACGCGGTGCTGGTGCTGTCGGACGCGTCGACCGAGCTTACCGAGCCGGAACTGGCCTTCCTGCGGCAGCTGCGCGAACTGTGCCCGACGGTCGCGTTGCTGCTGACCAAGACCGACCTGTACCCGCACTGGCGCCAGGTGCACGAAGCCGATCTGAGCCATCTCGAGCGCGCCGGGCTCGACGTGCCGGTGATCCCGGTGTCGTCGCTGCTGCGCCGCCACGCGATGCGCTTGCAGGACAGTCAGCTCGGCATCGAATCCGGGTTCGGCGTGCTCTACCAATTCCTGCGCGACCAGGTCGTGGCCCGGGACCAACTGGCCACTCGTGCCGCCGTGGCCCGCGATATCCGCTCCGCGGCAGAACATCTCGCGCTCGCGCTGGGCAGCGAGCTGGTCGCCGTCCGCGATCCGGACCAGGGGGCGGCGGCAGTGCGGGAACTGCAATCCGCGCGCGCGGCCGCCGAGCAACTGCACCGCAGAACCGCGGCGTGGCAGCAGACCCTCGCCGACGGCATCACCGACCTCGCCGGGGATGTCGACCACGATCTGCGCGACCGTTTGCGCACCATCGCCCGGACCACCGAGGAATGGATCGACGAGCACGATCCCGGCAGGCATTGGGATCGTATCGCCGAACATCTCACCGGCACCGTTGACACCGCGCTCGGCGACAATCTGCTGTGGACCCACGCGCGCGCGATTCAGCTCGCCGAACGGGTCGCCGATCATTTTTCCGAGGTGGGCGCGGTCGGGTTGCCGGACGTACGGCCCGGCCTGCGCGCCGACACCGGCGGCGCCATCTCCGGCACGCTGGCCGACCTGGAACCCGATATCGGTTTCGCCAGCAAGCTGCTCGTCGGCATGCGCGGCTCCTACGGTGGGGTGCTGATGGTGGGGCTCGCCACCACCTTCGCCGGGCTCGCGCTGCTCAACCCGATCTCGATCGGCGCGGGAGTCCTGTTGGGTGGCAAGGCTTTCCGAGATGACAAGCAGGCCAGGCTGGCCAAGCGGCGCAACGAGGCGAAGGCGGCGGTGCGCCGATTCGTCGACGACGTGGCGTTCCAGGCGGGCAAGGAGTCGAAGGATCGCCTGCATCGCATCCACCGTGCGCTCCGCGATCACTATGCGGGCGTCGCCGAGCGCAGCCTCCGCTCGATCGATGAGTCGCTGCGCGCCGCGCAGGAGGCGGCGACCATGGCCACCACCCACCGCGCCGAGCGTGGCGCACAGCTCGAACAGCAGCTGCGCGTGGTCGCGGAGCTGCGCCGATACGCCGACGCCATGCAGGCCGCACTACCGAGAGGACCCGCCGGTACGGTAGCCCCGTGAAACGTGAAGGTGGCGCCGTGCCCGGCCTCGTCGCCGAGGCGCATCAGCTGGTCGGCGCGGCGCGGGCGGCGCTGGCGAGTGCACCGCGACCGCGGGCGCTGCTGGCCGACAGCGCCCGCCGCCTGGACCAGCCGTTGCGTGTGGCGCTGGCCGGTTCGATCAAAGCGGGCAAGTCGACGCTGCTGAATTCCCTTGTCGGGCAGGACATCGCACCCACCGACGCGACCGAGTGCACCCGGGTGGTCACCTGGTACCGGTACGGTTCGACACCCGGGGTGACCGCGCACGCCGCCGATGGCGCCTGCGCGCACGTCGTGGTCCGGCGCGGCAGCGGAACCCACGGGCTGACCTTCGACCTGGATCGGCTGAACTGGAACGCCCCGGCGCCGCGCGAGGTCGATCACCTGGAGGTCGAGTGGCCCGCGGCCGCGCTGGCGCACACCACCATCATCGACACGCCGGGTACATCGTCGCTGTCGCGCGAGGTGTCGCAGCGCACCGCGCGCCTGTTGACCCCGGGAGAGGATGATCGGGCGGAGCAGGACATCGCCATGCCCGGCGCCGACGCGGTCGTGTATCTGCTGCGCCGACTGGACGCGGCGGACGTGCACTTCCTGGAGCGCGTGGGCGCCGCCACCGCGGTCGCCAACGGGGGCCCGGGCCCGCTCGGGATCGTCGGTGTGGTTTCGCGAGCAGACGAGATCGGCGCGGGACGCATCGATGCGCTGCACTCCGCACGCGAAGTCGCGACGCGTTTCGCCGGGGAACTCGAGCGAACCGGCTTGTGTCAGGCGGTCATTCCGGTCGCCGGGCTGCTCGCGTTCGCCGCGGCGACGCTGCGCCAGCAGGAGTACGCGGCGTTCGAGACATTGGCGGGAATTCCGGTCGACGAGTTGAGCACCGCACTGCTCTCGGCAGATCGCTTCGCCCGCGCCGATATTCCGCTTCCGGTGCCGCCGCAGCTGCGCGCGCAGCTCGCCGAGCGATTCGGCCTGTTCGGTATTCGCATGGCGGTGACGTTGATTCGGCTCGGCGTGCGCGATTCGGCTACCCTCGCCGCCGAATTGACCAGCCGCAGCGGACTCGATGAACTGCGCTCGGTGCTCGACGTGCAGTTCGGCCAGCGCGCCGACCAGCTCAAGGCGCATTCCGCGCTCACCACTCTGGCCAGGGTGCTCACCGCCTACCCCGGAACCCCCGCCGACCGCCTGCTGCCTCGGGTGCGCACCCTGCTCGCCGACGTGCACGGTTTCGCCGAGCTGCGCCTGCTCGGCCGCTTGCGCACCGACGAATTAACGCTGCCCGCGGACGATCTCGCCGAACTGCACCGCCTGATCGGCGGCTCCGGCATCGCCCCCCACCTGCGCCTGGGCCTCCCGATCGACGCGCCACCCGCGACGCAACGCGCATCCGCCGTCGCCGCCGTCCGAAAATGGCGCGCCCGCGCCCACCACCCCCTCGCCGACCAATTCACCGCCACCGCCTGCCGCACCGCCGCCCGCAGCGCGGAGGGCACATTGAGCATGCTCCCGGAATAACTCGCTCAGCGGGTGTGAAATCCGAACCGGCTCGAACAGTGCCGACCTTGAGCGACGTGTGAGCCATTCGCCGCAGTCAGAGCGGCAGGCACCTCGCCGACTGGTCACAGGCGTTGAGGTGTAACGATCCCAGCAAGCCGAGGCTGTGGGCCAGCAAGTGGGGCAATGTTCCCGGACTCCCAGGCCCGTCACGACGCTGGAGTGTCGGAGAAACGTTCGTTTCAGGACACCGTCGGAGCGCATCCTTGTCGCTGCGGTAAAGCGTCTCCATCAGGACTGAACCGGCAGCGGCGGCCCCGCGCTGATCGAAACGGGGCATTGCTTGTGCGGCGCCCTCGGGGGCGCACCGCTGCTGCCTCCCGTCACGGCACGGTCAATGGCGCACCAGGACGGTGAAGGGGCCGACCTCGACGTGGGTGAAGTTGGCGGCGTCGAACAACGGGACAGGGAACAAGAGTGTCGTATAAGTGCGGGTGAGTCCGTTGTCGCTGCGTGGGTCGTTGGCCAACCGTAGCTGGTAGTGCTCCCCGGAGCGGCGGAACACGAATACCGCGGGGGCTGGGCGCGGACTGTGGTCGAGCGCGGCGATCAGTTCGTCGGGTGACCGCAGTGCCGTCCAGCCGCGGAGCTGCCTAACACGGGAATCGTAGTCGGCCAGTGGATTCGAGTATCGGGCGCTTTGGGCCAGGAATCCGGTGTAGGGGTAGATCGCGAGCAGGGTCGTGTCGCCGGTGAGGACCACGGTGTCGCGGCGGAGTTGGCCCGTCGCGGCGGTTATCGCTTCGTCGACGCGCGGGTACTCGGCCACCGCCGATGGCCAGTATCCATCTGCGCGCGGCTTCTTGCCTTCGGTCTGGCCGCCGGTGTCGCTGTAGGCCACGCCGATTGGAACCTCGAGTACATCGGGGATCTGTTGGGAGAAGGAGATCATCGCGAGCACTCCGACGGCAGCTGCGACCCGGCGCAACACCCTGGGCTTACTCAGCATCGGCGAGATCGCGCGTATCGCGGCGATGACCACGAGCACCCCGATGGCAGCCAGGACAACCCGCACCGTCGCGCCCCAATCCCCGGCAGGGACCTCGATCTCGATCAGCGCCGCAATCCCGCGCTGCCACAGATACGGGCCCCACACCAATGCAGCCGTGACGGCCGCAGCGGAAGCCATCGCCAGCCACCGCCCCAGCACACCACGCCGCCACGACTGTCCTTCGGCAACAGCAGTCCGATAGTTCGGAATCGCCAGAGCCAGCAGCGCTACGGCGGTCACAGCACCGGCAGCGATCAAAAAGGACGCTTTATCGAACGCCGCACACAATGCTAAGTAAGCCGCCACCCCCACCAACCGTGCCCACGCCTCACTCGGACTGTTGGGACGACGCGTGAAACCCGCAGCTCCGGGTCGGCCCGCCGAATCTCGCACGCCGCTCCACGCTGCGGCCACGGCAGGCGTGAACAGCAGCAGGCAGATCGTGAACGCCGGATCCGACGCGGCGTAGGCGATAGCTACCGCAGTGGTGACCACGGCCAGCACGATCGAAATGTCGCCGCGTACCATCCGTGACCACCACACCAGGGCGAGTACCGCTGCGGCTGCGATCGAGGTGATCGCGTACAGCTTCAACGCCTCCCACCCCGGCAGTCCGGCAACAGCCGCTGCCTGTCCACCCAGCCAGTACCAGCCAACGGCCTGATCCGAAGGTAGCCCGGTGTAGGTGCCGTCACGCCACAACGGACTGTCAGCGAAACGCCCCAGCAACTGGCTGCGCAATTGCTGATCTGGTGACAAACCCGACAGGTACAGGCTTGTTGCAGCCAACGGCATGCCGATCGTGATTGTCACGAAGCCCGACAGCCCGATCCACGACAGCACTCGCGCCATCCACCGCCCCCACACGGTGGTCCGCGTGCGCATCAGCGCCACCGCCATACATAGCACAGCGATCGCCGAGAACTGACCGAATGTGGTCAACGCTCGCAGCACGTGCGAAGTGGTGAAAGCTGGCCACAGCACACTCGACGCGGCCACCACCCCCACCACTGCGACTACAACCGAAACAACAGCAGCAGCGATACCCTCGACCAACGCCGCAGCAAGCTGCGGATCGCCGGTCTTGTCACCGCCCGGCACTCGGCCGGGTGGGGGCTGTGAACCGACGGCAGTTCCCATGTCCGTGCCCCGTGAATCGATCTGTCCACGCATGACCGGCAAAACCTCCATGCTCGAAAACTACGGGGCGCGCACACCTGCATCACATCGGGCTCCGGACATCATCCGGGGCGGGTGGGGCAACTTCGGGAAGACCAGGGCTGGGCACAGCGATGCCACCGTGCACCGCGCAGGGCCCTCGGCCGCCGAGATGAGCACCCAGACCATTCGTGTGGCGTGCGAGGAGATCCCACGCCATCTTCGGGCGTGATCCCACTGGAGCGAAATACTTTGCCTCCCTGCGGAACCGATCGGACCGTTGTCGCGTCCAAGTAGATATGTGGCCAGGTTCTGAGGCGGCAAGCCCCGGTTCTGACCGACCGTACGAGAGCAAGGGGGGCCCATGGCAAATCAAGGTTTCAGGTCCGACGACAGGCTCGATCAGCAGAGTTGCTTGCTGACGAACCGTGCTCGTCTTGGTTCGCCAGGCGAAGACCAGCCGAACACCGACTAGCAACCAGAGTCCGTGGATAAGACCCGCTCGGGTCAATCGGAGCTGAGAGACGGCAGCACTTCTCCGCTGGGCCCTCAGACGATTGGCGCGGGTCCTTTTCCGCAGCTTCGAGACAGCTCGGTCTGTACTACACCGCTCGCTTGAGGCTTCCAATGCGACGTCGATCACGCAATGGACCGGGTCGAACAAATACCTGCTGTCGGGAGGGCACCTCGCCCGACACAGGAGCTGCACCGATGCAGCTTTCTGCAATACACAACCAACTGATTGGACGAGAATGTACAAAAAGTACTTCGCAGCCCTGATCATCGGACTCAGCATTGGCGCAGCAGTCGCAGGACCCGCGGCAGCCGACGGAACACGCGTGCGCAGTCAGGCCAGCTGGTCACGGGAAGACTGCGAAGCGCATCGTCGGGCCGACGGTACTGCGGTCGACCAGAGCAGCAGGTACGCCTGCACTTGGTACAGCAGTGAGATTGGCTGGGGTTACGATGCGTACGACCGCGGGCAGCATTACTGATGAGTATTCCCTAGCAGCTGTTCAACTGCACGTGCACTCATCGGCAAATGACGAAGTTCACGATATGTGAACTCCCGCACTGGATCTTGCGCCCGGGTCTGTAATCGCCGTGCGCAAGACCTAGTGACAGGCCGCGAGGGCCTCCGGTAACTGCCGCTACACGGCGCACCACGCGGCAACGGAACGGCCCCGGAGCCCGGCTGAAGTCGAGTTCCGGGGCTGTACGGCATGCGCTCCAGGTCGGCCACGATGCTCGACCTGGCGGCGCTGCCGCTGATCCTCACAGCCGTTGTCGCGATCGTGGCCCTCAGTAACGGGGTCCCGGTTTTAATCGTGCGAAAAACAACGACAATGGTTTGACCAGTGGTGATTCCCCTGAGCGGCTTCTTCAAGTCGGGGTCCCGGACTGGTGAGCGTGCGTGGTTCTACAGGTCATCTACGACATCACTTACAGATGGATCTGAACGTCACTGGTGATATTGGAACCGAAGATATCGACCTGGTGGCGGACTGGCTCACTGAACACCACGTCGCGCCGACCGGCGCCCTGGATGTGGTCGAATTCGGCTGCGGCACGGGCAGAATAACCGAAGCCGTGGCACCCTACGCTGGGAACCTCGTGCTCGCCGATTACAGCGAAACCATGGTGGCCGCAGTCGCGCAGAAGTTTCCTGACGCTCAGACGATCTGCGCGGACTCCAGAGACGCCGTGACCGCGCTCCTGCAGGCGGACCGGACGGCGAGCTTTGATCTGGTGACGGCATTCTGGTCATTGAGCTACCCGATCGGTGAGTTCTTCGAGGAACTGTCACCCGCGGGCGTGCGGCCTCGCCGTGACCAGGCCCTGGCTGCAGACCAGGCGCGCGAGTTCGTGCTCGACCTGGTTCGGCTGGTAGCTCCAGGCGGACATCTGCTGGCAATGTTGTTCGACGCCGAGAGCCCGGAGCAGCAGTTGGTAACCGGGGCTTGGGAAATAGTCGCGCCGTACCCGGACGGCGGGCGCGCCTACACCCGACACGTTCTGCTCGACGCGCTTCGCGACGCCGAGAATCGCGGTGATGGCACGTTGACCCACACGCGACTCGGGGGAGTGGCGTGGGCGCCGAACCGTGATGCGGCCCGTGAATGGTTCTTCGGTGTGCATTTCAAACACCATCCGCGATTACTCGGTGATATCCAGCTTGCGCAAGCAGTAGAGGAATTTCTAGATCGATACGAGACATCGGGTGGCGGTGTCGCGCTCCCGAGCGGGGTCCACTTCATCGACTTCCATGCCGTTTCGCACCCGTATGCGTCGCTTCCGGACGGACTGGACTCGTGACTCCCGACCTGTTCGGCGCTGCAGCGCAGCTGTGTCACAACTTCACCCCGATTGGCGGTTACGGGTTGGTTTACGGCTCGCAAGCCGCAGGACGTGGTCATTCGAAGTCGGATCTGGACCTCGTCTTGGTCGGGCGAAACCGCCCCGGCCGACACGTCATGAGCGGCCTGGTCGCCGCCGTGTGCAAGATCCACGACGACTTCGGTCTCCACAGTGATACCGAAGTCGACTACGAGACAAAACTTTTCGCGACCTACCACGATCTCGACTGTGCGGCTGAATTGCGATGCTTCCCGAGAATCCGAGGCCTGCCCAGCCCCGAGCCGGTTGTAATCGAGCCACGCTGGCTGAATTCGCCGCAGTTCGCTCAGCGCCTGCTCCTCAATGCCCTGACCAGTGAACATGTGTTCCTCGGCGGGAGCGTGCAGCGCTACCGCGCCGACCGCTCGAGAGCCGAGCGGGCTTTGGCGTTGCTGGTGGTCTCGATGCTCGGGACACCGGAGATCACTGTGCGGGATGCGGTACTGGCGCTCACGCACGCTCCCGGGGGCGCGCAGGGCAAGGACTTCCTCGGCTACACGCCAAGCGCCCACCTCTGTTCAACTGTTCAGTCGGGGCTGGTGTCGCTGGTTGCGCGGAATATGGTCGAGGTCGTCGACGGAACGCGGTTCCGCCGGTGCAACGCCCCCGGCGAACAGGTCGGCCCTGGCCATGCCTTATATTGACCCGGAACTGAACGTTTGCGGGTGTGGTGGTGGTCGTGTATGTCTGCTGGGTGGGTGATGATCTCAGGGTGGACATGCGCAGGCTTTCGCCGGGTCAGCAGGAGGCGTTGCGGATGCGGGTGGTCGCGGCGTTGCGGGAGGGGATGAGCAGTGCTGAGGCGATGCGCGTGTTCGGGGTGTCGGAGAACTCGATCCGGAATTGGAAGGCCCGCTATGTATTTGGTGGTGTGGAGGGGCTGGAGTCGCGTCGCGGTGGCCGCAAGGCCGGTATGGCGCGCAAGCTGACACCGGATCAGGAGCAGGCGTTGGTGGAGGCGATCATCGAGTTCGAGCCCGAGCAGTTGGATCTGGATGGGAAGTTGTGGACCCGGCGCAAGGCCACCGAACTCGCGCGCCGCTTGTTCGGGGTGTCCTACTCCGAGGAGGGTATGGGAAAACTGTTGCGGCGCATGGGTTTGTCGTTTCAGCGTCCGGACCGGCGCGCGGTCGAGGCCAACCCGCGAGCGATGGCCGAATGGGTCGAGTCCACATATCCGGCGCTGGTGAAACGCGCCGAGACCGAGGGCGCGGTGATCCTGTTCGCCGACCAGGTCGGGGTGCGTCCGGATCACCTCTCGGGCGCGACCTGGGCTCGGGTGGGGCAGACACCGACAGTGACGCGGACGGGAAAGCGGTTCTCCCTCAACGCGATGTCGGCGATCTCCCCGCGCGGTGACATGCGGTTCACCGTGTTCGCCGGACGGTTCGACACCGCCGAGTTCCTCACCTTCTGCAAGCGCCTGATCGCCGGATACGACACCAAGATCCACCTGGTCGTGGACGGGCACCCAGTGCATCGCGCGAAAGCGACCAAGGCGTGGATGCAGGCCCACCACGACCAGATCGAGCTGCACTACCTACCCGCCTACGCCCCGCACCTCAACCCCGACGAACTGGCCAACGCCGACCTCAAACGCAGCCTCGCCGACAAGACCATCCTCGGCCGAGACCAGATGGAACTGGCGGTGCGGTCGTTCTTCCGACGCGTCCAGAAGCTACCCGACCATGTCCGCGGCTACTTCCAAGGTCCACACACCATTTACGCTTCAACCGTTTAATTCCGGGTCAATAACGCACCTGCGACAATCGGTTCACCATCCCCATCGAAAGGAATCCAAGGTGAGCTCTGCCGGTGTTGTGCCGCTGCTCGGACGTGTTGCTGCCGCTGTGTCGGAGGCGATCGCCCGAGTCCGTCCGGAAACGGCGGATGCGGACCCGGTAGTGCGACGATCCGATCGTGCCGACTTCCAGTCCAATGCCGCGTTGCCGTTGGCGAAGCGGGTCGGTATGCCGCCGACCGAACTCGGCGGCGAGCTCGCCACCCACATTGAAGTCGCCGATGGTGTGATTGCCGACGTGCAGGTGTCCGGCCCGGGGTTCTTGAACATCACCCTGACGGACTCGGCCGTGTGGGAGAGCGTCGCGGCGCGACTGGCCGACGTTCGGCTCGGCGTCCCGACCACGGAGGACGGGCGTCGGGTGGTCATCGACTACTCGGGCCCGAACGTGGCGAAAGAGATGCATGTCGGCCACCTGCGAACCACCATCATCGGTGACAGCCTGGCCCGGGTCTTCGGCTTCCTCGGCGCTGATGTCGTCCGCGCGAACCACTTGGGCGACTGGGGCACCCAGTTCGGCATGCTCATCCAATACATCGACGAACATCCCGAATCACCCTGGCACACAGAGGAACTCGATACTAAAACCAGCTCGGTATCGGCGCTGGACAGCCTGTACAAGGCTGCCCGCGCGCAGTTCGACGCCGATCCTTCCTTCGCCGACCGGGCGCGGAACCGCGTCGTTGCCCTGCAAGCCGGTGACCCCGAAACTGTCGCACGATGGCGGGAAATCGTCGCCGAGTCCGAAAAAGCGTTCGGTGCGATCTATGACCGGCTCGGTGTCCTGCTGACACCCGATGACTACATCGGCGAGTCGTTCTACAACGACCAGTTGGCCGACACGGTCACCGAACTCGTCGACAAGGGCGTGGCGGTCGACAGCGACGGCGCGATCGTCGTGCTGTCCGAACAGGTCAAAGGCCCCGACGACCAGCCTGCCGTGCTGATGGCCCGCAAACGCGACGGCGGCTACGGCTACGACAGCACTGACCTCGCCACCATCCGATACCGCATCGCCTCCCTGCACGCCGACCGGCTGCTGTATGTCACCGACTCACGTCAGGCACTGCACTTTCAGCTGGTCTTCGAAGCGGCCCGGCGAGTGGGCTGGCTCACCGACGCGATCGGTGTCGACCACGTCGCCTACGGAACCATCCTTGGGCCGGACGGCAAACCATTCAAAACCCGTGCTGGAGGAACGGTCCGGTTGATGGACCTGCTGGACGAAGCCGCCGCGCGTGTCCGTGCCGTTGTCGCCGAGAAGAACCCTGAACTGTCCTCGGACGAACTCGACACCATCGCTGAGCAAGCGGGTATCGGTGCCGTCAAGTACGCGGATCTGTCGACTTCCAGAATCAAGGACTACAGCTTCGACCCGGGCCGGATGACCGCGCTCAACGGCAACACCGGCGTCTACCTGCAGTATGCCCACGCGCGGGTGTGCTCGATCCTGCGCAAGGCCGGCGCCACGACCCGAGCCTCGGTCGATACTCTCGGTCCACTCGAGCCGGCGGAGCGGGAACTGGCACTTGCCCTCGACGGCTACGGAACTATCCTCGCTGAGGTAGCCGAGGCTTTGGAGCCGCATCGGCTGGCGGGCTATCTCTACGATCTCGCCCGCGCCTACACCACCTTCTACGACTCGTGCCCGGTCATCACGGCGGACGAACCGATCCGCTCGAATCGAATCGCTTTGTGCCAGTTGACTGCTCGCACGCTCGAACGTGGGTTGGGGCAATTGGGGATCGCCGCACCACAACGGATGTAGCTTGTCGGGACACACTTCGGCTGCTCATCCACTACTGTCGTCGTGCGGCCCACAAGACGGTGGAGTCGTTTCAGAGAGCGGCCCAGAGCACCTACCGCGCTCGGAAACGAAGAACCCCCACGGCCTAGCTCTTGCCGCGGGGGAAACTCCATGTGTTTACAAGGGACCTTGTCCTCGTATCTGGCGTCAGTGATAGCGGGAAAAGGGGCCTTTACTCGGCGTAAACATCACCGCTCGGCATAACGACGCTCTCCGCCTTCTCGGCGCGATCAGTCCCGAGGTCCGCGATTGGTGTGCGGGATTGAGTAGCGTGGTCGAAATTCGTCGAAAGTGCCCGATCAAGCTGTAGTCGATCAGCTCAGGTGCGGAGAGCTTCGATGAGCCCAGCTCGACACCTACCTCGCCGCTCGCCGCGCCGATGAACTCGACCCGCGCGGTGATTCGAAGATCTGTGTGATCGGGGGGCAAGTCCGGGTCGACCACGGACGCGCACTCCGCGATCGCGGGACGAGGCAGGGCCCCAGCGGGTCACTGCGCTGCGGTGTAGCGGGTGTGCCTGCGGGTATGCGGACCGTACCGAGAGGAGGCCATGATGAGTCAAGAGGACGTCGTCCACGAGTTGCTCGTTCGTGCGGGCACGGGGTATGCCGAGGAAGCGGGTATCACGCTCGACGACCAGCCGGCGTCACTGTTCCAGTTGCTCATGCTCACCCAGTTGCTCAGCACCCGAATCGCCGCCGAGATCGCGGTGGCGGCGGCGCGGGAGCTGGTCGGCAGCGGCTACCGCACAGCGCACCGGGTGGCGGATGCGGATTGGCAGGAGCTGGTCGACGCGCTCGGCCGAGCGAACTATCGCCGATATGACGAGAGCACCGCGACGCGGCTGGGCGCCAACGCCTCGCGCTTGCTCGACCGCTACCACGGGGATCTGCGCGAGCTCGCCGAGAAGGCCGACCACGACCCGAAGCGCGCCGCCAACCTGCTCCAGGAGTTCCAAGGCATCGGCCCCACCGGAAGCGACATCTTCCTGCGCGAGGTCCAGGACATCTGGACGTGGGTTCGGCCGCACTTCGATGAACGCGCCCTGCGCGGCGCCAAGCGGGTCCAGCTGCCCGAAGACCCCGATCGGCTGGCCGATCTCGCACCCGCCCATCACACCGCGGATCTCGCCGCGGCGCTCGTCCGGGTGACGCTGGACGAGAAGATCGCCGACGATGTGCTCGCCGCCGCCCCAGGATGACGCCGGACCTCGGACCGGTTCGACAGCCCGGTTCGACAGCGGAGCTATGCGGGGTCCGATCAGGATCTCCAGCTGCGGAGCTCCGGTGCGTAATCGACAATCGGGCTGCTGATTTCATGGCCGAGCACCCCGCCTCGGCCCGAGCGCCGGAGGGTCCGCGAACCCCATGGTCCACGGCCGAGCGGGTGGGCTCGTGGTGTGCACGGGCGGGCAGTAGATACCCCGCGCCGTGCACGGGCGAGTAGGTACCCCGCGCGAGACGCCCGATCAGCACCCGGCAGCACAAGACTCCCGGCAGCCCAAGACTCGGGGCCCAGCCAACCACGCGGCTCGGACTCGCTACCCGGTGCCGAACGCCACGACGGGCCGGTCCAGGTGCTTGTCAGGACTGTGATGTCCCAGCGCCGAGGCATGGGCCGGCTGCTGGGAGGATTCCGAGCGCAGGGCAATTGCAGGTCGCGCTGCGGCGCTGACCCCGGTCCGCTTGTTCGGTCGGCGAGGTTCGCAGAGAATCGAAGCTCGCGGCGACGGGCCGCGGGTACGTGCGGGAAGCGCCCGCTGCTACTGCTTCGCGCGATGGGATTGCTCACTATGCACTCGGTTACCCCGGTCCGTCTGGGCGATGCGTTCGATCGAGGACATCGTGACCTCCTGGTCATCGCCTGCACGGCCGAGACGGCGAGCGCGTGACGAGCCGATCGGTTCCCGGTGTGGCAGGGCAGCACCGCATCGTCGATCTGGCGCTGCTCGCCGTCGCCATCACCTGGGGATCGAGCTATCTGGCGGCCAAGCAGGTCGCCTCCGCCGACAGCGTATTCGCCTTCCTGACACTGCGATTCGGGCTCGCCGCAGTGGGCCTCGCGCTACTTCTGGCGCCACGGCTGCGGGGCATCACCCGCGGCGAATGCGCGCTGGGCGCGGTGTTCGGGCTGATCCTGAGCCTGATCTTCACGCTGGAAACCTTCGGCGTGACCGGGACTTCCGCATCCAACGCAGGGCTGATCATTTCCCTCACGATCGTCATGACGCCACTGCTGGAGCAGTATGTGCGGCGCACCGCCGTGCCTGCTGCGTTCTATGGGGCCACGCTGGTGGCGGTGGCTGGTGTAGCGGTGCTCACGCAGAGCGGCGGGTTGGCTGTACCGAGTCTCGGGGACTTGCTCATGCTGCTCGCCGCGGCAGTGCGTGCGATCCATGTCACGGTGATCGCGCGCTTTTCTGCCGGGCGCACTCTGGACTCATCCCGGGTCACGCTTGTGCAGCTGGTCACCGCGCTGGGGGTGTTCACGGGGTTGTCCACTTTCATCGGACGGGACACGGTCGCGGTCGCCGCGGATTTCAGCGTTGCGGCGTGGCTGCTCACGGTCTACCTTGCGCTCGCCGGCACCGTGTTCGCCTTCTTCATCCAAATGTGGGCGGTCCGGCGGACATCTCCGGCGCGAGTCAGCCTGCTCCTGGGCACCGAACCACTGTGGGCTGCTGTGGTCGGGGTCGGCGCTGGTGACCCGCTCACCGCCCTCACCTTCGTCGGCGCTGCCCTCATCCTGATCGGTACCAACTGGGGCCGGGCGATCGACACTCGACAGGCGCGAACAACCAGTCCGCCACCGGAATCGGAGGCCCGGCCGGCCGCCGTGGCGGTGGACCCATAGGTCGCGGAGCACGACCCGTCCGGTGGGGCCACTGTTCCCGTCGCGGCGTCGACTGGAAATTCGCATCCCGTTCGGGAATCAATCGCGAGGGTCGCGTGTTGAGCCTTTCGACAGCATTGAGCGCAATCGGCTCAAGTTTAGGTTGACTCCCGCGGCCTCTTCGGTGCAGGATTGAGCCGACCACGCTCAGTGTTGCTGAGACTGTGCTCCGTGCGGTGCCAGGGCGAGGTCTCGCGGCGCCGCGTCGGCGCCGCAGGGCGATTGTTCGCCCGGCACCGACATAGATCGATACGTCAACTAGGAGGAAACACAATGGCTCGTGCGGTCGGAATCGACCTCGGGACCACGAACTCGGTCGTCGCCGTGCTCGAAGGCGGCGAGCCGGTCGTCGTCGCCAACTCGGAAGGATCGCGCACCACCCCGTCGGTCGTCGCGTTCGCGAAGAATGGTGAAGTACTGGTCGGCCAGCCCGCCAAGAACCAGGCCGTCACCAACGTCGACCGCACCATTCGCTCGGTGAAGCGGCACATCGGCACCGACTGGTCGGTGGACATCGACGCCAAGAAGTACACCGCGCAGGAGATCAGCGCGCGGGTGCTGATGAAGCTCAAGCGCGACGCCGAGGCCTACCTCGGTGAGGAGATCACCGACGCGGTCATCACCGTGCCCGCCTACTTCGAGGACTCGCAGCGTCAGGCGACCAAGGAGGCCGGCCAGATCGCGGGCATGAACGTGCTGCGCATCGTCAACGAGCCCACCGCCGCCGCGCTCGCGTACGGCTTGGACAAGGGCGACAAGGAGCAGACCATCCTGGTCTTCGACCTCGGTGGCGGCACCTTCGACGTCTCGCTGCTGGAGATCGGCGAAGGCGTCGTCGAGGTCCGCGCGACCTCGGGTGACAACCACCTCGGTGGCGACGACTGGGACGAGCGGGTCGTGCAGTGGCTGGTCGACAAGTTCAAGGCCAGCTCGGGCATCGACCTGACCAAGGACAAGATGGCCATGCAGCGGCTGCGTGAGGCCGCCGAGAAGGCCAAGATCGAGCTGAGCTCCTCGCAGAGCACCTCGATCAACCTGCCCTACATCACCGTCGACGCCGACAAGAACCCGCTGTTCCTCGACGAGCAGCTCACCCGCGCCGAATTCCAGAAGATCACCTCGGACCTGCTCGACCGCACCCGTGCGCCGTTCCAGTCCGTGATCAAGGACGCGGGTATCAACGTGTCCGACATCGACCACGTCGTGCTCGTCGGTGGTTCCACCCGCATGCCCGCGGTCACCGACCTGGTGCGCGAGCTGACCGGTGGCAAGGAGCCGAACAAGGGCGTGAACCCGGACGAGGTCGTCGCGGTCGGCGCCGCCCTGCAGGCCGGTGTGCTCAAGGGTGAGGTCAAGGACGTCCTGCTGCTCGACGTGACCCCGCTGTCGCTGGGCATCGAGACCAAGGGCGGCGTGATGACCAAGCTCATCGAGCGCAACACCACCATCCCGACCAAGCGCTCGGAGACCTTCACCACCGCCGACGACAACCAGCCGTCGGTGCAGATCCAGGTGTTCCAGGGCGAGCGCGAGATCGCCTCGCACAACAAGCTGCTCGGCTCCTTCGAGCTGACCGGTATCCCGCCGGCCCCGCGCGGCGTGCCGCAGATCGAGGTCACCTTCGACATCGACGCCAACGGCATCGTGCACGTCACCGCGAAGGACAAGGGCACCGGCAAGGAGAACACGATCAAGATCCAGGACGGCTCCGGCCTGTCCAAGGAAGAGATCGACCGGATGGTCAAGGACGCCGAGGCGCACGCCGCCGAGGACAAGGCCCGCCGCGAGGAGGCCGAGACCCGCAACCAGGCCGAGTCGCTGGTGCACCAGACCGAGAAGTTCATCAAGGAGAACGAGGACAAGGTCCCGGCGGATGTGAAGTCCAAGGTCGAGGCGGCTGTCGCCGAGGCGAACGAGGCGCTGAAGGGCACCGACATCGCCGCGGTCAAGGCAGCCGTGGAGAAGCTGGCCACCGAGTCGCAGGCGCTCGGCCAGGCCATCTACGAGGCCTCCGCCGCGGATGCCGCGGCCTCCGGCGATGGTGCGCCGTCGAGCGCCGCGTCGGATGACCAGGTCGTGGACGCCGAGGTTGTGGACGAGCCGGTCGACACGGAGAAGAAGTGACCGAGCCGAACGCCGAGAAGGAACCGATCACCTTCGTCGACAACCGGAGGATCGACCCGGAGACCGGGGAGATTCGCCAGCCGGCCGCGGACAACACCACCGCGGCCGGCCCGGCCACGGAATCGGGCAACCGCGCTGAACAGGACAATGGCGCTGAACTGGACAACGGCTTGGACGCTCAGGCACTCGCCGACACCATCAGCGGCGAACTCGCCGAGCGCACGGCCGATCTGCAGCGGCTGACCGCGGAGTACGCCAACTACCGGCGCCGGGTCGAGCGCGATCGCAAGTCCACGATCGACGCTGCCAAGGCCTCGGTGGTCACCGAATTGCTGGGCGTGCTCGATGATCTCGACCGGGCGCGAGCGCACGGCGACCTGGAGTCGGGTCCGCTGCGGACGGTGGCCGACAAGCTGTCGGCCGCGCTGCTGAAGCAGGGTCTCGAGGAGTTCGGTTCGGAAGGGGAGCCTTTCGACCCGACCTTGCACGAGGCCGTACAGCATGAGGGTTCCGGCCACGATCCGGTGATCGGCATCGTAATGCGCAAAGGCTATCGCTTCGGCGATAGGGTGCTTCGGCACGCGCTGGTCGGGGTAACCGATGGCGCGGCCGGGGCGACGGAGGCCGCCGCGGCGGAAACCGCCGATCGGACCACGGAAGAGGCATCGAACCTTGATGCCGGCGCGAACGACAACTGAGCACGCGAGAGGAGGAGATGCCCGGTGAGTCAACGGGAGTGGATCGAAAAGGACTTCTACAAGGAACTGGGCGTTTCCTCCGGTGCCTCGCAGGACGAGATCAAGAAGGCTTACCGCAAGCTCGCGCGCGACCTGCACCCCGATGCCAATCCCGGTGATACCCAAGCCGAGGAGCGGTTCAAGGCGGTCAGCGAGGCGCACGCGGTGCTGTCGGACCCGGCCAAGCGCAAGGAGTACGACGAGACGCGCAAGCTCTTCGCCGGCGGCGGGTACGGCCGCGGTGGTTTCGGTTCCGGCGCGGGAGGCTTTTCGCAGGAGTTCAACTTAGGGGACATCTTCGGCGGCGCTACGACCGCCGGCGACGGTGGCCTCGGCGACCTGCTCGGCGGTCTGTTCAACCGGGGCGGCACGCGGACCTCGAGTCGCCCCCGGCGCGGCTCCGACGTGGAGACCGAGACGACTCTCGGTTTCCGGGAGGCGGCCCAGGGCGTCACGGTTCCGCTGCGGATGACCAGCCCCTCGCCGTGCACCACATGTCACGGCAGCGGCGCCAAGCCGGGGACCAGTCCGCGGGTCTGTCCGGTGTGCAACGGAAACGGCGTGGTCAGCCGCAACCAGGGCGCGTTCGGCTTCAGCGAGCCGTGTGACGAGTGCCGGGGCACCGGCTCGATCATCGACGATCCCTGCGGCGACTGTCGCGGCAGCGGCATCCAGAACCGGACCCGCACCATTACGGTGCGGATTCCACCCGGAGTCGGTGACGGGCAGCGGATCCGGCTCGCCGGTCAGGGCGAGGCGGGCCTGCGTGGGGCGCCCTCGGGCGACCTGTATGTCACGGTCCACGTCAGCCAGGACAAGGTTTTCGGCCGTAGTGGCGACGACCTGACCCTGGTGCTTCCGGTCGGTTACAGCGAATTGGTCCTCGGTACCACGGTTTCGGTGCCCACGCTGGACGGTCGGGTCGGGGTCAAAGTCCCGCCGGGCACCGCCGATGGCCGTATTCTGCGTGTGCGCGGCCGCGGCGTGCCCAAGCGCGGCGGCGGTGCGGGTGACCTGCTGGTGACCGTCAAGGTCGCGGTGCCGCAGAAGCTGGAAGGCGAGGCCGTGGAGGCGCTGAAGCGCTACCAGGAGGCGGAGCGGTCCAGCGGTTTCGATCCACGTGCGGGATGGGCGGGTGCGTGATGTCCTCTGAACCGAGGAAGGCGTCCGGTGGGTCGCGCGCCGAGTTCTTCATGATCTCGGTGGCGGCCCAGCTGGCCGGTATGCATGCGCAAACGCTGCGCACGTATGACCGCCTGGGACTGGTTACGCCGCAACGCACTTCGGGCGGTGGACGACGCTATTCCGCGCGAGACGTGGAGCTGCTGCGCGAGGTACAGCGGCTGTCCCAGGACGAGGGCGTCAACCTGGCGGGCATCAAACGCATCATCGAACTGACCAATCAGGTGGAGCAGCTGCGTCAGCAGGTCGCCGAACTGTCGGCGGAGCTGGAGCGGACGCGGGCGGGCTACCGTCCCGATCTCTCACCTCCGCAACGCAGTACGGCGTTGGTGGTCTGGCAGCCGCGCAATCGCCGCGACGACAGCCGACGCCGGCAGTAACCGCACGTCGCCACCGCCCCTGGTCTCGGACTGCGATCCGAGGCCAGGGGGCTTGTCGTTTCGGCGTGCCTGACGCGAGATTTGCTGGCAGAAAACCACAATATCTTGGACGTAAGTGGTGCTGCCCTCTTCATTTTCGTCCGGAATCTCCGGTTCATTTCTCACCATAGATCGTTCGACGGTAACGGCGGCGTTCGGATGTTTCGCGGTCGGATCGGCAGCCGTAATGTTGCTGCGAATTCGCTAGAAACCGACTGATTGGGACTTAATGCTTAAGTCCGCCTTGATGATTCGCTGAGCGCCCGACTGATTTTCTGCCAGATCTACCGTCTTCCAGTCGGTTTCTGTGGTGTGTAACGTTTTGCACTCTCGTTTTACCGAAATTACACGCGTGAGGTTCAATCGAAAGATTACATAGCTGGCTGGGCCCACCTAAACTCCTTGCCATCGGCTGCTGTCGAGTGGCCCGCAGCACCTCACTCGCCGGCACGGTTCGGGTACGAGTGCGAAATGGGGTTGTGAGACAAATGGATTCGCGCACTGTCGCTTTGATCAGAACCACATTCAAGGCGGTTGCTGCGGAGGATGAGGGCCCGGAGAAGCTGGCGAGATCGTTCTACGCGATCTTGTTCACCGAATACCCACACGTCCGCGATTTCTTTCCGGCCGCGATGGATGCCCAGCGCGATCGCCTGCTCAAGGCGATCTCCTATGCGCTGGACCGATTGGAGGAGCCGGACAAGCTCCTGCCTTTCCTCGCTCAATTGGGTAGGGACCACCGCAAGTACGGGGTGCAGCCCGCGCATTACGCCGCTGTGTCCGCCGCCCTGAAGACGGCCGTCAAAGTATTCGCGGACACCGAGATGTGGACCGATGAGGTCGACCGCGCCTGGGACGAGGGCCTGAAGATCATCTCCGACACCATGATCGGCGCGGCGGAGCAGGAAGCCACGCCGTCGGTGTGGACCGGCACTGTCATCGAGCGGCGCGAGGTGCTGCGCAACCTGGTCATCGTCCGGCTCCAGCTCGACCAGCCGATGCGGTACGCCGCGGGCCAGTATGTGAGCGTGCAGATTCCGTCTCGGCCGCGCATGTGGCGGTACCTCTCCCCGGCGGTGCCCGCGAACGCCGACGGTGAGATCGAATTCCACGTCCGGGGCGTGCTCGGCGGCTGGGTCAGTTCGGCCATTGTCGGCCAGACCGCCATCGGCGATCAGTGGCTGCTCGGCTCGCCGCTCGGTGGACTCGGCGTTCCGCGAAACACCAAGCGCAAGATGCTGATGGTCGGCTGCGGCAGCGGCCTCGCGCCGCTGCGCGCGCAGCTCATGGCGATGGCGCAACGGCGAACCAATCCGAAGGTGCACCTGTTCATCGGCGGTCACCACCCGTGCGACCTCTACGACCTGGAGACGTTGAACGACCTGGCGATGGCCAACCGCTGGCTCACCGTCACGCCGGTGAGCGAACTCGACGAAAACCCGTGGTGGCACGTCGAACCCGATGTTTTTCGGGGCCTGTTGCCCGGCCTGGAACCGCGCGTGATCGGACAGATCGGCAAAGTAGTCGCGAGCTTCGGCGCCTGGGCAGACCGTGACGTGCAGATCGTCGGTTCACCCTCGATGGTGCAGACCACGAAGTTCCGTCTGATGGCCGCGGGGACGCCGGCCAAGAACATCCGCCACGATCCGCTGTTTTGAATTGTTCGGCAGTGTCGTTTTCCGGATCGCGATGATCACCGACCGGCTGGGCGGCCGGTGTGGCTCTGGAGAGTCAGAGGCCCTCGAATCGGATTCGCTCTGCGGGGGTTCCGGTTTCGAGGAGGCGGTCTACGGTGGTTCGGACCATTGCGGGGGAGCCGCAGACGAGGACCTGGTGTTCGAGGAATGCGCCGTGTGAGCTCACGACGTCGGCGAGGGTGCCCTGCAACAGGTCGTCGGGTGCGAAGCCGATGTCGACGCGGGACTGCTCGTACCACTCGTCGGCCCAGTCCGGGTCCTCGAGGCGTTCCACGACCGGGACCACGGTGAGCCAGGGCAGTTCGTCGGCCAGTAGGCACAGCATGTCGGCCGCGTAAAGGTCGCGCGGGCAGCGCCCGCCGACGAACAGATAGGTACGCGGCGGCTCCGGCTTGCGGGCCAGGTCGAGGATCTGCGCGCGCATCGGCGCCAATCCCGTACCACCCGCGATCATCACCACCTCGTCGCCGTCCGGGTCCACCCAGAGCCCACCGAGCGGGGCGCCGATCCGCCACTCGTCACCCGCTCGGGTGTCGGCCACGATCGCGCCGCTGCACCAGCCGCTCGGCACGGTCCGCACGTGGAACTCCAATTTGCCGTCCAGCGAAGGGGGCAGCGCCGGGGAGAGCCTGCGCCGCACGCCGGGATGCTGCGGCACCCGCACCTCGACCGATTGGCCCGCGGCGAACGGCACGAACTCACCGATCAATCGGATCACTGCGACGTCGTGCCGCAGCCGATGATGTCCGACAACGGTCGCCGTCCATTCCGGCGCCTCTGGCACACCGTTACCGAGCATGCTCGGATCCCCCACCGGGGCCTCCTTCTCCTACACAGGGTCGCAGCTGATGATCTGCTCCGGCGTGCCGACCGCGATGAGCGCGCGGCGGGTGTCCGCGATCATGCGCGCCGAACCGGCGATCTGGATCTGCCGGTCCGCCCACGCACCGAAGCTCGCGACCACCGCGCCCAGGTTACCGATCAGGCGCCGGTGCATGCCGTACGGTGCGTCCTGCGCCGGATGCGGGTACCACCACGGGTTGGTCTTCTCCTCGCACACCGGCACGATGGTCAGCCAGGGGTTGCTCTGCGACAGCTGCCACATGTTCTCCACGTCGTACAGGTCGCACGGGTAGCGGCCGCCGATGAAGAAGTGCACCCGCGGATTGATGCCGCGCTGACCCATCTCGATCAGTTGCGCGCGCAGCGGGGCGATGCCGGTGCCCGCCCCGATCATCAGCACGTCGCGGCCGCTGTCCCGGTCGACATGCAGACCGCCCAGCGGCCCGGCGATCTGCCACCGGTCGCCGACCTTGGTCTCGTTGACGATGGCGGGGCTGACCCATCCGCCGCGGATCTTGCGTACATGGAACTCGATCTCGCCATACGGATTGGACGGAATGGCCGGGGACAGGTAACGCCACATCTTCGGACGCTGCGGCACCGTGACCGGCACATATTGCCCGGCCTGGTAGGGCACCGGCCCGTCGGACTGCAGGCGCACGATGGCCAGGTCCTCCAGTACGCGGCGATGGCCCACCACCGTAGCCGGCCAGAACGGCTGGGATTTGTCGGAGTTGGCGCCGATGGCCATGGACGCGGAGATCAGGATGGCGATGTCGCGCCAGCCATCCTCCAGGTCGCGGTGCCAGGCCGGGCCGTTGTAGACCCGGAACGCGGCCAGCAGGGCGCGCCCAGCGAGGTCGTAGTGCGCCGCCTCGACACCGAATTTGCGGTGGTCGCGGGCGAGTTGTTCCAGAAATTTCTGCGCCCGGTCCCAGTTCTCCAGGTGGTCGAGCACGTACTGAATGGCCGTGGCGATCCGCTTGGGTTGCAGGTCCATGGCGGGCGGGAACAACTCGCGCAGCCGGGGAGCCTCGGCGAACAAATGTCCGTAGAAGGCGCTGACCAGCCGCTCGGGTCCATTCGGCGATTCGATCACCGTACGGAAATTGGCGCGGACCAGCGCAGCCGAACGCGCATCCACGACGTCGAGCTTCCTTTCCCTCGGTTCTTCCCGGAGACACGCCCGTTACCGGCGGTCTCCCGGCGACAAGTATCCCCGAAAATGCCGTGGTCGTGTGGGTACAAGCCCATAAGGCTCGGCCAACGGTAATCGGTGGGCAAACAGGCGATGCGGCTGCCCCCGTCCGATGGCGGCTGTCGGGGCACCGGAACTCTCGCCGCGTCGTCGCGAGGAGACAGCTGGTCAGGCGGGTGCCGGCACGGACCGTAGGGACGACCTGCTCGGTATCATGCGGGATCTGCTCTGCCGGTTCCATCGACGGTCGGCCGGAAGACGAGCCCGTCCGCCGATCCGCTGGGGTCGGTGAGTTGCCGGTAGTTGTCGGCTTCGGAAACGGGCCGAATTCGGCCGCTCGGTGCTCGAGCACACCTCCGGGCGCGATCCACCCGGTTGGCGGCAGCGCTCAAATGGCGAGCACGGTTTTGCCGCGCGCGCCCGCCGCACCGATGACCGAGGGGCCGTCCTCGAGCGCAACGGTCGCATCGATCGGCACCACCACGTCGCCGGCGGCGACACGCTGGATCAGCCGGGCCAATTCCGGTGCTCTGCCTTTGGATTCGATATTGCCGCCCTTGATGGACCGGGCGCGCAAGGCGTCCTCGTCGGCGGCGAAAATCGTGGAGTAGACCGTCCCGCCGTCACGGACCACTGCGGTCAGTTCCGCAAGTACCTCGGGCTCGCTCACCAGGTCGAACAGGACGTCGATCCCGTCCGGATGCGCGGCGAGGACCTGGTCGCGCACCGGGCCGGCGGTGTAGTCGACCGTCTCGGCGGCACCGAGACGGGTCATCTGGTCCGCGGAGTCGCCCCGCGCCGTCGCGATGACATGCGCGCCCGCGATATTGGCCAGTTGCACCAGGAACGAGCCGACGCCACCGGTGGCGCCGACGATCAGCACGGTCTGACCGGGCTGAATGTGGGTGGCGTCCACCAGGTCCTGCGCGGTGACCCCCGCGGTCGGCAATGCCGCGGCCTGGACTGTCGGCACGCCGACCGGGATCGGTACCAGTGTGCCGCCTTCGGGCAGCACCGCGTACTCGGCGAAACTGCCGTGGCCGACCGGCGGAGTGAGGAACTTGCCGACTACGCGGTCGCCGACCGCGAACCGGCTGACGCCCGCCCCGAGCGTCGCGACGGTGCCCGCGCCGTCCACCCCGAGGATCATCGGAAAGTCGTGCGGCAGCTTGCCGTCCAGCACGCCGGAGGCCATCCGCTGGTCGAAGGGATTCACCCCCGCCGCCTGGAGTTGCACCCGCACGGTTCCCGGCCCTGGCTCGGGCATCGGCATCTCGGCTAGCTCCGGTGTCGTTCCGAACTTCCGTACCACGATTGCGCGCATCCGTTGGCTCCTCGACTCGGGCTGAATAGTGAGGCATCGACTGACGGCCGTGGTCATCGTAGGCGCCCGAAGCCCGCCGACGTGCGCATTCACCGCTTTCGGCGGTGTCGCACTCGTCGCTTTCGCCCTTGTCGCGGCGTAGCGTTCGAATCGAGCCCGGCGAACCATCGACGCGGCTGGAACGGCTGGCGGAAAAATTTCAAACTTGAGTGGAACAGACTCAACCTTTCCGACGTTGGACGGATAGAAATGGTGCCGAGCCGGACCTGGTCCTGCGAGATCGCGGTTCCTGCGAGGTCGCGACTGGGCACCTGCGAATCGACTAGTAGGAAGGTGACTCGTGGACTCGTTCAATCCCACCACCAAGACCCAGGCGGCCCTGACCGCCGCACTGCAGGCGGCGTCCGCCGCGGGCAATCCGGATATCCGTCCGGCGCACTTGCTGGTGGCGTTGCTCGATCAGACCGACGGCATCGCCGCGCCCTTGCTGAAGGCCGTCGGCACCGATCCGGCGACCGTGCGGCGCGAGGCACAGGACATCGTGGACCGGCTCCCCAGGGCCACCGGCGCCACCACCACGCCACAGTTGGGCCGGGAGGCGCTCGCCGCGATCACCGCCGCACAGCGCCTGGCCACCGAACTCGGTGACGAGTACGTCTCCACCGAGCACGTCATGGTCGGGCTCGCCGAGGGCGACTCCGACGTGACGATGTTGCTCGCCAAGTACGGCGCCACCGCGGACGAGCTGCGTGCCGCGTTCACCACCGTGCGCGGCAGCGCCAGGGTGACCAGCCCCGATCCGGAGGGCAGCTACCAAGCGCTGGAGAAGTACTCCACCGATCTCACCGAGGCCGCCCGTTCCGGCAAACTCGACCCGGTGATCGGCCGGGACACCGAAATCCGCCGTGTGGTCCAGGTTTTGAGCCGCCGCACCAAGAACAATCCGGTGCTGATCGGCGAGCCCGGCGTCGGCAAGACCGCGATCGTCGAGGGCCTGGCCCAGCGCATCGTGGCGGGCGATGTGCCGGAGTCGTTACGCGGCAAGTCCGTCGTCGCGCTCGACCTCGGCGCGATGGTCGCCGGCGCGAAGTACCGCGGCGAATTCGAGGAACGGCTCAAGGCCGTGCTGGAGGACATCAAGAACAGCGCGGGTCAGATCATCACCTTCATCGACGAACTGCACACCATCGTCGGCGCGGGCGCCACCGGGGAATCGGCGATGGACGCGGGCAACATGATCAAACCGATGCTGGCCCGCGGCGAGCTTCGCCTGGTCGGCGCGACGACGCTGGATGAGTACCGCAAGCACATCGAGAAGGACGCCGCTTTGGAGCGGCGCTTCCAGCAGGTGCTGGTCGGGGAGCCGTCGGTGGCGGACACCATCGGCATTCTGCGCGGCATCAAAGACCGCTACGAGGTGCACCACGGCGTACGCATCACCGATTCCGCGCTGGTCGCCGCCGCAACCCTCTCGGACCGCTACATCACCTCCCGGTTCCTGCCGGACAAGGCGATCGACCTGGTCGACGAGTCGGCCTCCCGGTTGCGCATGGAGATCGACTCCCGCCCGGTGGAAATCGACGAGGTGGAGCGTGCGGCGCGCCGTTTGGAGATCGAAGAGGTCGCCTTGACCAAGGAGACCGACGAAGCCTCCAAGCAGCGCCTGGAGAAACTGCGCGCCGAGCTCGCCGATGTGCGTGAGCGGCTCAACCAGCTGACCACCCGCTGGCAGAACGAGAAGAACGCGATCGACCAGGTGCGCACGCTGAAGGAGCAGTTGGAAGCGCTGCGCGGTGAGTCGGAGCGTGCCGAGCGTGACGGTGATCTGGGCAAAGCGGCCGAGCTGCGCTACGGCCGGATTCCCGCGCTGGAGAAGCAGCTCGCCGAGGCGGAGCAGACCTCCGCCGCGGCCGGAGACGGCGAGGTCATGCTCAAGGAGGAGGTCGGACCCGACGACATCGCCGAGGTGGTGTCCTCGTGGACCGGCATCCCGGTGGGCCGGATGTTGGAGGGCGAGACGCAGAAACTGCTGCGCATGGAGCAGCAGCTGGGGCGCCGCGTGGTCGGGCAGACCGAGGCGGTGCAAGCGGTGTCCGATGCCGTGCGCCGCTCGCGCGCCGGTGTCGCCGACCCGAACCGCCCGACCGGGTCGTTCATGTTCCTCGGCCCGACCGGTGTCGGCAAGACCGAGCTGGCGAAGGCCTTGGCGGACTTCCTGTTCGATGACGAGCGCGCCATGGTCCGGATCGACATGAGCGAGTACAGCGAGAAGCACTCGGTCGCCCGGCTGGTCGGCGCGCCGCCCGGCTACGTCGGCTACGACCAGGGCGGCCAGCTCACCGAGGCGGTGCGGCGCAGGCCCTACACGGTCGTGCTGTTCGACGAGATCGAGAAGGCGCACCCGGATGTGTTCGACATCCTGCTCCAGGTGCTCGACGAGGGCAGGCTCACCGACGGACAGGGCCGTACCGTGGACTTCCGCAACACGATCCTCATCCTGACCTCGAACCTCGGTGCGGGTGGTGATCGCGAGTTCGTGCTGAACGCGGTCCGTTCGGCGTTCAAGCCGGAGTTCCTCAACCGCCTCGACGACGTGGTCATTTTCCACGCCTTGGACGAGGACCAGCTGGAGACCATCGTCGACATCCAGCTCGACCAACTCCAGAAGCGGCTGTCGCAGCGCAGGCTGAAGCTCGATGTCAGCGATTCGGCCAGGTTCTGGCTCGCCGTTCGCGGCTACGACCCCGCCTACGGCGCTCGCCCGCTGCGCAGGCTGATCCAGCAGGCCATCGGCGACACGCTCGCCAAGGAACTGCTCGCGGGCGAGGTCGCCGATGGCGACAGCGTCAAGGTGACCGTGTCGCCGGACGGCGACAGCCTGCTCGTCGGCCGGTGAGTCCCGGTTCGCTGTGGAGGCGCGTCGCACCTCCACAGCGAACGAACCACAATCCGTACCCGTCGGCCGGCAAAGACCTGGCCACGGCACCGCGAGCGGCCTTACCGCGCGGGCCGCGTGACGTGTCCTGGCCTGCCAGGGGCACGGTCACGAGACTCCCCGGGCCCGCGAACACGCAGCGCCGCAGGCGCTGCCAAACAAACACAGCACACGCAGCGCCGCAGGCGCGGCAAATCCACAAGACCACCTACGCTGGGATGCATGACCAACCCGAACGATCCGTGGGGACGGCCGGAGGATGCGCCGACCGAGCACCTCGGTCCGCCGGGCAAGTCCGGATACCGGGAGCCGGCGCATACCGCGGAGTACACCCAGGCGTACGGCACCGGCGCACCCTCGGAATATCCTCCGACCCAGGAGTACGGGGGATGGCCGCCGCCAGGACCGAATGCCACGCGGGAGTTCCCGTCCTACGACGCTCAGTGGGCCGCCTACCAGGCCGGCGCCGACGACCGATGGGCCGCAACGACGGTGCCGCCCGGTGGGGCCGCGCCGCAGCAGCCGCGGCCACCGCGGCGCAATACCGGCCTGTGGGTCGCGCTCGGGATCGGCGTCGTGTTGTTGATCGGTGCGATAGGCGTGGTCGCGGGCATGGTGTTGGGCGGCAGTGATTCCGGTTCCAGCGATACCGTGGCGGCCTCCTCGGCGCCGGTCACGACCAGGTCGCATCCGGGCGCCGGAACCGGCGCGCCGACTCCGCCGAGTGGGCTGCCGGGCCTGCCCGGCCTCGGCGATGCCGATGGCCGCGGCACGACCATGGGCACCATCACCGGTAACAACGGCGGCGCGCTGACGGTGAGCACGGTGCTCGGCCAGACCGTCACCGTGCATACCGACGGCGGCACCCAGGTGATCTCGCTGTCGGGCACCACGGTGTCCGATCTGAAAACCGGCGAGCTGGTGCTGATCCAGGGTGACAAGGCGGCGGACGGATCGATTCAGGCCAAGGTGATCATCGGCACCACGCTGCCCGGCGGCGGACGATGAGGCGGTGGGCGATGAGGCGGCGGGGGTGGACGGTGACTCGCGTTCGCCGGATGAGCTCGTTCGGCGGCCGTCTCGTGTTCCCTCGGCCCGGCGCGGGGCCAATGACGGACTATGTCCGGCCGGGCCTATTAGGCTAGGCGGCGATGACGGCAATGTGGTTCGGATTGGCGGCGATCGCGCTCGTGGGCGCGATCGTGTTGCTGTATTTCGATCGGCTCCAGCGGCAGCGGACCGGTCACGCACGACAGGTCTGGGCGAAATCCCAGGGCTATACCTACGTGTCCGTGGAGCCCGCGCTGCCCGCTACGTGGCGGCGTGGCGCGTTGGCCAAACTGGGCTATCTGTCCGCGGTCGACGTGGTCTCCGGCGTCCGTAAGGGCGAGAAATTCGTGCTGTTCGATCTGGAGGATGCCGCGACTCTGGTCGCGGTCCGCCGACAGATCGGCTCGGACATCGACGTGGACATGCGGCTGAAGACCGCCGCGCCGCCCAAGGACCACGATCTGGAACTGCTCGGCGCGATCGGGGACCGGGTGGTTTTCGCGACCAACCCCGAAATCGCCAGGCACGCTGTCGATCAGCGCATGGTCGCCTTCATCGAGAACCTGTCGGACACCGTGCAGATGCTCTGGAGCGAGGGCAACTGGACCCTGGGCATGCTGGCGGTGGGCACCCCCCCGAAAGACTGGGAGAGCGCGATCGACGCGGTGCTGCGCCTGTCCGGTCTGCTGCACGTGCTGCCCCCGGTCAGCGAGCCGCATTTCGACGGCGGCGGGCACGACCCGGGCCGTCCGCATCCACGCGAGTGGCAACACGATGCCGAGGACGACGCCGAGGGCGGTTCCGCCCGGCCGCAGCTGCCGCGGGTGCGCAACGAGCCCGAGAGCGACGAAGCGCTGGTCGGCGAGGACAGCTACGTGAACGAGCGCGCGCCGCTGACCACGGCCGACGACAGGCCGGAACCTCCGCGTCGCCCGTCGCTCGCGGTGGTGCCGGACGCGCGTGCCCGGGTCCGTGAAGAAGATCGGGTCCGTGCCGAAGATCGGGCGGGCGAGAGCGTTCGGCCGCGGGAAGGGCACGAGGAGCGTCCCGCTGCGGAGAGCCGGTCGGCCGGGGTGGACGGGCCCACCGACCCGCCCGGTGGACCGTTCCACCCCGGGTTCCGGCCCTATCAGGGACCTGTGCCGCAGTGATCGGTCGCGCGCCCTCCGGGGCTGGGTCGGCACGGCTGCGAACGATCGCGCCGTCATGACCGAGGTCCCGCATCCGCGTCTGCCCGGCGCCACCCGTCCGGTGGCATTGGTCACCGGCCCGACCTCGGGCATCGGTCACGGCTATGCGACTCGCCTGGCCGCGCTCGGTCACGACTTGGTGCTGGTCGCCAGGGACGAGCAGCGTCTCGTGGCCCTCGCGACCGACTTGGAGCACCGTTTCGGCACCCGCTCGCAGGTGCTCGTCGCGGATCTCGCGCGGGCGCCCGATCGCGAGCGGATCGCGGCGCGGCTGGCGGACGGTGTCGAATTCCTGGTCAACAATGCGGGATTCGCGCACTCGGGGGAGTTCTGGACGTTGCCGCCCGAGCAGCTGCAGGCGCAGTTGGATGTCAACGTGACGTCGGTGGTCCAGCTCACCAGGGCCGCGCTGCCGTCGATGGTCGCCGCGGCGAAGGGCTGCGTTGTCAACGTGGCCAGTGTGGCGGGCCTGGTTCCCGGACGCGGCTCGACGTATTCGGCCTCCAAGGCCTACGTCGTATCCTTCACGGAAGGGTTGGCAGGCGGATTAGCCGGAACCGGAGTGCGGGTCCAGGCCCTGTGCCCGGGATTCGTGCACACGCGATTCCACGAGCGCGCCGGTATCGAGATGTCGTCGGTGCCGAAAGCGCTGTGGCTGAGCGTCGACCAGGTAGTCGCCGGCTCGCTGCGTGATCTGGAGTCCGACCGGGTGCTCAGCGTGCCCGGTCTGCAGTACAAAGCGCTCACTACCGTCGCCGGATTGATCCCGCGAACCCTGGTGGCCCGACTCAATCGCGGGCTGCTCAACGCACGCGGAAGGACATAGACATGATCGACCAGGTGGTTACCAACAACAGGGACAGTTTGGCCGCGCTGGTGCGCGAGCTCGCGGTAGTGCACGGCCGGGTCACGCTGTCCTCGGGCAAGGAAGCCGACTATTACATCGACCTGCGCCGCGCGACTCTGCATCACGAGGCGGGGCCGCTGATCGGCAAGTTGCTGCGCGAGCTGGTCGCGGACTGGGATTTCGCCGCCGTGGGGGGCCTGACCATGGGCGCTGACCCGGTCGCTCTGGCGGTGATGCACGCCCCCGGTCGGCCGATCGACGCCTTCGTGGTTCGCAAGGCCGCGAAGTCGCATGGCATGCAGCGCCAGATCGAGGGTCCGGAGGTCGCCGGCAAGCGCGTTCTGGTTGTCGAGGACACCACCACCACGGGCAATTCACCGCTGACCGCGGTGCACGCGTTGCGCGCGGCGGGCGCTACCGTTGTCGGAGTCGCCACTGTCGTCGACCGGGAGACCGGTGCAGACCAGGTGATCGCCGCGGAGGGACTGGAATACCGGTCGATCCTCGGCTTGCGGGATCTCGCACTGGGATAGCCTGGTCGATGGTCTGAGTTCTAGAAGGTGAAGGGTCGTGTGAGTCACCAGTGGTGCGCATTGCAGTAAACCGAAGTCGCGAGAACGTCGCGATGCTCGGAATCGGTGCCTACCGACCCAAACGCGTGGTCAGCAATGCCGAAGTGTGTGAGGTGCTGGATTCCACCGATGAGTGGATCTACGACCGCACCGGTGTCCGCAACCGGCGCTGGATCAGCGGTGACGAGACGCTGCGGTCGATCGCCGCGGCAGCAGGCGAGCGCGCGATCGCCAACAGCGGCATCGATCGGTCCAAGATCGGTGCCGTGATCCTGGCTACCTCCAGCTGGCTGACACTCACCCCGCACGGCGCGCCGCAGGTGGCCTACGACATCGGGATCAACGGCGTCGCCGCCTTCGACCTGACCTCCGGCTGCGGCGGCTTCGGCTACGGCCTCGGTGTGTCCGCCGACCTGATCCGCTCGGGCTCGGCCGAATATGTCCTGCTCATCGGCGCTGAGACGATGACAGTCGGGCTCGACCCGACCGACCGTAGCACCGCGATGATCTTCGGTGACGGTGCCGGCGCGGTGGTGGTCGGCCCGAGCGAGGAGAACGGCATCTCGCCGACGGTGTGGGGCAGCGACGGCGAGAACGCCTCCGCGATCACGCAGGACATCGACTTCCTGGAGTACATGCACCGGGCGCAGTCCATGCAGGGCCTCGATCCGCAGCTCCAGCCGGTCGGCCGGATGTCGCTGCGGATGGAGGGACCGCGCGTGTTCCGCTGGGCCGCCGTCACCCTGCCACGGGCGCTTTCCACCGCGCTGGAGGTGTCCGGCGTGGCCAAGGAGGACATCGAGGTGTTCGTCCCGCACCAGGCCAATGCCCGCATCAACGAGCTGATGAAGAAGAACCTCGGCCTGGCCGACGAGGTTCCGATGGCAGGCGACATCGAGAACACCGGCAACACCTCGGCCGCCTCCATCCCGCTCGCGATCGAAGAGATGCTGGTAACCGGCAAAGCCAAGGGTGGCCAGACCGCGTTGCTGCTCGGGTTCGGCGCGGGCCTGAGCTACGCGGGCCAGGTGGTCACCCTGCCGCCCGCTCCGGCCGAACCGAGCTTCTGACCGATGCGCTCGTTTCGAGCCGGATTCCTCGTCGCGGCGGCGGTCACCGTCTGCGGGGCGGTCACCGGCCGGAAGCGGGCGCAGTGGATCGCGAAACCGCTGCTGATGCCGCTGCTCGCGGCCGATGTAGCGACCCAGGGCACCGTATTGCCGCCCGCCGATCGCGCCGTGCTGATCGGGTCGCTCGGCGCGGCGACGGTCGGCGATATTCTGCTCATCGACCCGGATGACGATCGTCGGTTGATCGCGGGCGCGTCGTCGTTCGCGGTGATGCAGGCCGGGTACTCGGCGCTCTGGTGGCGGATGGGTGGCCGGCCCACCGGCGCGGCGGTCGTCCCCCGAGTGGCGGCCTGGCTGGCGGCGATCGGATTACTGCGGGTGAAAGCTCCATCGGTGGCCGCACCGCTGGCGGCTTACGGAGTCACCTTGGGTGCCGCGGCTGCGCTGGCTTCCGATCCCGCACTGGCACCCGCCGCGAAAAACCTTGCGGGCGTGAATATTCCCGGTGCTGATCCACGCAGCCGCCTCGGTCTCGGCGCGCTGCTGTTCACCGTCTCCGACGGCCTCGTCGTGCTGCGGCGGTTGTTCGCGCGCGGCGAGCGGGCCCGCCGGGTGACCGAAGGTGTCATCCTGGCGACCTACGCCGCCGCGCAGTACCTGCTGGCTGATCCGAAAGCGCATGTGAAGACTGTGGTCATAGCACCAGAATGATGCGGTCCCGGTTCGCGGGATCGACGCGGATCGAGAGGATCTCGCCGACCACGAGGCGCGGTTTGTCGGCTGGGGTGGCGTCGAAAACAACGGTCCCCCGATAACTTTCGGATCCGGGCACGGTCAATTCGAGATCCAGTTCGGTGAGTTCGGTGGAGTGGTCGGTGCGTTCCAGCGGATGCACGCCCTCGACGGTCGCCCACCCCTCCAGGCCGTGC
The DNA here is from genome assembly GCF_052545115.1 of Nocardia glycosmidis. NCBI lineage: Bacteria > Bacillati > Actinomycetota > Actinomycetes > Mycobacteriales > Nocardiaceae > Nocardia > Nocardia glycosmidis. Next base: position 376,804 of record NZ_JBQWRH010000002.1, on the reverse strand, counting down.
CGCCACAGCTTCCGGTCCGCTTTCGACGGTCGCGCCGCGAAAATCATCCCGATTCCCGCGCAGGTGCCGAACAATCCGACCAACGCGACGATCTGATAGGGCACGGTTCCCGGTGGTGTCCGATGCACTACCCACCCCAGCCACAACGCCAGCAGCACCAGATACCCGGCCGTCACACCGAGCACCGTATGCAGCATCCGCTCGTGATCCATGCCAGCCTCCACCCCGAGCGCCAGACCTCCAGAATAGGCCTGCCGCGCCCGTCGCGAAGGGCTATCGGTCCGTGCGAGTGCTGGTCAGTGCGGCGATATCGATCGTGATCGGCGTTTCGGCGAGCTCCAGCCCCATCTGGCCGGATTGCTCTGCGACCAATTCGTAGTTCCCATCGACCAGGCGATAGGCGGCCAGGCTGGCAGGCTCGTCCAAGTCGACCAGCCAGTAGTGCTCGATACCGGCGTCGGCGTACTCGAAGAACTTGGTCACACGATCGGTGCGGCGCGAACCGTCGGACAGGATCTCGACGGCGAGCACGACGTCCTCGGGCTGGGCGCGGGCCAGATCGTCTTCCAGCGATTTGTTCGGGATCACCACGACGTCCGGCACGCGCACCGTCGGCGGCAACGCCGCGTCGATGATCACCTCGGCCTCGGTCACCGCGCACAGCTGACCGGGCAGCTGTGGGTGGAGCTGAGCAGCCAGCTGCCAGACCGCAAACTGATGGCGCAAGACCGGCCTCGGCGATACGACCAGAACCCCCTCGACAAGCTCGTAACTGCGGCTGTTGTCCTCTGGCAGCGCGGTCCAGTCCTCCAGGGTCAGCAGATGATCAGGCCAGTGCATTTCGACGGTCATCGCTTCCTCCCTCCCCGCACGGCTACCGCGTCGTGGCCAGTCTTGCACAGGACACCGATGAATGGTGGTGTGACGGCACACCGCTACCATCCCGCGGATGAGCTACCCGCCGCAGCCGCCACCATACGGCTACCCAGCCTATGGTGCGTACGGTCCGCCACCGGACCACCCGCAAGCCACCACGATCCTGATCCTGGGCATCCTGAGCCTCGTGTTCTGCCAGTTCATGGGTCCCTTCGCCTGGGTGATGGGCAAGCGCGCACTCAACGAGATCGACTCGTCCGGTGGCGCCATCGGCGGCCGGGGAAATGTCAACGCGGGCTACATCTGCGGCATTATCGCGACGGTGCTGCTGTGCCTCAGCCTCCTGTTCGGCGTGTTCTTCCTGGTGCTCCTCGTGATCGGTGCCTTCGCGGGAAGCTCGTCCGGTTACTGAGTCCAGCCGTGGCCGCCCGTCATCGGTGTGGCGGCCGGAATTAGCATCGTCAGCGTGAGCCATCCAGTGCCGGACGCAACGGACCAGGACCTTCCCGGGCCGACGGAGTGGGGTGTGCACGCGCATGGCGTCGGCCCGTGGGCGGTCGAGCACGCGGGGGCGCCGCCGGAGGACCCGCGTCTGGATCCGGAACTGCTGGCCGGTGGCGACCGCCGCAACGTGGTCGATGCCTACCGGTACTGGAGCCGCGAGGCGATCGTCGCCGATATCGATCGGCGCAGGCATCCGTTCCATGTCGCGATCGAGAACTTCGGGCACGACGCGAACATCGGCACGGTGGTCCGCACGGCGAATGCCTTCGCTGCCGCGGCCGTGCACATCGTCGGCCGGCGGCGCTGGAACCGGCGCGGTGCGATGGTGACCGACCGCTACCAGCACATCGAGCATCACGCCGATATCGGCGAGCTGCTCGCCTTCAGCGAGCGCGCGGGTCTGACCATCGTCGCCGTCGACAACGTGCCGGGTTCGGTCCCGCTGGAGACCGTCACGCTGCCGCGCGAATGCCTGCTGCTGTTCGGTCAGGAGGGGCCAGGAGTCACCGAGCACGCCAAACAGGTCGCCGTGCTGACGGTGTCGATCGCGCAGTTCGGTTCCACTCGCAGCATCAACGCGGGCGTGGCGGCGGGGATCGCGATGCACGCGTGGATCCGGCAACACGCCGATCTCGCGACGGCCTGGTAGGCGCGCACGAGCGGCTCGGCGGCGTGACCAGCGGATCTTCCGATCACCGAGCGAAGCACGACGATTTCACATCGCTTTCGTAACAAATCGGACGCAAAAATGCGTTCGATCCTGGCACCATGGAGACATGACCTCGCGGAGCGACGATATCGACGTGCCGCACGCGGAGCACGCCGGATCGGCCTCCGCGGCACCGCATCCGTCGGCCGGCCCTTCGCGGTCCGGCCGGGACGCCGTCGCTCCGGCGATACTGTGGTCCGAACGGGCCGACATGGCCGAATCCGCCATCGTCTCGCGTCATCTGCGTGCGCTATGGGTGCTGCCGGGCACGGAGCTGGGTGTGGTGGGCTGGCCGGCCACCAAACGCGAACGACTATTCGGTTCGTGGCACTACTGGTGGCAGGCGCATCTGCTCGATTGCGCGACCGACGCCGCCAACCGCGCGCCGACTCCCATGCGGCGCAAGCGAATCGCCGCACTGGCGCGCGCGCATCGCCTGCGCAATCTCACCGGGTGGACGAACCGCTATTACGACGACATGGCCTGGCTGGCGATCGCGCTGGAGCGGGCCGAGCGCACCCAGGGCGCCGATGTGCGCACCGCGTTGGTCGCGCTGGAGAACACGCTGTACGAGGGCTGGGAGCCGCAGACGGGCGGCGGACTGCCGTGGCGTATCGGCTCGGACTACTTCAACGCCCCCGCCAATGGTCCCGCCGCCATCGCGCTGTTGCGACTCGGCCGGATCCAGCGTGCCCAGGAGATAGCCGACTGGTTGGACGCGACGCTGCGGGACCGGGAGACCGGTTTGATCGTGGACGGGATCCACCTGCCCTCCGGCGAGATCGAGCGTCCCGTCTTCACCTACTGCCAGGGGGTGGTGCTCGGTCTGGAGACCGAACTGGCTCTGCAAACCGGCGAGGCCCGGCACACCGAACGAGTGCACCGGCTGCTTGCGGCCGTCGAGAACCACTTGACCACAGGTGGCGTCGTGCACGGCGGCGGTGGCGGCGACGGCGGACTCTTCAACGGCATCCTGGCTCGCTACCTCGCGATTGTGGCGATGATGCTGCCCGGCGACGGCCCCACGCAACTGGCGGATCGCCGCGCGGCCGCCGCGATCGTGCGCGCGTCCGCCACGGCGGCCTGGGCGAACAGGCTCGAGGTCGAGGGCGAGCCTCTGTTCGGGCACGACTGGAACAAGCCCGCACAGCTGCCCGGTGGCAGCGCCGGAGCGGGATACTTCACCGCGGGCGGTTCGGTGACCTCGTCGAAGGTGCCGGAACGTGATCTGTCCGTGCAGCTGTCGGGCTGGCTGCTGATGGAGGCGGCCTATCAGGTCAGCGCCGCGGGTCTGTGAGCCCGCGGCAGCGTTCGGTCTCCAGCGCCACGGTCGGCGCGTCCTCCAGGTCGAAGTCCTCGGCGGGCCGGGACATCTCCTGCCGGTAGTGCCGCACGCCGAGCACCGTTCCGATGATCAGGCCCACCACCAGCGTGCCGATCACGATCGGCATCAGCCACGGCACCCGCCCCAGGAAGTTGCCCGCGTAGTAGCCGATGAGCAACAGCACCGGCGCCCATACGATCGCGCCGATGGTGCTGGCCACGGTGAACTTGCGGTGGTCCATTCGCGCCGCGCCCGCGACCGACGGGCAGAGCGTGCGGACCCACGGAATCCACCGTGCGACCAGCACTGCGACGAACCCGTGCCGATGCAGCAACTGCGCCACCCGCTGCAGATTGCGGACGTTGATATATCTACCGTCCTTGCGGGCGACCAGATGTTGTCCGGTGCGCTGCCCGATCACATATCCCACCTGGTTGCCCGCGACGGCCGCGATCATCGCGCCCACCGAAAGCGCCCACACGTGCGCTTCGCCGGAGGCGTGCGAGGCCATCACGATGCCCGCCGTGATGAGCATGGAGTCACCCGGCAGGAACAGCCCGAGAATTACCGCGCATTCCAGGAAGACGAAAGCCAGCACCACTGTCCAGACGAGCGCGGGTCCCGCCGACATCAGCGGATCGAAACTGCCCACAGCTAGGGGCGCAGACGCCGTCGACAACGCCGGCTCAGCGTGCGGGATCGCTCGTCGAAGCGGTCAACTCGATGGTATCCGCCTCGGCCGCGGCAGCCTCCGGTGCGCGGCGGCCGAGAAGCTTCTTCGCCACCGCGGTGATACCGGGCAGGATCGACACGAACACGATGAGCAGGAAGATCGCCTCGACATGGTCCCGGATGAACGCGATGTTACCCAGGAAGTAGCCGAGCACCGTGACACCGCCGCCCCAGAGCACCGCGCCGACGAGGTCGAACGCGACGAACTTGCGGTAGTCCATCTTGGACACGCCGGCCAGCACCGGCATGAAGGTCCGCACGATGGGCACGAAACGGGCCAAGATGATCGTCTTGGGCCCGTGCTTCTCGAAGAAAGCGTGTGTTTCCGTCACGTAGTGCTTCTTGAAGAAGCGGGTGTCCTCTTTGTGGAACAGGGCGGGCCCGATCGCCCGGCCGATCCAATACCCGGACTGGTCACCCGCGAACGCGACCAGGACGGTGGCGGGGACGAGCACCCAGATCGACACCGGCGGGTTCGGCTGCGCCGCCAGCAGGCCGCCGGTGAACAGCAGCGAGTCGCCGGGCAGCAGCGGGAACAGCAGGCCGGTCTCGATGAAGACGATCACCAGGATGGCCGGAAGCACCGCGTTCTTCAGCCACGTTTCCGTGAGCAGGTGCATCGGGTCGAGCAGCTCGGTCAGCGCGAGGTTGCTCGTCACCGATTCTGTCGCTGCCTGCAGAATCACGTGGCCTCCTGTCCCGATCCGGCTGGCCTGCGTCGCTCGCTCCCGCGTCGGACGCCGCCAGCGCAAATTACCGGCCCCACAGTACCGGCTGCGGCGGAGAATGCTCGCGCTGTGGGCAATATTACTCGCCAGTCAACTATCCATCGCGTCCCTGGATACCAGGCGAAACTTCGGCTGCCTTAGGGTGAAGGCTGACAAAAGAGGTCTTTCCCGCATCAAATTTGCCGCAACAAAACGGAGGTCTTACTGTGCCCATCGCGACTCCGGAGGTCTACGCCGAGATGCTCGGTCGGGCCAAAGCCAACTCCTTCGCTTTCCCGGCCATCAACTGCACGTCGTCGGAGACGATCAACGCGGCCATCAAGGGCTTCGCGGACGCCGGCAGCGACGGCATCATCCAGTTCTCCACCGGCGGTGCGGAATTCGGCTCCGGCCTGGGCGTGAAGGACATGGTCACCGGCGCGGTCGCCCTGGCCGAGTTCGCGCACGTGGTGGCCGCCGAATACGACGTGACCATCGCGCTGCACACCGATCACTGCCCGAAGGACAAGCTGGACACCTTCGTTCGTCCGCTGATCGCGATCTCGCAGGAGCGGGTCAACGCCGGGCGGAACCCGCTGTTCCAGTCGCACATGTGGGACGGCTCCGCGATCGCGATCGACGAGAACCTGGAAATCGCGCGGGAACTGCTGAAGGCCACGCACGCGGCCAACATCATTCTCGAGGTCGAGATCGGCGTCGTCGGCGGCGAAGAGGACGGCGTCGAGGCCGAGATCAACGAGAAGCTCTACACCTCGCCGGAGGACTTCGAAAAGACCATCGACGCGCTCGGCGCCGGTGAGAACGGCAAGTACCTGCTCGCGGCCACCTTCGGCAACGTGCACGGCGTGTACAAGCCGGGCAACGTGGTGCTCAAGCCCGCGGTGCTGGCACAGGGCCAGCGGGTCGCCGCGGCCAAGCTCGGCCTGTCCGCCGACGCGCAGCCGTTCGACTTCGTCTTCCACGGCGGCTCCGGCTCGCTGAAGTCGGAGATCGAGGACTCGCTGCGCTTCGGTGTGGTCAAGATGAACGTCGACACCGACACCCAGTACGCGTTCACCCGGCCGGTCGCCGGGCATATGTTCGCCAACTACGACGGTGTGCTGAAGATCGACGGCGAGGTGGGCAACAAGAAGACCTATGACCCGCGCAGCTACCTGAAGAAGGCCGAGACGTCGATGGCGGCGCGCGTGGTCGAGGCGTGCAACGACCTGAACTCCGCTGGACGCTCGATCAGCGCCTGACCCTGCGACACCCGTCGGGGGCTTGGTGCACATGAGTCTGGATGTGCGCGTGCTCGGGCCCGTGCGACTGCTCGTCGGCGGTGAGCCGGTGGCCGTCGGCGGGCCCAAACCGCGAGCTCTGCTCGCCGCGCTCGTAGTGAATCGGCGGCGCGCGGTGTCGTCGGCCGCTCTCGCGGACATGGTGTGGAACGAGGATCCGCCCGACTCCTACGCCGCCAGCCTGCAGGTTTTCGTATCGAATATGCGCAAGGCGCTGCGGAATTCCGGGATCGATCCGGCGGCGGTGCTGCGCACCGAGTCGTCCGGGTACCGCTTGGAGATCGACGAGACCGCCAGCGACCTGGGCCGTTTCGAGGCGGCGCGGGAGCAGGGCACCCGTGCCGCCGAGGCGGGCGATCACGCGGGCGCCGCCCAGCTGTTCGGTTCCGCGCTGCGCGAATGGAGCGGCCGGGCGCTGGCGGATCTGGCCGGTCTGTCCTTCGCCGAGGGTTTCGCCACCGCCATGGACGAGGAGCGCCTGCTGGTCGCCTCGGCGCGGATCGACGCCGAAATCGCCTGTGGGCGTGCGTCGTCGGTGATCGGCGAGTTGGTCACGCTGACTACCGAGCATCCGCTGCGCGAACCGCTGTGGGGTCAGTTGATCACCGCGTTGTATCTGTCCGGGCGGCAAGCGGACGCGCTGGAAGCGTGCCGGAAAGTGCGCGGAGTGCTCGCCGACGAACTGGGCATCGATCCGGGGGCCGCGCTGATCGATCTGGAACAGCGCGTGCTGCGGCAGGAGCCGCTGAGCACGGTCGAACTCCGTCAGGTCGAGCGGCTGGCCGCGGCGATGACCGAGACGGTCACCGAACTGCCGCGCGCGGTGCGCAGCGGTCAGTTGCGTTTGCCGAACGGTCGCGTGGTGGCCATCGCACAGGGCGGCCTGCGCATCGGCCGGATGACCGATAACGACCTGGTCCTGGAGGATCCGCGGGCCAGCCGTTATCACGCGCATATCATGCCGAGCCGGGCTGGATTGCTGATCAAGGATCTGCATTCGGCCAATGGCGTCTTCGTCAACGATGACCCGATCGACAGTGGCGTGCTGCTCGCCGACGGCGACCAGATCCGCATCGGCGCGACGATCCTGACCTTTCAGGCCCTGCACTAGCGCAACCGTCTCCCGCGCCTGCGCGACCACAGGACTCCGCCTCGCCAGGCGGGCTCCGCCGAGAGGTACCGCGCGACTGGGCTAGGGCGCCACTGTCTCGGACTGAGAGTCGGACCGGTTCGGTGCCTGCTGCCGTCGCCGGTCACCCGAACAGCGACGAGCCATGCCATGCGTGGTGCTAAATTGGTGCTATGTCGAATCTGAACCTGCGACTTCCCGAGGACCTGCACGCGGCAGCCACCGCTGAGGCCGAGGCCGCCCACGTCTCGCTCAATACGGCCATCTGTGATGCCCTGCGCGACTGGGTCACCGCCCGTGCGCTGAGCCGGAGAGAAGACGTCATTCTGGACCGGGTCATGTCCGAGGACGCCGAGCTTCTGGCCCTGATCCGGGACACTGAATAGTGCGGCCGGAGGCGCTGATCAAGTGCAATCAGCGAGTCACCGAGGGCCGCGGGCGGGTTCGTGATCTCGGGCTGGTTGCGGCGGCCGCCACCAGAGCCGACGTGATAGCTCTCGGTCAGGAGGCCTATCCGACGCCCGAGCTCAAAGCCGCGGCCGTGTTCCAATCCGTCATCCGCGAGCAGCCGTTCAGCGAAGGAAACAAGCAGACCGCATGGGTGGCGGTCCGACTGATCCTTGGCTGCCACCGACTGACCCCCGGCATACACGGCGCGGCCGTGGTGAAACTCATCGACGCCGTCGCAACCGAGCGAACTGATGTCGAGTGGATCGCTTCCCAGCTGGCCGTGCATCCGCTGACATAGCAGAACCCACCCCAGCCGGATACCTCGGCCCGCAGTTGATCCAGCGCTCGTTGATTCGGTGTGTCGTCGCGCCGGATTCCGAAAGCCGAAGGAGGTAGGGTCGGTCCGCTGGTTCGTTGTCCGCAAGTTTGTGTCCGCAACGGATTTCGAGGGGTTTGCTATGGCCACGCGAATGCTGGCCGCGGTCGGAGCTATGGTCTTCGGCGCGGGAATGCTCGTCTACGCCGATCGGCCTGCCGTCGCGGCGCCGGAAATGACCGATCGCGCGGCGGGCGTGGGGCCGTGCGTGACCGACCCGGTGCCGACCCATGAGGCGCTGGTGCCCAAGACACTCGAGGTGCCGATTCCGTATCCCGTGGTTACCGTGCTGCCGCCCGCGGCGCCGGAACCCACGCCCACGCGGATCACGATGCAGCTGCCGCCGGACCCGTGCACCAGCCCCTGCCCGGACCTCACCGACCTGCCCGGCGCGCCACCGAGTCTCGCCGCGCAACTGGGGATTCCGGAGATCTTGTTGAATCCCAAGCCGTTCCACTTCGCGTTTCCCGGCCCCGGCCCGGACCCCGGTTCGGTGCCACCACCCCCGCCGGTGCAGCCGCCGGTCGAACCAGCGGCGCAGTCGCCCGCCCGTCCCGCGCCGCGCCTGAGCCCGGCACGCGAGGTGGCCAAACTGACTGGTGCGAACTCGGTGAACCGGACCGACAAACGCTGGCAGGTGGACGGCACCGATCTCGGCATCATGTGGGAGAGCGCGCCCGGCGAGATCGCGACCGTGTTCGGCGACACTGTCGGGCGCGGTTTCCATCCGCCCGGCGGTATGGGGCTGGATTGGCGCAGCAACGTGCTCGCGTTCAGCACCGATCACGATCTCGCCGACGGGATGAGCTACGACCGGATGGTCACCGACGGCCGCTGCCACGCCGCCGAGATCCTCGCCAGCCGCAAGCTCGACAACGTCGAGGTCACCACGATTCCCACCTCGGGTTTCGCGCTCGGCGGACGCCAATACCTCAGCTACATGTCCATTCGGACCTGGAACAGCGCCCCGGGCACGTTCTTCACCAACTACGGCGGCATCGCCTACTCCGACGACCACGGCGAGACCTGGACCAAGGACCCGCACGCCCGCTGGGACAACATCTTCGGCCTCGCCAACTTCCAGGTCAGCGCGATGGTTCCGCACGGCGGCTATGTGTACATGTTCGGCACCCCCAATACCCGCCTCGGCGCGGTCGGCTTGGCGCGGGTACCCGCGGACCAGATCCTCAACACCACCGCCTACCAGTACTGGCGGGACGGCACCTGGACTCCCGTCGGTGGATTCACCGCGGCCACACCGATAGTGAACGGCCCGGTCGGTGAACTCTCGGTGCGCTACGACACCGCCCGAGACGTCTGGCAGATGAGCTACCTCGACACTGCGAAGGCCGCCATCGTAGTCCGCGAAGCGGATTCACCCCAGGGCGTCTGGTCGGAGAGCACGCCGACCGTTTCGGTACTGGACTACCCCGAGCTGTACGGCGGTTTCATTCACCCCTGGTCGTCCGGGTCGGACTTCTACTTCACCCTGTCGACCTGGAGCGATTACAACGTCTACCTGATGCACTCGGTGCTCGGCGAGTGAACGGCCGCGGCGCCTGAATCGGCAAATCGGGCTGGTCGCCGGTGCATACGATCTCACACGTGGAGTGTTGTCCTGATTTCGCTCGCGAGGTGCGGGTTTCCGGCGGCAATGAATTTTTGGCGCCTGTTCATCGCGCTCTTGATTTCGGGCAATGAGCTCAAGCCGTAATCCAGCGATATGGGTGCTCCGTGTAGATCGATCAGGGTGCCGCCCGCGGCGTGAAGAATGTAGTGACCAGGCGATAGATCCCAGATTGCGAATCCCTTTGCGAATTCGATCATGGCGTCGGAAAATCCGGCCGCTACATGACATAAGCCGATCGAGCCGAAATCGACGCCGATACGGCCTCTCGCTTTTCCGTCCCAAGACGGCGAACTCAACGCGCTGATGAAATTCTGCTGCTCGGCAAGAGGCCGGAACCGTGCTTCGGGGCGCATCATGTAATTGGTGACCAGGGCGCCGGAAAGGCTTGCGTGAGATGGGTTGTCAAGAATGTATTCGTTGCCGTCGTCGGTGATCATGAATGCTCGATCATCGCAACTCTCATCGCGGGCTGCCAAATATATTTGGATAGTATGGAAGATATCACCGACGACCGCTGCAACCGGCCGAGCTAATGTGCGTGAGTACACCATGATATGCGTATAGCCGTACAGTCCGCGCACGGCCAGCTCGCTGGTATCGAGGGGATCGACCAGCACGCACAAATCCGGCTCGGCTTCGTCTCCGACGACTTCCGGATCAGCTTCCTCCGACGCGTAGACGAACGAGGAGATGTACTCGACCAGTATCTCTTTGTAGCGCTGGTGCATCCACAGGTCGTACTCGGACAGGAAGTTGTCGGTATGGCGCAAATTCTCATTCTCTGCGCGACGGCCGGTCAGCGCGGCTTCGATCAGTTGTGGCCGGATTTCTCCGATCATCTGGCGCACCACCTCAGCGATGCGCTGTGCGATGTCGGGGATCCTGCTCGAGCTGGTCATCGGGCGATTGCCTCTCTTCGGGTGTCATCGCAATTCCAGCGGGGGTTCGATGCCGGGTGGGCTCATGGTTGCGGCAATAAAGATAGCCGCGAAGTCGGCGGCACGCATGATCTTGGCTCCGGTCAGCTCATCGAAGCTGCCCACTTTCAAGTCACGTCCTTTGGTCATGGCACCGAACACGGCGAAATACAGCTCGGCATTCGGGTACCGTGCGCGCACCTGATGGGTAAGAAATCCGACAACGTCAGCGTGTTTGACCTCGAAATCGCAGATCAATATCGTGGGTGCATCTCTGGCGTCAGGGAAATGCGATGCGTCATCGAGATCGATTCCATCCCGTATCTTGCTGCAACGGAGGTAGCCGATCTTGCAACGGGAGAAACGGGAAGAAGCGAGGAAAGTGGCCATCACAAGACCGGCTTCGTTCACACCGAAGCACACGTCTACATCCAGGCGTTTGCCGACATTTTTTATTTGTCGTGACAGCCGTTCGATGCCGAACCCGAATGTCTCCCACGTTAAATCGAGTAGCTGGCCCGGGTACGGATTGGGGAGAGAAAACACCATGATGGTGGAGTTGCCGTATTCGACAGTGGGCACCGCAAGGTCGAACTCGCCACCAACCTGGCTTACTATCCCTTCCGGAGCGGTGGCGGACTCCTGTCTCGTCGAGATGGTGTTCGACTGCTCACGCGTGGTTTCCGATGGGCCCTTATTCTGCGCCGTGAACTGCTTGAGCGACAGCTGATCCTCGATTGGCAGACGTTCGTAAGCTTCGGCGATCAGTTCGCTCGGCGACACGTATTCTTCCGCCGCGCCAAGGGGGCCGCGACCGTACGCCGCGCACAAGATCAGCACACTCGACAATGACGGCGGCGACCCTTGGCCACGCCCTCGCGCCCAGGTTTCCCACGCGTTGATAGACGTACCACCCAGGCTGGTCTGATGCCCGGTGACCTGGTTATACCGCTCAGCAGCTTGGTCCTGAGATAAGCCGGCGGCGTATCGAAATGCCTGCAAACTCGGCACATCGGGGTAACTGGCCGACAACTCTGCCGCAGCGCGTCGCACCGACCCCAGCTCGGTCCACAGCTTCTTGCCTACTGCGGCCATCTCACGACCACGCGCTTGCGGGCTCAGCGGTCGGCTCGACGTTGCCTTCGCTTGCGGCAACCTTGATGAGACCCCCACGGACACACCCCTTTCGCACTCCCGAACGGCAGGCGTTCCATCCAAGCTACCCATTCTGATGGGCAGCATCAGGATGAATGCCTGAATTCGCAGGTCAGCGCGCCCATGAATCTGGCGGAGATCGAACCGCTGCACAGGTGTGAGGGGAACAGCCCCGGTGTGACGCTCGTACCCAGCACCCACCTGGCGGGTGCGTCCCAGTTGCTTTCGCGATACGGACGCACCGCTGACCGTGAGCGGCCCGCGGTGACCACAACCCCGCCGGGTGGAGTGCACCCGAACAACATGCGAGACAACAGGGGTGATGTGATGCCATTCAACTGGTGGCGAGAAGCCGAGCAGGACGATACATCAGTGCAAGCGATTATTGACCGCGTGCAGGCCGAGTGGCGTGCCGGGCGCCGACACGAACGGATTCGAGCTTCACAGCCCGACGTCGGACTCTGGCCGGCTGGGTGGCCACACGAAGCGCCCGACTATTCACTGAGTGTTTCCGAGGCACACCAGACTATGCAGCGCCACAGGGGATGCCGAGCTGACCAGTGCCCACGTAAAGCGGTGGCTCGCCAGACGCTGATCGACGCCGGTCGGATGCGACCGGATACCTCGCGGGCGCCGTACTGACGATGGAGCCGTTGAATGCCTTTGCGTTTGATGCCGAGCCGAGTTCGCCGAGATCACCTGCGTCGAAACCGAAGTCACGCCGCCGACACGTTACGACAACCAGCTTTCAAGAGGTCGAAAGCGGCTGGCGATAGCCGATCACCAATCGTCGGCTTATCCAGCCGCGATCTCGTCCTGGCGACAACTGGATTCCAGGCTGGACGGCGGTGCGCGGGCGCTGACGCGCCTACCGGAGCCGGACCTCGGCCAGCGCGCGACCGAACAGCTTGCGTCCGTCCGAGGTGGCGCCGAGCAGGATGGCCGCGGTTCGCGTGTTCGGGTCCAGCGATTTGATCCGGCCGGTGAACTCCACGGTGCTGGCCGCGTCGGCGGCGATCGGGACGAAACCGGAGAAGCGGACGCTGAACTTGCGGATGGCGGTCGGATCGCCCAGCCAGGTGGTGAGGTAGCCGCCCGCCAGGCCCATGGTCAGCATGCCGTGTGCCACCACGGTCGGTAGGCCGGCTACCTGCGCGGCGTGGTCGCTGAAGTGGATCGGGTTGGCGTCACCGGAGACGCCCGCGTAGTTGGCGAGGTCGCCGCGGGTCAGTTGGAAGCTGCCGACGGGCAGCAGGTCGCCGGGGGCGAAGTCGTCGAACGCGGGCACGGTGTGCACCGGCGCGATCCGGTGTTCGACCGGCTCGGTCAGCGGGCTCACGCCGAGCGGGACCAGCTCGTCGCGGTGGGTGGGATCGGATTCGGCCGGCCGCCCGTGCATCATGATGTTCTCGATCACGTCGGCCAGGTGGGCGTCGGCCTCGGCGCCGCGGCGCGCGACGATCGTGGTCGATCCCACGACGGTGACCTCATCGTGCTGGTTGATCAGCGCGAACCGCACCACGATGAAGTCGTTGTCGCCGAACTGCCGGATCGACTCGATCACCATCTCACTGCGGAGCCGGTCGCCGGCCAGGATCGGCCGATAGGTCTCGAAGACCTGGTCGGTCTGCAGGAACTGGGACAGGTCGTAGTCGGCGAGCACCGAATCGAGCAGTGCTCTGGTCCCGGTCATCCCGACCACCGACGCGAAGGTCGGCGGAGCGATGATGCCGGGATAGCCGAGTGCGTGTGCGTCAGCTTCGTGCTGATGCGCGGAGTGCTGGTTCTGCACCGCGCGAGCGAACTCCCGAACCTTTTCCCGGCCGACCTCGTAGTGATCGTCGACCTGGAAGCGCTGTCCGGCAAGCGATGCCGCAACCGCGTCGATGTCCGGCCGCGCGATCGTCTGTTCCCTGCCCATGATCCCGGCCATGCTACTGGCGAGCCGGACCATTGGCCACGGAAGTGTGACGCGCGCGACCGGCATCCGACGCGTGTCGGCTATCACATGGCGGGGGGCTACCCGGTACCGGAAGGCGGGTCGCAGACTTTCCATCCGTCACCGGTGTGTTGCAGGTCGAAGGTACGTTGGGACCGTTTACCTGGGTCGGCCTCGGTGTACACGGTGGCCTGCGCGAGCGCGGTGTCGTCGGTGATGCGGACGGCGTCGATGCTGTCGACCACCGGGATGTTCTTACGCTCCATCGACAGCGCGTGTACGCCGGCGAACTGGTCTTCTGCGAGGCCCTGATAGAAATCGTGCAAGGGCCCGCAGGTGGTCGAGCGCAGGGTGGCCAGGTCGCCGGTTTTCAGGGCATCCGTATAGCCGGTGATGGCGGCCCGCACTTGCGACTCGGGGGAGTTGTCGCCGGACGTGGCGAGCGCCACGATCACCGCGACGAGCGCGACCACGAGCACGGCTGCCGCGCCCAGGACGAGCATCCGCCGATTCGGTCGCGCGGTGTCCGACGGCGCGGTGCTCGGCTGTGGGGGCGGAGCGATCCGCTGCGGTTGCGCGACCGGCCGCTGCTGGGCGGGAACGGTGTGCTGGAAGTCGGCGGGCGATGGGGCCGTCGCCACCTGGCGGGGCGCGCTCGGGGGCCGCGGCGCGGACGGGCGGGTCTGCTCGACTCCCGGTCCATGCTGCGGTGGCGCGGACGGACCGTGCGGCCCGGGCTGCTTGGGACCGGCCGCTGGACGCGGGGTGCTCGGCGGCTTGGTGATCGGCACCGGCCGCGCCGCGGGAGCGACCACACGATCGGTGCCCGGCCGGGTGGCGCCCGCGGGCCGCTGGATCGGCAGCGCGACGGTCTTGGCGTCGTCTACCCCGATCACCGGCATCGCCATGGTCACGTCATCCGAACCCGGCGGGTTCTGCGCATCGGGGGCGGTGGGCGCTGCCGCTTTCTGCTGCGGGTCTGCAGGCCCGGTCGGCGGCTGTGGCTTGCGCAACGCGACGGTCGCGGCGTCGCCACCCGATCGTTTCGAATCCTTCTGCGGGATCGGCGCCGTCTTCGCCGCGGCATCGGGGGTGGTGGCCGTGCTAGGGGCGTGGGCCGCAGTGGATGCGGCTGACGAACTCGGCGCCGGCGATGCCGGGCCGGTCGACTCGGGCCTCGCGCCGGCCGCGCTTGTGGCGCCGGCGGCGGTGCTTGTTGCCTTCGTGCCTTCGGCGACTTGACTCTGCTGCGCCGCAGCCTCTTTCGAAGTGGAGCCAGCGGGGGGAGTAGAGCCGGACGGAAGTTGATCCCGCTTGATCACCTGGGTGCGCGCGTCGGTCGCTGCTCCACCCGATGCGGAACCGGCCTTCGCCGCGCCTGCGGTCGCGCCGCCGGTGGGTGTCCGTTCCGGCGCGGTACTCCGTTCGATCGCCGCCGTTTCCGCGTCCTGCGTCGTGGGTCGATCCGGAACTCCGGTCTGCGCGCCGGAACCGGAACGTGGTCCCGCATCGGTGCTCGTGGCGGCCTCTGGGCGGGAGGACGACGCGTTCTCGCCGTGGTCGGTGCCCGCATCTTCGGACGCGGGTGAACCGGCGGACGGCACTGTGGGCGTCTTCGATTCACTCGGATCGCGGGGCGCGCCCGCGGACTTGGCGGGCGGGGTTCCTGCGGGCTTGCTCGCGTGCGTCGTGCCGGAAGAATCCGCCTCCGCACCGCTGGCGGCGCCATGGCCGCCGGTCTCCGATCGGGACGCGGGTGTGCCCGCTGTTCCCGACTCCGCTGTGGATCGTGCGGCGTTCGTTCCGCTCGGCGTCTTATTTCCAGGTGTGGGGCTGCGCGTGTCACCGGATGGCCCGGTCTCGGACGAGGGTGGGGTCGAGGCTTTCGCGCCGTCGGCTGCGCCGGAAGCCGGTGTGGTGGCGGGGCGGGGCCCGGCTGCACTGGGGCGGGCCGAGTTTCCTGATCCGGCCTCGGGGTGCGGTGTGGTGACGTTCGGCGCGCCGGGTGTGGCGCCGTCGGCGTCGGGCGCGGGTGTCGGGGTGTGTTGCTTTTCGGAGTCGGTGTTCTGGGTGGTGTTTGCCGGTCCGGATGCGGGTGTGTGCGGGGGAGCCGAACCGGGAGCCGGGGTCGCCGGTGCGGTGGTGCCTGCGGGGCGAGCCGCAGGTGTGTTCGGGGTGCCCGGGGCGGCGTCTGCCGAATCCGGTGTCGCCGAATTCGCCTTCTTCGGCGCGTCACCCTGCTCGTTGGGCGCCCGGCCCGATTCGCCGCGCTCAGATGCGCTGGACGCGACGCCGCGCGCCTGCCCGGAAGCGGCACCCTCGACTGCGGAATCCTTTGCTTCCGAGGCGGATTCACTCGCACCACGCTGCGCCGTGGTGCCCGGCCGTCGCGGTTGCCGAGTGATCGGCTGGGTGGGGGCGACCGGAGGCGTCGGCGTGGCTTTCTCGGCGGCCGGGGTGCGGTCGGCGGCGGTATCGGGATGTGCGTCGGCCCCGGCCCGGTCAGCCGGTCCGGCACTACCCCGCGCCGGGTTCTTCTCGTCGTTCGGGTCGGACACGCACACCCCTCGCTCAGGTGGATCTGTGGAACTCGACGCAAGCCTAATGGGCGCAGCCGGACGAAGTCCGCAATCAGTCTCGTGCCGGGCCGAGCGAAGGCGGGGCAGGTGCCTATCGACCACATCGATGTGCCGTGCAGAATGAACCGCATGACCTCGTTCGGTGACCTGCTCGGACCGCAACCGGTACTGCTACCCGAAATCTCCGACGCCGAGGACGCGCTCGGCGACAATGCCGATCCGGCGCGGGTCGCGGCTGATCATCCCGCCGCCTCGATCGCCTGGGCCTACCTCGCCGAGGCGGCGCTGACCCGCGGCGAAGCCGAGGGCGAGGCGGTCGACCACGACATCGTCGCCGCGTACGCCTTCGCCCGCACCGGCTACCACCGCGGCCTGGACCTCCTGCGTCGTAACGGCTGGAAGGGCTACGGTCCGGTGCCCTGGAGCCATGAGCCCAATCGTGGTTTCCTGCGTTGCGTCGGCGCGCTGGCCCGCGCGGCCAAGACGATCGGCGAGACCGACGAGTACGCCCGCTGCCTGGACCTGTTGGAAGACTGCGACCCTCGTGCGGCCGCCGAGCTCGGCCTCGACTGATTCGTAGTGACTGATTTGTAGTGATCACAGCGGCACGTAGCGGTTGGATGAGGGTGGCGGTCGGGTGCTCGAGCTGAATTCCCGGGTCGGCACCGCTCGCGCGAGCGGCATGGCTCAGCTGCGCGTCGCCTGGGACCGGCTGCGGCGTTCGGCGCTGCCGATCGTCCAGTGCGCGGTCGGCGCCGCGCTGGCCTGGTTTCTCGCGCATTACGTCATCGGTCATACGCAACCGTTCTTCGCGCCGACGGCCGCTGTGGTGTCGATCGGTATCTCCTTCGGCGCCCGGCTGCGGCGCTCGGTCGAACTCGTGGTCGGCGTCGCGGTCGGCATCGGCGTCGGCGATCTGTTCATCTCCCGGGCGGGCACCGGAGTCTGGCAGATCGCCTTGGTGGTCGCGGTCGCCATGGCCGCTGCGGTGTTCCTCGACGGCGGTCCGATCATCACCGTGCAGGCGGCCAGTTCCGCGGTGCTGGTCGCGACATTGCTGCCGCCCTCGGTGGGCGGCGGCCTGGCCCGCATGATCGACGCCCTGGTCGGCGGTCTGGTCGGTGTGCTGGTGGTGGCCGCGATCCCCCTGCATCCGGTACGCCGGGCCAGGGTGCTGGCCGCGGACATCCTCGGGGTGATGGGCACCTCGCTCACCGCGTGCGCCGACGGACTGCTCGAGCAGGACCCGGAGAAGGTGCACCGCGCACTCACCGCGGTCCGCGCGACCCAACCGCAGCTCGATTCGTTGCGCGCCACCCTGGAGGGGGGCCGCGAGATCAGCCGGATTTCCCCGCTGTACTGGAACTCTCGTTCGCGGCTCGAGCGCATCAGGGCCACCGCGGACCCGCTGGACAACGCCATCCGCAATACCCGAGTCCTATTGCGGCGTTCGCTGACTCTGCTGCGTGACGACGAAATCCTTCATCCCGGTGTGATCGATGAGGTGGAACGCCTCGGTCAAGCTCTGGACGTGATGCGCCGGATGATGCTCGCCGACCCGGGAGAGCAGCCCGACAGCGCCGAGGCCGCTCGCGTGCTGCGTTCGGTGGCGAAGGGCGCGCACCCGGAACTGGTTGCCGGCGCGGGACTTTCGGCGCACGTCGTGTTCGCGCAGGTGCGTTCGACGCTGGTGGACCTGATGCAGGTGTGTGGGATACAGCGCATCTCGGCGATTGCCCTGCTGCCGCCGATGGTCGAGCAGCCGTACCAAGAGCCGTAAGTCTGAGCCGGACTACTCAGCGGTAATCGGACATTCCTGCCGGGCAAGGTGGTTCGCATCCGTAGCGCCGTCGCGCGGAGTTGATCTACAGGTAGTGCGCTACCCGCGTTTTCCGCGCACCAGCGTCGTAGTTTCGGCAGCGACCGCGGGTCGCGGGGTATCGCGGTCGATCGCTTCGCAAGCGGACGAAATGACTCCGGCCAGGGTGTGGTGGCCGAAGTCGGACGCGGGCGAGGAAGCCGAGGCCGCCTGGTCGATCCGACCGGGCGGCCTTGTGCTGCGTCGGGCGTGCACAGGTCGCTACCGGACCGATATGCGTGCCGGACGCCCTTGGGCCGCAGTCAGGCCCAGAAGCGGGTCAGGTAGCTGCCGTACCGCGACCAATCCGATGGGACGCCGGACAATTCGAACAGCGCGTACACCGCGTCGAAGAATATTTTGTTGATGGCCGGCGTGAAGAGCAGCGCGAACAGGATCAGCATGCCGAACGGCTTGAACTGATCGAGCGAGCGTCTGGTCTGGTAGCTCAAGGACGGCTCGACTACTCCGTAACCGTCCAGCCCGGGCAGCGGGATGAGATTCAGCAGGGTTGCCGTGATCTGCAGGAACGCCAGGAAACTCACGCCGAACCAGAACGCCGGATGCGTTTCGGTGCCGCCGAAGACCCGGACCGCCAGCAGGAGCAGCACCGCGCACAGCGCGTTCACGGCGGGGCCGGCACCGCTGATGATCCGTTGCGTTCGTCGCGCGACGTTGTGGGTGTGCACATAGACCGCGCCGCCGGGCAGGCCGATCCCGCCGAGTGCGATGAACACCATCGGTAGCACGATCGACAGCAGCGGATGACTGTATTTCAACGGATTCAGCGTCAGATAGCCGCGCAGCTCGACCTCCCGGTCGCCCGCGCGCCACGCGGTGAACGCGTGCGCGAATTCGTGCAGGCACAGCGTGACGACCCAGCCGAACACCACGAGGATGAATACACCGGCTTTGGCCCTGGTCGAGTCCACCGGGGCGTCCCAGGCGAGCGCGCCGCCGACCGCCGTGAGCACGACCACGAGCAGGAACACCGGGCTCGGCCGGACCGCGCGCGACCTGCGATTGATCGGGAATGGTGAGTTCATCGCACCAGATGCCAGGACTCGTGGTGGCGGTAGAACGTCGAGCGCGGTACCGGACGGTCGCTGCGGACGTCATCTCTGGTCACGATGGCGCCGGGGGTACCGAGCTGGGCGGCCCGCCCCTCCAGCCAGCCGCGCTTGCGGATGCCCTTGCGCGCGGTGGCCCGCACACCGGGAAGTTCGAGTGATGGCGAGATGATCATGGACGTCACTTTTCCGGAGAACAGCTGGGTGTCGTCGACATAGGCTTCGCCCTCCAGTTTGGCGCCCCCGACGCCGGTGATCACCGCGCGACCGACGAGCACGGTGCCGGTGTCGTCCCGAATCAGCGGCGTCGGCACGGCGCGACCTTCGATGGCGCGCTTGGCCGCCGCGTTGCCGGTGCCGGTGTGGTACACGTGCGCGGCATGGGTCTTCTCGACCGGCACGTAGCCGATCTCCACATGCAGCCGCTCGGTGCGCATCAGGTGGGTGAGCACCGCGGCCAGTGCGGCATCCTCGCCCAGCACGATGAGCCGCGGCAGGCTGTCGGCGGCGAGCACGGGCAGCAGTGCGTCGATTTCGGCGGGGTCGGGAACGGCGGCCGTCTGGGTGGTCGGCAGTGCCGAGAGCGCGATGGGGACGGGTGCGCCGTCGCAGCGGAGAACGTGGGTACTCAAGCTGCCGCACACCTTCCTCGGTTCGAGCCGACACCGTCAGCCCCTTGCCACTTCCGGGGCGAATCCCACTGGGGCCTCGCCCGGGCACGTCGCGCTACCGCTCGGCGTGCCGTGCAACCATAGCCCTGCCCGGCCGCGACCACACGGTTGCCGAGCCTACGGCGAGATCCGACGCGATGCCGCCTCGGCCGGCTCGACTAGACTGTGCTCCCGGCCACCGCCTCAATACGGCAGGTAGCTGCAACACGCCAGTGTTGCCTGTCGAAGTTGCCTGTCCAACCGTAGGAGACACGACCATGCCGGCAATCGTCCTGATCGGCGCCCAGTGGGGCGACGAGGGGAAGGGCAAAGCGACCGACCTGCTCGGCGGCCGGGTGCACTGGGTGGTCCGCTACCAGGGTGGCAACAACGCGGGTCACACCGTGGTGCTGCCCAACGGCGACAATTTCGCCCTGCACCTGATCCCGTCCGGCATCCTTACCCCGGGGGTGACGAACGTCATCGGCAACGGCGTGGTCGTGGATCCCGGCGTGCTGCTCGCCGAGCTGGCCGGGTTGGAGCAGCGCGGCGTCGACACCTCCGGGCTG
This sequence comes from Nocardia glycosmidis, assembly GCF_052545115.1. Lineage (NCBI taxonomy): Bacteria > Bacillati > Actinomycetota > Actinomycetes > Mycobacteriales > Nocardiaceae > Nocardia > Nocardia glycosmidis. The sequence goes on along the minus strand of NZ_JBQWRH010000002.1, from coordinate 356,329 downwards.
CTGCTCTCCGCCGACGCGCACCTGATCATGCCGTACCACGTGGCCATCGATAAGGTCACCGAACGGTTCCTCGGAAACAAGAAGATCGGCACCACCGGCCGTGGTATCGGCCCGTGCTACCAGGACAAAGTCGCCCGCGTCGGCGTGCGCGTCGCGGATGTGCTGGACGAGAAGATCCTCACCCAGAAGGTCGAGGCGGCGCTCGAGTTCAAGAACCAAGTGCTGGTCAAGATCTACAATCGCCGCGCGCTGGACCCGCAGCAGGTGGTCGATGAGGTGCTCGAGCAGGCCGACAGCTTCAAACATCGAATCACCGACACCCGGCTGACGCTGAACCTGGCGCTGGAACGGGGTGAGACCGTGCTGCTGGAGGGTTCGCAGGGCACTCTGCTGGACGTCGACCACGGCACCTACCCGTATGTCACCTCGTCGAACCCGACCTCGGGTGGGGCCGCGGTCGGCGCGGGTATCGGGCCGAACAAGATCAACACGGTGCTCGGCATCCTGAAGTGCTACACCACCCGGGTCGGTTCCGGTCCGTTCCCGACCGAGCTGTTCGACGAATCCGGCGCGTACCTGGCCAAAACCGGCGGCGAAGTCGGCGTCACCACGGGCCGTGCCCGGCGTTGCGGCTGGTTCGACGCGGTGATCGCCCGCTATGCCACCCGGGTCAATGGCATTACCGACTACTTCCTGACCAAACTCGACGTGCTCTCCAGCCTGGATACGGTACCGATCTGCGTGGCCTACGAGATCGACGGCGAGCGAGTCGAGCAGATGCCGACCACACAGACCGAATTCCATCACGCGAAGCCGATTTACGAACAGATGCCCGGGTGGTGGGAGGATATCTCCGGCGCGCGGAGCTTCGAAGAACTGCCCGCCAACGCCCAGGCGTACGTGTTGCGTCTGGAGGAGCTGTCCGGCGCGCGGATTTCGTGCATCGGGGTGGGTCCGGGCCGCGACCAGACCATCGTCCGGCACGACATCCTCAGCTAGAACCGGTCGGCGAATCCCATCCGGTCCAGCGGGAATTCGGCGGGTTATGACGAACTCGCCACCGTGATCGTGCCCGCTCGGCTTCGATCATGATCGCTGAAGATCTACAGTTACAGCATGGCTCGGAACTGGCCGATGATCGAGCGGGAAAGCGAATTCGAGGCGATCCGTGCGGCACTGACCGGTCCGGAGCGCGTCGGAGTGGTGCTGACCGGCGATGCCGGAGTCGGCAAGACCACCCTCGCCCGGCATGCGACGGCCGCGATCGGCGGCAATATCCGCTGGGTGGCGGGCACCGAGTCGGCCCGCAGCATTCCGCTCGGGGTGTTCGCGCACATGGTCGGGGTCTACACGGCGCACGACCCGGTGACGTTCATGTCGGCGGCGCGCGAGGCGCTGCTCGCCGACGGGCACACGGTGATCGGCGTGGACGACGCGCACCTGCTCGACCAACTCTCCGCCACCCTGCTGCTGCAACTGGCCATCGACAAGGCCGCGCACATCGTGGTCACCGTCCGCAGCGGGGTGCCGGCGCCGGACGCGATCACCTCGCTATGGAAAGACGGGCACCTGAGCCGCATCAACCTGCGCCCGTTCACCCAGCAGCAGAGCGTGGAACTGGTGGAGTCGATGCTCGGCGGACAACTCGAGGGGTTCACCGCCAATCTCATGTGGGAATCCTCCGCTGGAAACGCGCTGTTCCTTCGGCATTTGGTCGAGGGGGCGCTGGAGGCGGGCACGCTGCGGCAGGTCAACGGCGTGTGGCAGCTGCGTGGGCGAGCCGCGGTGACCTCGGAACTGGCCGCATTGCTGGAGGACCGGGTGGAGCAGCTGCCCGAGTCGGTGCTGCGGGTGCTGGAACTGCTGACCTTCTGCGAGCCGATCGACCTGGACGTACTCGCCGAATTGGCGGGTGAGGCCGCGGTGGAGGCCGCGGAAACCCGCGGTGTCATCCGGGTGATGGAGAATTCGCAAGAGCTGAGCGTGCGCTACAACCACCCGCTGTTCGGTGAGGTCATCCGGCGCAGGCTCGGGATCGCCTCGGCGCGTCGCCTGCGCGGCCGCCTGTATTCCTCGCTGAAGGAACGTCCGATCAAATCCGCGGCCGACCGTATCCGGTTGGCCGAATTGGCCTTGGACAGCGACAAATCCGCCGATCTGGAATTGTTCGAGGCGGCCGCCGCCGACGCGATCGGACTGGCGAATCTGCCTCTGGGCGAACGCTTCGCGCGAGCCGCGGTGGAACGACGCGGCGGGGTGGAAGCCGCCGACCTGTTGGCGCGGGCCCTGCTGTGGCAGGGCCACCGGATCGAGGCCGAACGCACGTTGGCCAGCTTCGACCCCGACCAGCTCGACGAGGTGCAGCTCGCGCGCTGGGGCAGCACCCGGGTGGCGAACCTGTTGTGGGCCATGGGCGATGCCGACCGCGCCGACCAGGTGCTCACACTCGTGCGCGGGAAGGTGCGCCACCCGAAGATCGCAGCCATTTTCACCGGTTTGGCGTCGGCCGGCGCGGTCAACGAGAACAACATCGATCACGCGGTCGCCCTGGCCGAGACGGTCATGTCCACCGCGGACGCACCGCCGTGGGCGGTGTGGTGGGCCGCGTTCGGCGGCGGCTTGGCCTTGGCGTTGATGGGCAAAGCCGACGCAGCCGAGCAGTACGCGGCCCGCGGGCACGACGTGGAGGAGCATATCGACGGGCTCAACCGCTTCATGTCCACCCATGCGGAGGTGCTCGCGCTGACCTTCACCGGCGATCTCGAGGCCGCGCGGCGTTGCGCGGGAGCGTATTTCGGTTACTCTTCGCCCGGCCAGTACCTGGCCTGGGGGATGTCGAAGATCCTGCAGGGCACCGTCGACGTGGCGCAGGGCCGGTTCGCCGACGGCATCGAGCATTTGGAACAGGCGCTGGCCGCGCTGGCCGCGGAGGGCGCGGCCGCCTGGATGTTTCCCGCGAGAATCCGCCTGGCGGAGGCATATTCAGCGCTCGGTCGCGCCGCCGAGGCCGCCGAGTCGATCGCGCACGCCACCGCACGCGGCGGCCGGCACAGCGCGGTCTACGAGCCGCAACTGGCAATCGCCCGCGCCTGGGTGGCCGCGGCCGAAGGAACCGTATCCCCGGCCATCCGGATCGCGGTCGCCGCCGCCGATGCGGCGGCCCAGTCGCATCAGCACGCGATCGAGGCCATGGCGCTGCATACCGCGGCTCGTTTCGGCGACCATACCGTGGCGGGCCGACTGGCCGATCTAGCTGCCCGCGTGGACGGGCGACTGGTGCAGGCGCAGGCGCAGCACGCAATGGCGCTGTCCACCCACGACGGCCACGGACTAGATGCCGCCGCAGCGGAATTCGAGCGGATCGGCGCGATGCTGTCCGCCGCCGACGCCGCAGCGCAGGCCGCGTCGGCACATGAGCGGGCCGGGGATCGACGCAGGCTGTTGGAGTCCGCCGCCACCGCCAACCGCCTGGCCGCAGCGTGCGGCGGAGCGAGCACCCCCGCGCTGCGCCAGGCCGCCCAACCTTTGCCGCTGACCGCACGGGAACGGGAGATCGCGAACCTGGTGGCGGCGGGACTGTCCAATCGGCAGATCGCCGACCGTCTCACCGTCTCGGTGCGTACCGTGGAGGGCCACCTGTATCGGGCCTGCATCAAGATGGACGTCACCGATCGCGAGTCTCTCGGGGCCCTGATGCGCGGCGAATCCGGAAAGGGGTGAACTGAGAGGTGCGGTCAATGGTGGTGGCGTGTGTGGTAGCAGCCGGGGTGGCTTTGGTCGCCGGGTGCTCGGACGGACAGCCTGGACCGGTCACCAGTTCGGCGCGCCCCTCGGTAACGGTGGCGCCGTCGAGCTCGGAGACTCCGCAGGAACGCAACGTCAGGATCCGGCAGAAGCTGATCGAACTCGGTTGTTCGTCGAATACGTGCATCCAGACGTACTTCGGCTGTATGGACGGTTACATCACCGGGGAAGCCTGCGATTTCTACCACGATCATCCGATCGATTAGTTCTGCCCGGTCGCGCTTCGCGACGTCGTGGCGGCCACTCGGGCGCGGGTCAGGACGCGGATGGAAGTGATCGGTCCCGTTCGGTCAGGCCGCTCTTGTCCGTGTCGCGCGCCGGTGCTGCTCGTCCTTGTGTAAGGAACTCGAGGGGCGGGCGATCAATATCCATCACTCGATGCTGCCCAGTTTCGAGGGTGCGCGTCCCTATCATCAAGCCCACGCGCGTGGTGTCGAACCAGTCGGCGCGACGGCTCACTACGTCACCCGCGCAGGTGCCCGCGACCGGCTCCGGCGGGCCGCCGTTCAGGTCGGTATCCGGTCACCGGATAACTTTCGTCGACAGGGCAGGGTTGTCTAGCGCTGGTCGCGCCGACCAGTGGCTTCAGGGGTTCAGAACAGGGTGGGCTCGCCGAACCCCGGCGTGCGCTCGATGGTCAAAAGCCGCCGTTTGGTGTCTATTCCGCCGGGGGCGGTGAATCCGTGCAGCGCATGGTCGGCCGCGAGCACGCGATGGCACGGGATGATGAGCGGAATCGGATTGCGGCCCAGGGCTTGCCCGACGGCCTGGGCAGCGCCGGGCGCGCCGACACGCTCGGCGACCTGGCCGTAGCTGAGGGTATGGCCGGGATCGATGGCGCGGGTCACCGCATAGACCGCGCGGTGGAACGCTGGAATTGCGCTGGTGTCCACGGGGATCCACCGCAGATCATCGAGCTCGCCCGCGAGGTGGGCACGAATACCCGCGATGGCTTCGGCGATGACGGCGGTGGGCGCTCGCTCGTGGACCTCCGCGCTCGGGTATCCGGCGGCAATTCGGGTGATGCGGGCGCGGGTCGCGGCCGGGCTCGCTTCGGGGAGCTGAAATCGGATCACGGCGTCGCCGCTCCACGCGATCGCGCAGCAGCCGATCGCGGTATCGAACAGCGCCGCCGCGACCGGGTGGGCCATTGCCGAATGACTCTCGACCCCGGGCTCCGCAGCGGAGCCGGTGCCCTTGGCCGCCGCGTGGGCCAGGCGCGTGGCGTCACTCATAGACCAAGTCTGCACCTGGGGACCGGCAAGTTTGTACTGATCAGTCCACGAGTTCGAGTTCCCGGCCCGGCAGGGACAAGGGGCTAGCGCGCGACCGGTGGTGCGGCCTGGCTCCAGTCGAAGCCGAGTTCGCCCTTGTCGGCGATGACCTGCTCCCACCAGTCGCGATGCTCGACATACCAGGTGACCGTGTCCGCGATCCCGGCCGCGAAGTCGTGGCTGGGCTGCCAGCCCAGTTGTGATTCGATCTTCTCCGGGTTGATCAGGTAACGGCGATCATGGTTCGGCCGGTCCGGGATGTGCTCGATCGACTCGCCGGGATCGCGGCCGAGAGCAGTGACGACAATGTGCGCGATGTCGAGGTTGGTGACCTCACAGCGGGCGGAGATGTCGAAGATCGGCAACAACCCGGGATCGGTGGCCGCCGACGCCGGGATCGGGTCCAGCTCGGCGTGCAGCACCTGGTGCACCGCAGCGCAGTGATCGGTCACATGCAGCCAGTCACGGCTCTGCAGACCGTCGCCGTACACGGGTACCTTGCGGCCACGCAGCAGGTTCGTCACCGCCAGTGGGATCAACTTCTCCGGCAGCTGATACGGACCATAGTTGTTGGCGCAGTGCGTCATCCGGATGTTCATCTCCGGATAGGTCTGCATATACGCGCGCACCATCTGATCCCCCGCCGCTTTCGCCGCACTGTAAGGGGTCTTGGCATTCAAGGGCGACTTTTCGGTGAACCACTTGTCCCCGGCCGCCAACTCGCCGTACACCTCGATCGTCGACACATGCACATGCGATCGAACCGGCACCAGACGGCTGCACTCGGCCATCACCTGCGCCCCCAGCCCATTGCTGCGCATGAACGCCGACGGACCCAGAATCGCCCGGTCGTTATGTGACTCCGCCGCGAAGTTCACCACGAAATCCGGCCGATAGCGCCGGTAGATCGCCTCCATAGTTTCGAGTTCCGCGATGTCAGCCCGTTCGAAGACGATGCGGTCGATCACCGAATCCAGATTTGCGGCGTTGCCGGCGAAACCGATGTAGTCGACCGCTATCACCTCAGCGGCCGGTTCCCACTCCAGCAAGCGGTGGACGTAGTTCGCTCCGATAAAGCCTGCGGCACCGGTCACGAGGTAGACAGACATGGATGCTGATCGTAGCCGAGTTCCAGCAGGGTCCCCGGGGCATTGCCGTCGCCACGCTCGCCGATCTGGCACGGTTGGACGACTATCCACCCCGGACACTGCCACCGAGATGAGCCCGGAGAGTGCAGGCCACTTGAATACGAGCCTTTATCCATGCGATCGACTCGAGATCAAGTGGTCAGCGGTGGGCTCTGAACTACCCTGACTACGCTACAAGCGCGCAGACGTCCCCGTACTGGTCGAGCGGCCTGCACCGTGCCGGTCCAGTTGGCATCAGAAAGGTCTGCGCGGCTGTAGATCGCCACGTGAAGCGGCCTTCTCCGTATCGGTCCAGTCGGGATCGGGCACATCCGCACGGCTGTAGATCGCCGCGAGATCGGAGTATCGCCGCTGGTAATCGTAGTGTGAGAGCGTTCGGTCCGACAGCGGTATGCCCGGGTGGAAGCGTTCGAGGCGGAAGTTGCGCTCGTCGCGTTTCGGCCCGAAGAGATAGATCAGGAAGCCGAAAACGGCGACTGTGCAGAGAGTGGCGAGGGCGGTCATTACGTCAGGGTGCGTTCAACTGGCCTTGCAAAGAAATATCCAATCAGCCGATACTGGACTCTATGGCGACGAGAGTGATCGGTGCGGGCAGTCTGGCCCGCGATCTGGGCAGCTGGCGCAACGCGCACGACGGCGAACCGGATGCCGGCGCACGACGGTCCGCGCGGCCGGCATATCTGGCGCTGGCCGAAGGTATCCGGCTGCTGATCCACGATGGTCGGGCCCCGCTCGGTGTGGCGTTGCCCAGCGAACGCGACCTCGCCGCCACGCTCGGGGTCAGCCGCACCACCATCACGTCCACCTACGCGCTGCTGCGCGAGCACGGCTACCTGATCAGTCGTCAGGGTTCGCGCAGCACCGTGGCGCTGCCGCGTGACGTGCAGCACGACGGCATCAAGCCGGCCAGGAGCATTCTGGTCATGATGGGTTCGCCGCCGCTGCCCACCATCGACCTGACCTACGCCGCTATGGCCGCGCCGCTCGAGATGCAGGACGCGTATACCGCTGCGTTGGAAGGGATTCCGGCCTACCTCGACACGCACGGCATGGATCCGGTCGGTGTGCTGGCGCTGCGCGAGGCAATTGCCCGCCGCTACACCGCGCGCGGCCTGCCGACCGAGCCGGAGCAGATCCTGGTCACCCTCGGCGCTCAGCACGGCATGCGTCTGTTGCTGAATGTGCTCAGCGCGCCCGCCGCCCGCGTGCTCATCGACCATCCGACCTATCCGAACGCCATCGAGGCGATTCGCGACGTCGGCGCGCGTCCGGTGCCGGTGCCGCTGCGCCCGGACGATCCGGCGGCCGGCTGGGACCTCGACGGAATCCGCAGCGCGGCACAGCAAACCGCGGCCAGCCTGGCCTACCTGGTGCCGGATTACAACAACCCGACCGGCCTGCTACTCGACGCCGAGGGTCGCGCCGAGCTGGCCGCCATCGCCCGCGAGACCAGGATGACCATGGTGATCGATGAGTCCATGGCAGATCTGGGGCTCGGCGACGCCGCTGCGCCGCCTCCGGTCGCGTGCTTCGCCAAGGGCGCCGAGATCGTCACGATCGGCTCGGCCTCGAAGTCCTTCTGGGGCGGTCTGCGGGTCGGCTGGATTCGCACCAATCAGGCGCTGATCGCCAAGCTGCTCGGCATCCGCTCGACGGTCGACCTCGGCACGCCCGTCATGGACCAGTTGGCCACCGTGCACCTGCTCGAGCACGCGGATGCGATCCTCGACCGTCGCCGGGACCAATTGCGTTCGCAACGCGCCGCTCTGCTCGATGCGCTCGCCGAGGAGCTGCCGGATTGGCGCGTCACCGTCGGGGCGGGCGGCATGTCGGTGTGGGCGCAGTTGCCGACCTCGGTGTCGACGGCGCTGGCTGCCACCGCCCCCAATCACGGCGTATTGCTCGCGGCGGGGCCGAGATTCGGCGTGCAGGGTGCGTTCGAACGCTTCCTGCGGCTGCCGTTCACCCACCGGGAGCCGGACTTGCGGTTGGCGGTCAAGGCGATCGCATCCGCCTACGAGGCGCTGACGCCGCGCGCCACTGATCCGTTGACGCCACTGACTTGCTACTGAGCGGATTTCGCGCGGAAGGCTGAAAGCCCGTAGAGGTCTTCACGAAACCGGCGCCGGCGCGCTCGGCCACCCCGTGGCGCCAGCGCCCACGCGGCCGTCTCAGTCGGCCCAGACCGAGTCGATCGGCGTGGCCGTGGTCGGCGGCGGGGTGGGGACCGCGTTCGGCGTGCGGGAGAAGCGCGGCGCCGGCGCGTGCTGGGTGATGTTGTCCAAGTTCAGCAGTGAGCCGCGGGCCGCGATGTGCTCGTTGGTCGCCGCCTCCTCGAAGGTGAGCACCGGTGAGACACAGGCGTCGGTGCCCTGGAAGATCTCCGTCCACTCAGCGCGCGTCTTGGTTCGGAAGCGTTCGGCGAAAAGCTTTTTCAGCGTGTCCTGGCCCGCGGGGTCGAGCTGGGCTGGCAGCCCTTCGGCGTCGATTTCCAGCCCGGCGAGCAGTTGTGCGTAGAACTGGGGTTCGAGCGCGCCGACCGCCAAGTATTTGCCGTCGGAGGTTTCGTAGGTGTCGTAGAACGACATCCCCGTGTCGAGCAGGTTCACGCCGCGCTCGTCGGACCAGGCGCCGCTGCCGCGCATGGCCCAGATCAGGTGCGAAAGGGCAAGGGTGCCATCGACCATGGCGGCGTCGATCACCTGGCCCTTGCCGGAATTCTGCCGCTCGACCAGCGCGGCCAGGATGCCGAAGATCAGGAACATCGAACCGCCGCCGAAATCGCCCACCATGTTCAGCGGCGGTACCGGCCGTTCGCCTTTGCGGCCGATGGCGTGCAGCACGCCGGTGATGGAGATGTAGTTGATGTCGTGCCCGGCGCGGTCGGCCAGCGGGCCCTGCTGACCCCAGCCGGTCATCCGGCCGTAGACCAGGCGCGGGTTGCGGGCGAGCGCGTGGTCCGGGCCGAGACCCATCCGCTCGGTGACACCGGGGCGGAAACCCTCGATCAGTACGTCCGCTTTGTCGATCAGCCGGAGCACCTTCGCCACGTCCGCCGGGTCCTTGAGATCCGCCTCGACGATGGTCCGGCCGCGCAGCTGCGCCCGGTCGTGCTCGCCGGACAACTGCCCGGGGCGCTGCACCCGCACCACCTCGGCGCCCAGATCGGCGAGCAGCAGCGCCGCGTGCGGACCGGGGCCGAGACCGGCCAATTCGACGATCTTGATGCCCGCGAGGGGGCCCCGCTCAGGGATGGATGGAGTACTCACGCCCTACCTCACATGGTCGTTGATCCAGCTTGTCGTTGATTCAGCGCACCGACAGCTGGTGCGTCGTCCCGGCCGTCGCCGAACGGGTGAATTGACAGTAGGACAATAACGCCGGAAGGGCGAGCCGGGTCACACTCGCACGCCGGGTCGGCGATGGGCGGCAGCAACCGGCCCCGGATATCGGCCGCGTGCCGTTCTCCGGGGACCGGTGCCGGGTCGCTCAGGAGAGGGCTCGGTCGAGGTCGTCCAGGAGGTCTTCGACGTCTTCGAGGCCCACCGAGACGCGCAGGACGCCGTCGGACAGGCCGATGGTGGCGCGGCCTTCGGCGCCCATGGCGCGGTGGGTGGTGGTGGCCGGGTGGGTGATCAAGGTCTTGGCGTCGCCGAGGTTGTTGGAGATGTCGATGACGCGCAATCGGTTCAGCACCTCGAAAGCGCGCTTCTTCGCCTCGTTCTCGGGGGCGTCCAGCTCGAAGGTGACCACGGTGCCGCCCCCGCTCATCTGACCGGTGGCCAGCGCGTGCTGCGGATGCGACTCCAGGAAAGGGTATTTCACCCAGCTGACCGCCTTGTTGTCCTCCAGGAAGCGGGCAACCCGCAGTGCGGAGTCGACCGAATGGCGCACCCGCAGCGGCATGGTTTCCAGACCCTTCAGCAGGGTCCACGCGTTGAACGGGCTCAGCGCCGGACCGGTATGGCGCATCAGCGTTTTCACCGGCCCGTCGATGTAGTCCTGCGCGCCGAGAATCGCTCCGCCGAGTACCCGGCCCTGCCCGTCGATGTGCTTGGTGCCGGAGTAGACCACCACGTCGGCGCCGAGTTCGAAGCCGCTTTGCAGCAACGGTGTGGCGAAGACGTTGTCCAGCACCACTTTCGCGCCCGCGGCATGGGCCAGTTCGCTCACCCTACGGACATCGACCAGGGTCTGCATCGGATTGGCGGGCGTCTCGAAGAACACCGCATTGGTCGGCACCGACAGCGCCTGCTCCCACTGGTCGAGATCCTCGCCGTCGACGAAGACGGTCTCCACGCCCCAGCGCGGCAGGATCTCGTTGCACACCACGAAGCAGGAACCGAATAGGCTGCGCGCGGCGACCAGCCGGTCACCCGCGCCGAGCAATGCGCCCAGCGCGGTGAACACCGCCGACATGCCGCTCGCGGTGGCGAAGCACGCTTCGGCGCCGTCGATCAGCCGGATCCGCTCCTCGAACATGGCGACCGTCGGATTGCCGTAGCGGGAGTAGACGAAATGCTCCGCCTCGCCGGTGAACGCGGCCTCGGCGGCTTCCGCGCTCTCGTAGACGAAGCCGGAGCTCAGGTACAACGCCTCGGAGGTTTCCTCGAAGCCGGAGCGCCGCAGTCCGCCCCGCACACCGAGCGTCGCGGGACCGACACCCTCGGGCAGGGGCTTGTCGAACGCGCCGCCGGTGATCACGACTGCCGCCAGGGCAGTCCGAGGGCGCGCCAGCCGGCGCCGCCGCGATGCCCGAACCCATCGAGCGGACCCTCGAAGCCGTCGAGCACGTTGTAGGAGGTGTGGTAGCCGGCCGCGGTGGCGGCGATCGCCGCGCCGACCGAACGCTGGCCGGAGCGACAGAGGAACACCACCGGCGTGGCGGGATCGTGGTTGTCGAGTGCCTGCCGCAGTTGCTCGACGAAGGCCTCGTTGCGCGCGCCGGCGGAGTCGACCCACTCGATCAGCACGGTAGGCCGATCGATCGAACTCGTGTCGGGGACGCCGACAAACCGCCATTCGGCTTCCGTCCGCACGTCGACGAGAACGGTTTCGGGATTGTCGCGCAACAGTTCCCATGCCTGCTGGGGGGTGATGTCACCGGCGTAATTGCTCATCTGCTCCTCCTGCGAATCCGCACTTGCCGCGCCCGCGTCTTCGAGCACGGCCCGGTCGTCACCCGGAGCACCCCACCGCGGAGGAGGGTTGCCGACCAGTAATGCCGGGGCTTGACACTGGTTCTCATGACCTTCGACTGAGATTGCACCGAGCCGGGTCACCGTGTCAAACGGTGGCTCACACTGCGCGAACGCTCAGGTGCAGACCAACCACTTGGCGCCGGATCTGGTGAGGTTCCACGTCTTGGTCGTCTCCGTGCCGTCTGTCACCGTGGTCACGGTGGCCTTGCCTTTGTCGCCGTCGACGATCGGGGGATCGATTTTCCTGATCTCGACTGACTTTCCGGCGCCGGACTGCCCGGCCAGCGGCGAACGGGCGGCGTCGAAGCCCTGGCATCCGGTACCGGGCGCCGGCACCGTCTCGGTGCCATTGGCGCCCTCGACGAAGTTGCGGACGGCCGCGGCGATGCGGTCGGAATCTGTGACATTTTTCTCAGCAGGCGACAGGACTCCGCCGAGCACGATCGCGCCGAGCACGATCGCCGCGATCACCGCGGCCGCGATGAACGGGATCGCGGAAGGCTGGTCGGTCTGATCGACCTGGATGATGTCGTCGTCGTCCGCGGTCGGCCGCTGCTCGGTCATGGCTCGATGATCCCTGGTCGGCGGGGTTATCGGGCGCTCGGCCCCACCGGAAAGGGGGGAGTCGCCGCCGGGACCCCAACAGCCGCTTCAGACCGAACGAGAGCGGGTATGCGCCGATTGTGAGGTTCTATGGCATCCACGGGGTTCACGCACCGGCTCGAGGCGCGATCGAGGGTCCCGATAGAATCGCGGGACGGCAGCCTGCTGTGATAGCGAATCGGCAGCTCGTCGCCGCGGCGAACGGAGCACCGTGCAGCCACGAGCCGGCAACGCCGGCGTCCGCACCGGACCGGGGCGACCTAGCCGGTGTGTCAACTTAGCCTAAGCTAAGCCAGACGTCATTAATTGTTTCGACCATGAGGGTGCGCGTAAGAAATGACCGAACAGAGTGCAGTATCGGATGGCGGTGTTCGCGAGCCCTCGGTGGCGACGCAGGCTTCCTCCTCCGGGCCTGACGCGCACACCGCGCCGACCCGCCCGCTCCGCATTGCGATCGTGGGCGCCGGACCGGCGGGGATCTACGCCGCCGACGCGCTGATGAAGTCCGACGCCGAGGTGAGTATCGACCTGTTCGAGCGCATGCCCGCGCCGTTCGGGCTGATCCGCTATGGCGTCGCCCCCGACCACCCGCGGATCAAGGGCATCATCACCGCCCTGCACAAGGTGCTCGACAAGCCTCAGGTCCGCCTGCTCGGCAATATCGACTACGGCACCGACATCACCCTCGATGACCTGCGTGCCTTCTACGACGCGGTGATCTTCTCCACCGGCGCCAACGCCGACCGCGCCCTGCCCGTCCCCGGCATCGACCTCGACGGTTCCTTCGGCGCCGCCGACTTCGTGTCCTGGTACGACGGCCATCCCGACGTGCCGCGCAGCTGGCCGCTGGACGCGGAGAAGGTCGCGGTGCTCGGTGTGGGCAACGTTGCCCTGGACGTGGCCCGCGTGCTGGCCAAGACCGGCGACGAACTGCTGCCCACCGAGATCCCGCCGAACGTGTACAACGGGCTCAAGGCGAACAAGGCCGTCGAGGTCCACGTCTTCGGACGCCGCGGTCCCGCCCAGGCCAAGTTCACCCCGCTGGAGCTGCGCGAACTCGACCACTCGCCGACCATCGAGGTCATCGTCGCCCCCGAGGACATCGATTACGACGAAGGCTCCGAAGCCGCGCGCCGGCATTCCAAGCAGGTCGACATGGTCGCCAACACCCTCGAGCAGTGGGCGATTCGCGACGTCGGCAACCGGCCGCACAAGCTGTTCCTGCACTTCTTCGAGTCCCCCGCCGAGGTGCTCGGTGCGGACGGCAAGGTCGTCGGCCTGCGCACCGAGCGCACCCAGCTCGACGGCACCGGCAACGTCAAGGGCACCGGCGTGTTCAACGACTGGGATGTGCAGGCGGTGTACCGCGCCGTCGGCTACCTGTCGCAGAACATCAGCAGCCTGCCCTTCGACGACCAGGCGGGCACCGTGCCGAACGAGGCCGGTCGCGTGATCGCCGACGAGAACGCCGACGGCGCCGAGCGCTACATGCCGGCCACCTACGTGACAGGCTGGATCAAGCGTGGCCCGGTCGGCCTGATCGGCCACACCAAGGGCGACGCCAACGAGACCATTGCCTGCCTGCTCGACGACGCCGCCGGCTTCACCCCGGCCGAGCGGCCCGACCCGGCGGCCGTCACCGAGTTCCTCGAAGGCAAGGGCATACCGTTCACCACCTGGGCCGGTTGGTACCGCCTCGACGCGCACGAGCGCTCCCTCGGCGAACCCGAAGGGCGCGAGCGCGTCAAGGTGGTCGAGCGCGAGGACATGCTGCGCGCCAGCGAACCGCACAAGGTCTGATCACTCCGCCGCGCCCGATTCCGCTGCCGCGGCAGCACCCCTCGTTGCGGCAGCGGTAAATCCGGCACTGACGCGGCAGCGGAAAATCCGACACTGAGGCATTCTGTACACGTGTTCGATGCCCACCTGCACATCTTCGACCCGCGGTTCCCGCTGGCCGAAAACGAGGGCCACCTGCCCGACCCGTTCACCATCGCCGACTATCGCCGACGGATGTCGCGGTTCGACATCTGTGGCGGCGCCGTGGTCAGCGGGTCCTTCCAGGGCACCGATCAGAGCTACCTGAAGGCCGCCCTCGCCGAGCTCGGCGAGGGCTGGGTCGGTGTCACCCGTCTCGACTTGGACGCCACCGACGAGGAAATCATCGAACTGGACCGTATCGGCGTGCGCGCGCTGCGGTTCAACCTCAAACGCGCGGCCACCGACATCACCGGCATGACGCTGCAAGCGCTGCGCGCGCACGAATTGGCCGGCTGGCACGTCGAGGTCTATATCGACGGCACGATGCTCGCGTCGCTGCAACCGGTCATCTTGAAGCTGCCCGCGCTCTCGGTCGATCATCTCGGGATGTCCGAGGAGGGGCTGCCGTACCTGCTCGATCTCGTCGACCGCGGGGCGCGGGTCAAGGCAACGGGTTTCGGCCGGGTCGCGATGAACGTCGCGGACGCGCTGCGCCGCATCCACGCGGTGAACCCCGAAGCGCTCATGTTCGGCACCGATCTGCCCGGCACCCGAGCGGGACGCCCGTTCGAGGACGCGGATGTCGACCTGCTCTGCGACGTCGTCGGCACCGACATGTACGCGGTGCTCGAAGACAACGCGCGCGCGTTCTACCGGCTCCCCGCTCGCAAGCGGGCCGTCACCGCCGACCCGGCGCCCACGCTTCCGCTGTATCGCCCGCAACCTCCGACACTACGGCTGCGCCGCGATGAATTGCCCGGCGCGCGAGCCGGCGACACGATCCCGTTCCCCGCCATCGACCGCTGACACTCGGCTGCGGCATGCGCGCTGTGTTCGATGATTCGCTCGCTCAGGCAGCGATCGCGCCGACGACCCAGACACCGGTGGCCAGCAGCGCGCCGAAGAGCTCGATGAGGATGGACAAGCCGACGCCTTTCAGCGCGTGAACCGTTGCCCGCCACGCCTGTTGGTTGCCGCGCAGCCGCTCGAGTTCCGAAAGATACACACCGACAACGAAACCGACGAACAAGCCCACCACCGGGATCACGAAGAATCCGACGATGCCGAGAACCGCGCCCACGAAGACCGCGCGATTCGATACCCCCGCGTCCTTCATCTTCCGCCCCGGCCAGGTGTATTTGACGACTCCGGACAGCACCAGCAGCAATGTGCTGATCGCGAAAACCGCCCACGCGGTCGCACCGCCGGTCAGCACCGCCCAGACGGCGATCGCTCCGAATATCAGGATGACACCCGGCAGGATCGGAACAACGATCCCGATCAGGCCGACCAAGATCACCAGGCCGACAAGGAACTCACCCCACACGCCCACTGACGGTTCCTCCGCATCCCCGCGAATCTCTTGTTGCTGGGATTCTGGCGCACCGATGCCGACCGTGCACACCGGGTTCGAGAAATTGCGTTCAGGCACTCATCGGTTGGGCTGCCTGGCGAAGCTGCTGCCTGCGAGCGAGTGGTCGCTGTACTACGCCCGGCCCGGTCAACTGGTGAACGGGGACTTGGTCTTTCCGATCAGGTCGGCGACGGAGTCCAGCACCATGGTGGGGCGGTAGGGGTAGGCCTCGAAGGACGCGCGGGTGGAGATGCCGGAAGTGACCAGGATGGTGCGCATGCCTGCTTCCAGGCCGGAGATGACGTCGGTGTCCATCCGGTCGCCGATCATCACGGTGGACTGGGAGTGGGCGCCGATGCGGCGCAGCGCGGAGCGCATCATCAGCGGGTTCGGCTTGCCGACGTAGTACGGCTCACGGCCGGTGGCACGGGTGATCAGCGCGGCCACCGACCCGGTCGCGGGCAGTGAGCCGTCGCGGGACGGGCCGGTCGGGTCCGGGTTGGTCGCGATGAAGCGGGCGCCGCGCTCGACCAGCCGGATCGCGGTGGTGATCGCCTCGAAGGAGTAGGTCCTGGTCTCGCCGAGCACCACGTAGTCGGGTTGGCTGTCGGTGAGCACGTAGCCGATCTCGTGCAGCGCGGTGGTGAGTCCGGATTCGCCGACGACGTAAGCGGTTCCGTTGGGCCGCTGTTCGTTCAAGAAGGTGGCGGTGGCCAGCGCGGAGGTCCAGATGGCCTCTTCCGGGATGTCGAGCCCGGTGTGCCGCAGGCGCGCTTGGAGATCGCGCGGTGTGCGGATCGAATTGTTGGTCAGCACCAGGAACGGCGTCTCGTTGGCCCGCAGCTCGGCCAGGAAGTCGTCGGCGCCGGGGATGAGATGGTCCTCGTGCACCAGCACCCCGTCCATATCGGTCAGGTAGGACAGGATCGGTTCGTCTAGTGCGGTCACGCGGCCATTATCCGTTACCGGAGGGCAACCGAAACCGGGAGGATCAGCAGTGCTCCCCGCTGGCATCCAGCATGGTTGCGGCCCACGAAATATCTCGCCCGGGCCGCGTTGTTGTCCTGCAGCGCGCCCGGCCGTCACCGGGCGATGAAGATCATCCACGGCATGCCGTCCGCGCCGCACCACGACGGGCTTGCGGGCTACTGTCGAGGGCGGATCGCGATGGCGAACGAGACGCGAGGAGCGTGGCAGATGAGCGGACTCAAGCTCGGATACAAGGCATCGGCGGAGCAGTTCGGCCCCCGTGAGCTGGTAGAGATAGCGGTGCTGGCCGAGGAGCACGGCCTGGACAGCGCCACCGTGAGCGACCACTTCCAGCCGTGGCGGCACAAGGGCGGGCACGCGCCGTTCTCGTTGGCCTGGATGGCCGCGGTCGGCGAGCGCACCCAGCGCATCCAGCTGGGTACGTCAGTGCTCACCCCGACCTTCCGCTACAACCCGGCCGTGATCGCGCAGGCATTCGCCACCATGGGCTGCCTGTACCCGGATCGTGTCATGCTCGGGGTCGGTACCGGTGAGGCGCTCAATGAGATCGCCACCGGATACACCGGCGAATGGCCGGAGTTCAAGGAGCGTTTCGCCCGCCTGCGCGAGGCGGTCGACCTGATGCGTGCGCTGTGGACCGGCGACCGCGTCGACTACGACGGCGAGTACTACCGGACCGTCGGCGCTTCCATCTACGACGTGCCCAAGGGCGGCATTCCGATCTACATCGCCGCGGGCGGTCCGCTCGTCGCGCGGTACGCCGGACGCGCGGGCGACGGTTTCATCTGCACATCGGGCAAGGGCATGGACCTCTACACGGAGAAGCTGCTGCCCGCAGTGGCCGAGGGTGCGGCGAAAGCGGGCCGCGCTGTCGACGACATCGACCGGATGATCGAGATCAAGATCTCCTATGACACCGATCCGGAGCTGGCACTGGAGAACACCCGCTTCTGGGCCCCGCTCTCGCTGACCGCGGAGCAGAAGCACAGCATCACCGACCCGATCGAGATGGAAGCCGCCGCCGACGCACTGCCGATCGAGCAGATCGCCAAGCGCTGGATCGTCGCCGACGACCCCGACCAGGCAGTGGCGCAGATCAAGCCCTACCTCGATGCCGGTCTCAACCACCTCGTGTTCCACGCCCCCGGCCACGACCAGCGCCGCTTCCTCGACCTCTTCCAGCGTGACCTGGCCCCCCGGCTGCGCCGCCTCGCCTGAGCCCGGTCCGCGAGTGGGACTACCGGGTGCCGCCCGCAGGACGGGACCGGGGGCCGGATTCACCGGCACGTCGTGCGGCGTGCGCACCGGCCTGCGGGGCCGGCGGCTGGTTCGTGCTCGGTGGTGACCTGCGGCTCTCTCGCAACGGGGCCCGGGAGCCGCCGATTCACTAAGCTCTCGGGCATGGCCGATAACGCTCCATCAGCCGTCTACATCGCCGCGCCGGAAGGTGACACCGGCAAATCGACGGTGGCTCTCGGAGTGCTGCAAATGCTGTGCGCCACCACGGCACGGGTGGGCGTGTTCCGTCCGATCACACGCTCGACCGCCGAGCCCGACTACGTCCTGGAGTTGCTGCTCGAGCACAGCACCGCGGATATCGACTACACGCAGGCCATCGGCACGACCTACGAGCAGGTGCACGCCGATCCGGACGCGGCGATCAGCGAGATCGTCCAGCGCTTCCACGCGGTCGCGAAGATGTGTGACGCGGTGGTGGTGGTCGGCAGTGACTACACCGACGTGGCCAGCCCCAGCGAGCTGCGGTTCAACGCCAGGATCGCGGTCAACCTGGGCGCTCCCGTATTGCTGGTGGTCCGCGGCGCGGACCGCACCCCGGACGAGGTGAAGCAGCTGGCCGAACTGTGTGCGGCCGAACTGTCTCACGAGCACGCGCAGTTGGCCGCCATCATCGCCAATCGCTGCGACCCACACCAACTGGGGGCGGTCTGTGCCGCGCTGCGCGGGTTCGACGCCCCGTCCTGGACCCTGCCCGAGGTCCGGCTGCTGATCGCGCCGACCATGGCCGAGCTGTGCGCGGCGATCGACGGCGAAATGTACAGCGGCGACCCGGAATTGCTGCACCACGAGGCGCTGCAGATCATGGTCGGTGGCATGACGGCCGAACACATTTTGGAGCGCCTGGTCGAAGGTGTCGTGGTGATCGCACCGGGCGACCGGTCGGAGGTTCTGCTCAGCGTCGTGAACGCGCATGAGGCGGAAGGCTTTCCGGCGCTATCGGGCATCATCATGAACGGCGGACTGCTGCCGCATCCCGCGGTGGCGCGGCTGATCACCGGCCTCGAACCCAGGCTGCCGATTCTCACCACCGATCTCGGCTCCTACGAAACCGCGAGCGCGGCCTACCGCACCCGCGGCCGCATGTCGGCGGGCAGCGCACGCAAGGTCGACACCGCGCTCGCCCTCATGGAGGAACACGTCGAAGCAGTGGAGCTGTTGCGGCGCATCGACGTTCCGCCCAGCTCGGTGGTCACGCCGCAGATGTTCGAATACCAGCTCATCGAGCGCGCACGGGCCGACCCGCAACGCATCGTGCTGCCGGAGGGCGACGACGACCGGATCCTGCGCGCGGCAGGCCGGGTGCTGCAACGCAAGATCGCCGACCTGGTCATCCTCGGCGACGAAGCAGCGGTGCGCGCCCGCGCCGCCGAACTCGGTGTGGACATTTCCGCCGCGCAGGTGCTCGACCCGCGCAGCTGCGGCTACCTGGACGAGTTCGCAGCCGAATACGCGCAACTGCGCAAGCACAAGGGCATGACTCTGGAGCGGGCCCGCGAAACCGTGTCCGACATCTCGTATTTCGGCACCATGATGGTGTACCGCGGGATCGCCGACGGGATGGTCTCCGGCGCCGCGCATACCACCGCGCACACCATTCGGCCGTCGTTGGAGATCATCAAGACGGCGCCGGGCGTGGCCACCGTCTCCAGCGTATTTCTGATGTGCCTGGCCGACCGGGTGCTCGCCTACGGCGACTGCGCGGTCGTACCGGACCCGACCTCGCCGCAGCTGGCCGATATCGCGATCTCTTCGGCGGCGACCGCCGCCCGCTTCGGGATCGAACCCAGGGTCGCGATGCTGTCCTACTCCACCGGCGCGTCCGGCAGCGGGGCGGATGTGGACAAGGTGCGGGTCGCGACGGAGCTGGTGCGCGAGCGCGCGCCGGAACTGCCGGTGGAGGGACCGATCCAGTACGACGCCGCGATCGAGCCCACTGTCGCCGACGCCAAGCTGCCCGACTCCGAAGTCGCGGGCCGTGCGACCGTGTTCGTGTTCCCAGATCTGAATACCGGCAACAACACCTATAAGGCCGTGCAGCGCAGCGCGGGAGCGATCGCGGTCGGACCCGTGCTGCAAGGTCTGCGCAGGCCGGTCAACGACTTGTCCCGCGGCGCTCTGGTGGCCGACATCGTCAACACCGTCGCGATCACCGCCATCCAGGCGCAGCAGCGATGAATGCGGGCGCCGATAACTCCAGCAGCGTCGCGGCGCGGAGCAATCGCGTCGTGAACAATCGAGAAGCGACTGCTCACGCTGGTCGGGTGCGAGCTTCCGGCAGCGACGGCGGCGTCATGAGCAAGGCGGCCGAGGACCTGGTGCTGGTGATCAACTCCGGCTCGTCGTCCATCAAATATCAGCTCCTGGACCCGGAGTCCGGCGTGATTGCCGCGTCCGGAATCGTGGAACGGATCGGCGAGAACGACGGGAGGATCGAGCACCACGCCGATGGCGAGACCACCGAGCGTCCCGGGCGGATCATCGACCACACCGCGGGCCTGCGCCTGATCTTCGACGCGTTCCGCGCGACGGGACACGATCTGGTGTGCGAGGGTGTGCGCGCGATCGGCCATCGCGTGGTGCACGGCGGTGAGGTGTTCTACCGGCCCACGCTGATCGATGACGCGGTTGTCTCCGCGATATCCGATCTCACCGTGCTTGCGCCGCTGCATAATCCGGCCAATGTGGCCGGCATCGAGAGCGCGCGTGAATTATTGCCCGGCGTACCGCAGATCGCGGTGTTCGACACCGCCTTCTTCCATGACCTGCCCGCCGCCGCCAAGACCTACGCGATCGACGCCGAAGTCGCCGCCGCCCACGGTATTCGGAAGTACGGATTCCATGGCACCTCGCACGAGTATGTGTCGGGGCGCGTCGCCGAGTTTCTCGGACGTGATCCAGCCCAGCTGAATCAGATCGTCTTCCACCTGGGCAACGGCGCATCGGCCGCCGCCCTGCGCGGCGGCCGCCCGATCGACACCACGATGGGCCTGACGCCGCTGGAGGGGCTGGTGATGGGCACCAGGTCGGGTGACCTGGATCCCGGCATCGTCGCGCACCTGATGCGGTCGGCGCAGCTGGACATCGACCAGGTCGACACCTTGCTCAACCGGGATTCCGGTCTCAAGGGGCTGTCCGGCGTGAACGATTTCCGCGAATTGCGGCGTCTCATCGCGAGCGGAGACCGAGCCGCCCAGCTCGCCTACGACGTGTACATCCACCGGCTGCGGCGTTATCTCGGGGCGTACCTGATCGAACTCGGCGACGTCGACGCGATCACCTTCACCGCCGGAGTCGGCGAGAACAGTCCACAGGTGCGCGCCGATGCCCTGGCCGGCCTCCCTCGGTTCGGCATCGACGTCGACCCGGTCGCGAACGCTGCGAAAGAACATGCCGCGCGGCGTATTTCGGTGTCCAGCGCACCAGTTGCCGTGCTGGTGGTGCCGACCAATGAGGAGCTGGCGATCGCGCGCGCCGCGCGGCGCGTGGTCGCCGACCTTGATCGCGGTCGATCTTGAAGCATGTCCGACTGTCGGTGGCCGGGCCGAAGACCGCGGCGGCGGATCATGTGTCAGATCCAGCTTTTCGCGCGAATCGCGTTGGCCAGGTCGATCAGGGCGTAGCGGTGTTTGCGGTTGGGTGCCCGCCGCGCCAGCGAACGCAGCCCGGCCTCGGTGCCCACCCTGAGGTGATGTTCGGTGAACGGCGCGCCGAACAGCACCGCGTCGGGGCGCTTCGGGGTGTTGCCCGCTTGCAGCCAGGCCAGTGCCGCGCCGAGCACCAGCACCCGCATCTGCGCCGCGCGGCTCTCGCCTCTCGGCAGGCTCGATACCCGCGCCGCCGAGATATGCAGGGTGGACTCCTCTAGTTCGGCCACGGGCACGGTGGTCAGCAGGAACAGCACGGCGGTCATCCGCGCGGTGGTGAAATGCCGCGATGCCGCGGGCACGGCGTCGAGCGCCTGCACGGCGTCGGTCACCCGGCCACTGGCGGCCAGCTGCCTGGCCAGCCCGAAGGCGGCGCTCACCACGGTGCGGTCGGTGCGCCAGACCGTCTCGTACACCTGCTGCGCGTAGCCGAGCCATTGCTCGGGATCCGGCGAATCCCACTGCTGGAGAACGAGTTCAGCGGTCGCGGCGAGCGCGAGTTTGGGGGCGATCTCGCCGGGGAGCAGCTGGATGACCTCGTCGAAATTCGCGAAAGCACGCTCGAAATCGCGGTCGAGCAGTTCGGCCATGCCGCGATACCAGCGGACTCGCCATTCACGCTCGGGCAGGCGCGCCAGCAGGTCCAGCGCGACGGCCGGCTCGCGCAGGTCGATCCGCACCCGCGCCTCAGTGAGAGTGAGTTCCAGCTCCAGACTGTCCGGGGCGCCGGCGGGATCGGCGGCGGCCTGCTCGCGTGCGTTCCGTAGCGCCTCGAGCGCCTGCCACGGTTCGGGATGCACGACTGCCGTGAGCAGCGGCGCGCTCGGGTCGGCCGGGTCCAGCAGGGGAATCGGCAGCGCCGCCACCACATCGTCGGCGTCGAGCCGACTGCTGCGGGAGCGGCCGTCGAGGTAGGCGTCGGTCTGGCTGATCAGTTCCTCGGTGCCGAAACTCGCCCGCGGCGCCGTGAAGACGGCGGACAACTGCGGGTGCTCGGTATCGGACTCCAGCGCGAGGATCTCCCGCAGCACTCCCGCCAGCTGGGTGGACATCGCGCGGGCGGAGGGAAAGCGGCGTTCCGGGTCCGGGTCGGTCGCGCAGAGCAAGAGTCGATGGAAGAACTCATAGCGCGCCAGCACCGGCTCGTCTGCGGGGTCGGGGAGGCCGTCGAGATAACGCCCGCGCTCCGCCGGCATATGCAAGGTGAGCACGGCGAGGGTGCGGCCGACGGTGTAGATGTCCGAGGCGACGGTCGGGCCGGTCCTGGAAATCTCCGGCGCCTGGAATCCCCTGGTGCCGTACAGGTTTCCGTATGCTCCGATGGCGGCGACCGCCCCGAGGTCGATCAGCTTGACCTGATCGTCGGTGACCATGACGTTGTCCGGCTTGAGATCGTTGTAGGTCAGACCGGTCGAGTGCAGATACTCCAAAGCGGGCAGGATCTCCAGCAGATAGGCGATCGCTTCGGTAACCGGCATGCGATGCGGGCGTTCGTAGCCGTCGAGGATGTCGCGCAGCGAACGGCCGCCCACATATTCCATGACGATGTAACCGACCGGCGTGCCGTCGGCGCCGGGGTGCTCCACGAAGTTGTAGATCTTGACGATGCTGGGATGCGCTACCTCGGCCAGGAATTGGCGTTCGGCCATCGCCACCGCCTGTGCTTCGGCGTCACCGGTGTGCAGCAGGCCCTTCAACACCACCCAGCGGTCGCTGACGTTGTGGTCGATCGCCAGGTAGATCCAGCCGAGTCCGCCGTGCGCGATGCAGCCCTGGATTTCGTACTGCTGCGCCACCATGTCGCCGGCGCGCAATGTCGGCCGGAAATCGAACGGGGCCGCGCAGGTAGAGCAGCTGCCCGCGGTGGTAGAGGGCCGGATCGGCGTCGCCCGGCCGACCGGTTTGCCACAGCGCCAACAGAAGCGCCTGCCCTCGGATACCACCGGGTCGGCGAGCACCGCGTCGCGCGGATCTGCCGGTGGCACCGCCGGAATGGGCACCAGGCCCGCGCCGAGCCGCCGCACCGTAGGGCGGCTCCGCGCGGTGCGCACACTGCGTCCCGTGGTGCGCAATGGCGCCGACGGGCCCGGCCCCGAATCCGGCCGACGCGAGCCGTCCTGCGGTGCACCCGATTCGCCACGCGCGAGCTCGGTTGCGGGGCCTTCGTTTGTGGGCCTGCGGCCCGCTGACATTCTCGTCGCCACGTTGGTCTGATCGCCCGCGGGGGGTTGCTGTGCGGTGGCCGATGGGTCGCCGGAGTCCGATTTCGATGTCCATACAGCCGTGTTCGAGCTGCTCTCCCGCTGGTCGACGTGCTGGCGGGTAGCCTCCGTGCCCGCTTCGGCGGCCCCTGCTCCCAGTTCGGCCGAATGTGCTTCGTAATTGTCGCGAGCGGGTGTTCGTGGTTCCGGGACGCCGGCGATCGGGTCGTAGGTGTCCGATCCACGGCTCCATGCCACTGTGCCGAAGCTGGATTCCGGACGGGTTTCCCGCGAGTCCTGTTCGCCTGTCCGCTGTGTTCGGACCGCCGTCACGTCCGGGTCGGGGTCGGGTTGCTCTGCGGCTGTCGCTGGATGACGCTCGACGGATCCGACGGTCCCGCCCTGGAGCGAACCGGCCGGACCCGGCCGGCCCGTGGTGCTTTCGTCCGGGTCGGGCTCGGAGGCAGGCCGTGTGCTCATCGCGCGTCAGTCCTGGTAGCTGGGCGCAGGTGGCGCGGGGACCGGGCCGAGCGCGGTGAGATATTGCTGGTACAGCCGAGCCCAGGTGCCGTCGTTGCGGATCCGGTCCAATGTGCCGTTGACGAAGCGGACGAGATCGTCGTGTCCTTTGGGGATGCCGATCCCATAGGGCTCCGCACTGATGCTGGGGCCGACCAATTCGGTGTACGGGTCCTGCGCGGCCAGGCCGGCGAGCAGCGCGTCGTCGGTGCTGACCGCGTCGACTTGGCGCTGCTGCAGGACCACCAGACAGTCGGCCCAGGTGGGCACGGTGAGGATGGTCGCGGCGGGTTGCAGACGGCGCATATGGTCCAGTGAGGTGGTGCCGGGCACGATGCACACCCGTTTGCCCGCCAGATCGCCCACACCGCCGATACCGGAGTTCTTCATCGCGAGTACCCGCTGATTCGCCTGAAGATAGCTCGTGGAGAAGGTCGCCAGCTGACGTCGCTCGCAGGTGATCGTCATGGTCTTGGCGACCAGGTCGACCGTGTGATTCTCCAACGCGCCCTCGCGCTCGGCCGAGCCGAGGCTGCGGAATTCGAGCAGGTCCGGGCTGCCGAGCAAGTCACGGGCGATCTCCCTGGCGATGTCTGCGTCGAAACCGACGACCGAGCCGGAAAGCGGGTCGCGGTAGCTGAACAGGTTGCTGCCGGTATCGAGGCCGACGAGCAGCCTGCCCCGGGCCCGGATCGCGTCGATCACCGGCCCGCGCGCGGCGGCGCCCGACCCCGTTGGCCGCAGACTGCGGGTCGGGTCGCCGCATTCCGGTGTGTCAGGCGACGGCGGAACCGGCGAATCCGTCAACACCGGTACGGCTTTGGCGGGCAGCGGAGGGCGGGTGTAGTCGGGCGTTCTGGTCGCAGGCGGCGCGCTCGCCTCGCTCGCACAGCCGCTCGCCAGCGCCGCCACGACGAGGACGACATACAGAATGCCGCGCGGAAACCTCATCGGTACTCCCGAAGCCGGGGCCAAATGCCGAGTCCGACACAGCCTGCCGCCACAATGCCGAGCACCATCGCTGCTGCCCCCAAGAAGTCGAGCACCCGGGCCGCCTGCGAGATCTCGCCGCGCAGGGTGTCGCGCGTCTGGGTGATGCCCTGCTCCAGCGCACGGTCGAGTGCCTCCACCTGAGCGGTGGCGTCCGCGGAGCCGGGACCGGTCGCCACCGTGGCCGCGCCGTTGAAATCGCCCTTGGCCAAAGCGTCGTTGATGCGCTGATGCGCTACCCGCCAACGGGCCAGCGCCGATACGGCATTGCGCATGTCATCGATGGCGGGGGCGGATGCGGGGTAATGGCCGATCAGATCGGCCAAGCGCTCGACATCCGCGTCGAAGGTGCGGTCGTAGTCGCCGGTCGCGTCCCGGCGTACCAGCTTCAATGTCTCCGCGGCCCGTGCCTGCTGGGTGAGAATCCGGCTCTCGGTCAGCCGCGACGACGGAACCGCGCCGTCATCGCGGGCGTTGATCATCGACGCCGCCGACACCGAGCCCGCGATCACCGTCCACGCCAACAGGATCAGCATCGCCCCCGAGGCGAGCAGCAGGCCGGGATTGAGCACCCGGCGCCAGCGCCGCGCCAGATCCCGCTGCACCCAGACCGATACGCCGAGGGTGAGGATCAGCAGGCCGATGGCAGGCCAGGGTGGGCGTACGTGATCGCGCTGCGCGGCGGTCACCGCGGCGGAGCGGTGACTCTGCAGTTCCTCGGCCATGGGTAGCAGCGTCGTCTGCATCTGGTTGGAAGCCTCGCTCAAATACGCGGCCCCGACCGGATACCCGATGCGATTGTTCGTCCGTGCGGTCTCCACCAGCCCCGAGTACACCGGCAGACCGGTCACTATGCCGACGCGCAGCTGGGCATCCGAATCGCCTGTCGGGTGCGGCCCGCCGGCGTGGTCGGATCGGGTCACCAACTCCGCGGCCGCCTCGCCCATGGCCTGGCTGTAGCGATCGCGCACTGCCTGCGGCTCCAGTCCGCCCGCGATGAAAGCAGTGCTCGCGGCGGCGTCGGCGATCGAGAGCGAGGTATACAGCCGGTGTGCGGAGTGTGCGTCCGGTTCGGTGTCGTAGAGCAGCACGTCCAGGCCCTGCTGTCGGTCGCCGACCATCGTGGCGGTCACCGAGCCCGCGGCCAGGCACAGGCCGATGAGCAGCAGCCCGAACGCGATCAGCCGCCCCGGTGCGGAACCGGCGAACGAACGCAAGCCGGCCAGGTCGAGACGTTCGCCTACCACGGCGACGCCGAGCCCGCCGAGATCGTCCCGGTCGACGGGCACCGACGACAGCCGGAGTTCGGCCGTCGTCGGCTCGGTGCCGGCCATGTCCACCTCCCCAGGTCGGTCCGCGTGCGCGGATTTCGCACAGTCGGACCGGACGTTCGATCGCCCCGCGCGTATGGGTGCGGAGTTTATTGTGGACGTATAAGCGCCGCGGCGCGTGAAACACCCCCGATTGGGAGCAGGGCGGGCGGTTGCCCGGCCTTTGTGCGGCTGTCTTCGCTCCGTGTGGCGCGGCTTGTGGACCGACTTCGGGTCCGGCTGCGTCATTGCGGGGCGAGCACGGTCGTAGCTGGACGAGGATGGTACAAGATGCGTGGTGACGGCGACGGTTGGTCGCACGGTCCGGATGGATTACGGCATTGGGGCCGCTTCGGCGCCGCCGGACTGCTGCTGCGCGCACCGCTGGCCGACGGCGGCTCGGCGGTGCTGCTGCAACACCGCGCACCATGGAGTCACGAGGGCGGGACTTGGGCGTTGCCCGGCGGTGCGCGCGACAGTCACGAGACGCCTGAGCTCGCCGCGGTCCGCGAGGCATGGGAGGAAGCGGGCATCGATCCTGCCGATGTCCGGGTGCGCGGCGCGCGGGTGACCGCATCCGCCGTCAGTGGCTGGACCTACACCACGGTCGTCGCCGACGCGGTCACGGCGCTGCCGACTATTCGCAATCGGGAGAGCACCGAGCTGGCCTGGGTCCCCGAACACGAGGTCGGCAGCCGTGCGTTGCATCCCGGTTTCGCCGCCTCCTGGCCCACCTTGCGGGCCGAGCCGGCGCGTGTGTTGCTCGATGAGGTCGACCAGGCGGTGGCCGCCGCGCTGCCGCGCACGATCGACCACGCCGATCTCGGCTTCATCTGGTTGCATTCGGACCCCGATGGGCCGGGTGACTACGCCACGGTCGTCGATGAACTGGGCGTTCAGACCGCCGAGTCGACGTCCAACGGGAACACCGCGGTGGCGACCGCGCTCTCGTTCACCCGAGGGCAACTGCTTTCCTGATAGCGCTGCCTACGCGTTCGCCAGCAGCGCCGTTTTCAGTTCCCGTGCCGCGGCTTCCGGGTCCCTGGCCTCGGTGATCGCGCGCACCACCACGACGCGCGTCGCCCCGGCTTCCAGCACTTGTGGCAGGTTGTCCGCGTTGATCCCGCCGATCGCGAACCAAGGCCGGGTCGGGTGGGCATCGGCGGTCGAGCGGACCAGTTCGCATCCCGCCGCCTGCCGGCCCGGCTTGGTCGGGGTCGCCCAGATCGGACCGGTGCAGAAGTAGTCGATGTGCTCGTCGATCGCGGCGAGCCCGGCTTGCGCGCGGTTGTGCGTGGATCGCCCGATCACCACATCGGGGCCGAGAATCCGGCGCGCGTACCAGGGCGGGAGATCGTCCTGCCCGAGATGCAGCACATCCGCGCCGGACGCCAGCGCGATATCCGCGCGATCGTTCACCGCGACGAGCGCACCGTGCCTGCGCGCGGCCGCCTTCAATTCGGCGAGCGCGCCGAGTTCGGCCCTGGCTTCGAGGGGACCGAACTTCGCTTCGCCGGGCGACCCTTTGTCTCTGAGCTGGATGATGTCGACTCCGCCCGCGAACGCCGCCTCGGCGAACCGGGCCAGATCGCCCTTCTCCCGGCGTGCGTCGGTGCAGAGGTACAGCCGCGCGTGTGCCAGACGCTCGCGCGGCGAGGCAGGTCGGTTCGGGTGGGAGGGTTGCACGCCTTCGACCGTAGCCGCGCTACCGTGGGGATGCGAAATAGGAGGCAGGTGGAGCGGATGCGGACTCTGGCGGTCGTCGGTGGCGGCGCCATCGGCCTCGCCGTGGCCTGGCGGGCCGCCGACGCCGGGTGGTCGGTCACCCTGCTGGATCCGGCGGTGGCCGGCGGCGCCTCCTGGGTCGCCGGCGGCATGCTCGCACCGCTGTCGGAGGGCTGGCCCGGGGAGGATCGGGTGCTCGAGTTCGGCGCCGCCTCGCTCGCGCGCTGGCCCGAATTCGCCACTCGGCTCGAAGCCGCGACCGGGGTCTCGGTCTTCGTCGCCGACGCGACCATGACCGTCGCGCTGGACGCGGCCGATGCCGCCGACCTGCGCACCGTGGCCGACTGGGTCGGCGGACGCGGCCATGAGCTGCGCATCCTGGACCGCGCCGGCGTCCGCGAGCTGGAACCCACGCTGGCCCGCTCGGTGCGAGCCGCGCTGCTCGCGCCCACCGAACCCGCTATCGACAACCGCGCGCTCGTCACCGCGCTACGTCGGGCCGCCGAGGCCGCCGGGGTGGTGGTGCGCGCGGAATCCGTCGACTCGCTGACGGAACTCCCGCACGACCAGATCGTGCTGGCGGCGGGCGCCGCATCGGCCGAGCTGTGGCCCGGACTGCCGGTCCGTCCGGTCAAGGGCGAGATCCTGCGCCTGCGGCGGCGGCCCGGGGTCGCTCCCGCGCCACGGCGGGTGATCCGGGCTCGGGTGCATGGCAGGCCGGTGTACCTGGTGCCGCGCGCCGACGGGATCGTCGTCGGCGCCACGCAATACGAGGCCGGTTTCGACACCGCGGTTACCGTCGCGGGCGTGCGGGACCTGATCGCCGACGCGGAAGCGGTGTTCCCCGGCATCGGCGAATACGAGCTCGCCGAGGCGAGCGCCGGGTGCCGGCCGGGCAGCCCGGACAACCTGCCGCTGATCGGGCGGCTCAGCGACCGGATCATCGCGGCCACCGGGCACGGCCGAAACGGGATGCTGACCGTGCCGATCACCGTGGACGCGGTGGCGAGCCTGCTCGGCGGAGCAACGCTGCCCGAAGCGGAAGCCGCCGACCCGCAACGTTTTTCGACGACTGTAGGAGGAATCCGATGACGCTGTCATCCGTCCCCGTCGGTGTCACGGTCAACGGTGACGAGCATGAGTTCGCCGAACCGCTCACCGTGCGCGAGCTGCTGGAACGCCTCGGCCTTCCGTGCAAGGGTGTTGCGCTCGCGGTGGACGGGGCGGTGTTCCCGAGATCACGCTGGGACGAACCGGTCGGGCGTGGCTGGCAGATCGAGGTGCTGACGGCGGTTCAAGGTGGCTGAGAGCTCGGCCGGGTCGCGGCGTGCCGGGTCGCAGCGTTCGGAGGCCGATGCCCCGCTGCGGATCGGCGATCGTACGTTCGGCTCCCGTCTGATCATGGGAACCGGCGGCGCGGACAATCTTGCCGTGCTGGAGGAGGCGTTGATCGCCTCCGGCACCGAACTGACCACCGTTGCCATGCGGCGGATCGATGCCGCGGGTGGTACCGGCGTGCTGGACCTGCTGAAGCGATTGGACATCACGCCGCTGCCGAACACGGCGGGCTGCCGCACTGCCGCCGAAGCGGTGCTCACCGCACAGCTGGCGCGCGAGGCGCTGGACACCAACTGGGTGAAGCTCGAGGTGGTCGCCGACGAACGCACCCTGCTGCCTGATCCGATCGAATTGCTCACCGCCGCTGAACAACTCGTCGACGACGGTTTCGTGGTGCTGCCCTACACCAACGACGACCCGATCCTGGCCCGCCGTCTGCAGGACGCGGGTTGCGCGGCGGTCATGCCGCTCGGCGCCCCCATCGGCACCGGCCTCGGCATCGGCAACCCGCACAACATCGAAATGATCGTGGCCGCCGCGAACGTCCCGGTCATCCTGGACGCGGGTATCGGCACGGCTAGCGACGCCGCCCTCGCCATGGAACTCGGCTGCTCGGCTGTGCTGTTGGCAACCGCCGTGACCAGGGCGCGTCGCCCCGAATTGATGGCATCCGCCATGGCGGACGCGGTCCGCGCCGGGTTCGCGGCGCGGCTGGCCGGACGTATTCCCAAGCGGTTCTGGGCCCAGGCGTCCTCTCCGGCGCTGTAAGTCCTTGTCAACTGCCGGTTGCCCCGGCCCGCCGCTCGAAGCGGGAGCGTGCGGTCTGGTAGGCCGTGTGGAGCAGTTCTCGGGTTGTGTCATCGCAGCGCGGGCCCGGATTCACCACCGCCAGCCAGCCGGCCGCGCCATAGACGGGATGCGCGATCACGGTGTCGAGGGTGCTGGGGTCGATGTCGGCGGCTGGTTCACGGGGTGTGCGGCCGGTCCACTGGACGAAGGCTTCCTTTCCGGCGGCGACATTGACGCGGAACGTATCTGGACGGTCCAGGCGGGAGCCGGCGTCGCCGGGGTAGTCCTTCGTCACGATCGTCGCGAAGGGTTGAGTCGTCTTCGGCACTTCCCCGCTCGGTGCGTAGTAGAAGAAGGTGTCGCCCCAGCTGATTTCGGGGGAGCCGTCGCCGGGTTCCGGGTGGAAAGCCAGAACTCCGTCCAGGCCGGATACGAACTCGATGATTTCGTCGATGGTCATGCGCTTCAGCGTTTCATTAATGTGCTTGTGGAGACTTCGAGACGGAAATCCAGGAGCGGCGGGGTGTCAACTCTCAACTCGGGCATGCGCACAGTTGATGTCGCGCGACATACCGGCTATTCCGTGCAGCAGATCCGTAACCTCGAGCGGGACGGCGTGCTGCCGACGGCGCTGCGCACCACCGCGGGTTATCGCAGGTATGGCGAGATCCATCTGCGCTGCGCGCTGGCCTATCGGGCACTGGCGGTGGGTACCGGTCCCGTCGAAGCCAAGCGGATCATTCGCGCGGTGCATGTGCGTCCGATCTCGGAGGTGCTCGACCTGCTGGACGCCGTACACGCCCGGCTCGATCGTGAGCGTGTGGACCTCGCGCTTGCCAAGCGGGCGGCCGAGGCGATCGCCGCCGAGCCCATCGCGGACGTGCGCGCTTCGGATACGATGAGCGTGTCCGAACTCGCCACTGCACTCGGAGTGCGCCCCTCGACCTTGCGGCATTGGGACGCCGAACGGCTCGTCGTTGCGAACCGCGTGGCCGCGCGCGGAATTCGGCGGTACTCGCCGGCCCAGGTTCGGGATGCGCGGATCGTTCACCAGCTGCGCCGCGCCGGATACCGCATCGACACGCTCCGGGCCTTGATGACGGACCTGCCGCGCGGAAATCGATCCGAAGACGTCGCAGCCGCGCTGGCGGCCCGGGACGCGAGCATCACGGCCCGCTCCCGCGCTCTGCTCGATGCCGCCGCCGCGCTCAGTGCCGTGATCACGCTCGCGGCGAATCTCTGAAGTCTCCACGACCAGCATGTACCCACGCCGTTCGATAACCGCGTGCCCGACCAGCTGGCGCCGAAATATTCCGGGCGGGAATAGCTGCGGCCGGGACGCGTTGCTTCCGGGGGGCCAGTGATGTGCGGGAGAGGGGTCGGTCGGTGGCAACCGAGGCAATGAAGTCGTCGGAGTCGTCGGAGTCGTCTGTCGGTCTGCGATCCGATCGAGGTGCGATCCTCGCCTCGCTGATGCTCGCGACGGGGCTGGTCGCGCTCGATTCCACCATTATCGCGACCGCGGTGCTCACCATCACCGACAGCCTCGGCGGATTCTCGCAATTCCCGTGGTTGTTCTCGATCTATCTATTGACACAAGCGGTTACGGTCCCCGTGTACGGCAAGGTTGCCGATACGGTCGGACGCAAACCGGTAATCCTTTTCGGCATCGCGGTTTTCGCGCTCGGCTCACTGCTGTGCGGTGTGGCGACGAGCATGTTGGGGCTGATCATCTTCCGCGCGGTGCAGGGCATCGGCGCCGGCGCCATCCTGCCGATGACCATGACCATCGCCGGAGATCTGTACACCCTGACCGAACGCGCCAAGGTCCAGGGCTATCTGGCCAGTGTGTGGGCGATCTCGTCGGTGGTCGGGCCGATACTGGGCGGACTGTTCGCCGAATACGTCAGCTGGCGCTGGATCTTCCTGATCAATATTCCGCTGGCCGCACTCGCCGGGTGGATGCTGGCGCGCAGCTTCGAGGAGAGCACGCAGCGGCGCCGACAGCGCGTCGACTATCTCGGTGCGGCACTGCTCACCGTAGGCGCCGGGGCGCTGATTCTCGGATTGCTCGAAGGCGGACAGGCCTGGGCCTGGTGGTCGCCGCCCGGCATCGGCATCTTCGTCGGCAGCGCACTCGTGCTGGCGCTGTTCGGTCTGGTGGAGCGGCGGGCCGCAAATCCGATTCTGCCGCTGTGGGTTTTCACGCGACGGGTCATTATCGCCAGCAGCCTGGTCTCGGTCCTGGTCGGCGCGATCCTGCTCGGCATGACCTCGTATGTGCCGACTTTCACGCAGGGCGTGCTCGGCACCGGGGCGCTGCTGGCCGGTCTCACCGTCGGTGCGCTCACCCTCGGCTGGCCGCTGGCTGCCGCACAGGCCGGAAAGGTCTACCTACGCATCGGTTTTCGCGCGACCGCGCTGATCGGCAGCACCCTGGCCACGGCAGGCGCCGCGACCACACTGCTGATCGATGAAAACTCCACGCTGATCCAGATCGCCGCTTCGTGTTTCGTGATCGGTACCGGCATGGGCCTGGTCGCCACACCCACCCTGATCGCGGCCCAGACCACCGCGGAGTGGTCCGAACGCGGCGTGGTCACCTCGGCGAATATGTTCGCCAGGTCCTTGGGCAGTGCGGTTGGTGTCGCGATATTCGGCGCGATCGTGAACTCGCGCGTCGGCGATACCGACCATCCGGCGCCGGCATTGCTGTCCTCGGCGGTTCATCTGGTTTTCCTCGCGATGGCCGCGATGGCCTCGGTGATGGTGATCGCATCCGCGATGATGCCGCGCCGAGGTACGAACGCCGCCTAGCTGAGTTGAGCCTGCGCCGCATCGTTGCCCCCACTGGGACGCAGGAAACCGGAGGACCCCGGTTTTCGTTCCCTACCGCTGCTGTTCCCGTGAGGCGTCCGGCACCATGCGCCCAGCGTCGATCAACGCTTGCCGTGCTGCCGCTTTCCGTGGGCAGCCGTCGGCGCGGCAACCGCGATGGCGCTGCATGGTGGCGTGTGCTTCGGGCACGCTGAGCGGGTGTTCGGGTGCCTCATGTGGCCAGCCGGTGGGCTGGTGTCCGGGGTTGGTCTGGGTGGCGCGTTGGGCTCGCCATTCGGCCTGCACACGGTCGATGATCGCCTGTGGTGATGTCTCGTCCGGTTCGGCGTTGCGCCACCAATCGAACCCCATCGTGCACCCCTGTCACGTTTCGCTGTGGTTGGTAGGCACCCGGCGCCGGGGAGTTCGAGACTCGACCCGGCGCCGGGGCCACCCTCAGATTCGGTCAACGGCTCTTGTCCCTGCGATGACGGAACAGGCGTCAATTCGCCACTATTCGAGGCGACATTTAGGCGTCAAAGAGTTACCGTGGCGACATGGCAGCCACACCGAACACGGCCCTACGCGCAGCTCGGAACGCGCGTCTGATGAGCCAGGACGACCTTGCGCGGGCGCTGCGGGCCGCCGGATGCGCCAGCGCCACCAAACGCCTTGTCCAGCGCTGGGAATCCGGCCTGACCGCTAACCCACGGCCCTCGCACGCGCGGGCACTCGAACAGGTCATGCGGTTGCCGATCGAGTCTCTCGGCTTCGGTGCCGTGATGGCCGGCCGAAACCTATCCGGTGGCGAGGACGGGACCGTGGTCGACTCGGCAATCGGTGACGTCGCACCTGAGCAGATCGCGACCGCGCGGCGGTCGAGGATGCCGGGCAACTACTCGGGCATCTGGCTGTCTCGGTATGAGTACTACTCGAGCGGCCGAGACGCGACGTTCACGGCCGTGCATCACGTCGTGGTGTTGCAGCACGACAACCGCTTGACCGTGCGCAGCTTGCCGAACTCCGCGCAGTCGTCCATGGAGATGGACCTCACGGTAGACGGACACGTCGCCACCGGCACATGGAGCGAGCACACCGCGCAGGACGGTTACTACCGCGGCGCGCACTATCACGGCGCAATCCAGCTGCTGATCGAGCTGACCGGCGCGCGCATGGCGGGCAAATGGGTCGGGTTCGGCAAGAGCTTCGAAATCAACTCCGGCCCGTGGGAACTGGTTTTGCAGGACTCCGCGACGTCCAAGGCCGCTATCGACGCCTACGACCGACCGCCCGACGTGGCCTGATCGGCGAGTGGTCAGCCCGGACGGCTCGCTGTCATCCTCGAGGATGAGAGAACTCGCCACCTTTTTACGGACGTGCGCCGCCGTGTTTTGCGGAATGCTTGACAGCATGATCGAGCTGAGAGGGCTGACCAAGCATTACGGGCAGACCGTCGCGGTGCAGGATCTGACCTTTACCGTGCGGCCGGGACAGGTTACGGGCTTCCTGGGGCCCAACGGCGCTGGTAAGTCGACCACCATGCGGATGATTCTCGGGCTGGACAAGCCCACCGCGGGTACCGCGCTGATCGACGGCAAGCCCTACCACGAGCTGGACCATCCGCTGCGGGCCGTGGGCGCGCTGCTGGACGCCAAGTGGGTGCATCCGAACCGGTCGGCGCGCGCCCATCTGGAGTGGATGGCCGCGTCCAACGACATCCCCAAGTCGCGAGTGGCGGAGGTGCTGCGGTTGGTCGGCCTATCGGAGGTGGCGGGCAAGTCCGCGGGCGGGTTCTCGCTCGGCATGTCGCAGCGGCTCGGTCTGGCGGGCGCACTGCTGGGCGATCCGCGGGTGCTGCTGTTCGACGAGCCGGTCAACGGCCTCGATCCGGAGGGCATCCTCTGGATCCGCCGCTTCATGCAGCGACTTGCCGCCGAAGGCCGCACGGTGCTGGTCTCCAGCCACCTGCTCTCGGAGATGGCGCAGACCGCCGAGCACCTGGTGGTGATCGGTCGGGGCAAGCTGATCTCCGATTCGACCGCGCAGGAGTTCATCGAGCGCGCTTCGGAGCAGACCGTGCGGGTCCGCAGCCCGCAGCTCGACCAGCTGCGCAGTGCCCTCACCTCGAACGGCATGACCGTACGCGAGGACGGCGCGGGCTCCGACGGCCCCGCGCTGGTCGTGGCGGGCGTGTCCAGTGACGTGGTCGGCAAGCTGGCGGCCGCGAACGAGATCACGCTGTTCGAGCTGGCCCCGCAGCGTGCCTCGCTGGAGGAGGCGTTCATGCGGATGACCGGTGGCGCCGTGCAGTACCACGGCGAAGGTTTCGATCCGGCCGAGGCGACGGGCCCGGAGGCGGCAGCAGGCGCCGCGCCCTACACGGCGATGGGAGGTGCGCTCTGATGGGCGTGCTGGCAGCGGAACGAATCAAGCTCACCTCGACCAGGTCGCCCTGGTGGTGCTCGGCGATCGTCGTGGTCCTCGCGCTCGGCTTCGCCGCCCTGCTCGCCTGGGTGGCGCGGACGACCGCCGGCGAGGAAGGCGCGATCGACCTGACCGTTTCCACCGCCACGGCCGGGATCAGCGGCTTCGGCGTGATGGTGCTGATGATCATGGCGACATTGAGCGTGACCAGCGAATACCGCTTCGGCATCATCCGGACGACGTTCCAGGCCACGCCGCATCGCGACCGGGTCATCCTCACCAAGGCCGGGTTGATCGGCGGGTACGGCGCGGTGCTGACCACCGTGCTGGTGTTCCTGGCCTACCTGCTGGCCAAGCTGCTCGTCGGCCCGGCCGCGGGCGCGAACCTGACCCTGTCCAGCGGGGAGGACTGGCGCGAGGCCTACGGCCTGCCGGTCTACGCGTTCCTGTGCATTCTCCTCGCGGTCGGCGTCGGCGTGCTGGTGCGGCAGTCCGCCGCCGCGATCTCGCTGGTCGTGCTGTGGCCGCTGCTCATCGAGGGCCTGCTCGGTGCGTTCGGGAGCTTCGGCCGAAACGTCACCCCGTTCCTGCCCTTCGCGAACGCGAACCACTTCTTCAGCGCCGGCCCGTCCACCGCCAATTGGCACTGGGGGCCGTGGGGGAGCCTGCTCTACTTCGCCGCTTTCGTCGCGATCGTCTTCGGTGCGGCCCTGATCACGGTGAACCAGCGCGACGCTTAGCCACACAGCAGTCCAGCGCGGGAGCCACCCGAGTCGCCTTCCCTCGCCACTCGGGTTGGGGAGCGCCGACCTTGTCGAAAGGTCCGGGGCTCCGCCCGCCGCCCGCCACTGCCCGGCGGACGGTGCGGTGATCGGCCCGGTGCGAGTCTTCGCGCCGGGCCGATCAGCTTTGTGCACGGCAGTGTGTGAACATCCCGCAAACTGTGGCGCCCGCGGCTTTCGAGACCTGTTCCGCTCCGAGTAGCCTCGATGCGGCAACCAGCTCGTTATCATCACGGAGCCCGACGGCGTGCTCGATGACGTTCACCGCGGAGGTGCGAGATGGCGATTACCGCGAACCCGCCGACGGCAGATCGGCTGAGCTGTCCTCGGGACGGGAGTGAAATACCGTCCGGCGGCGCCGAGTCGGCGTCGGAACCGGAGGCTGATGGCGACATACCGCGCGAAATGGTCCTTCCGTTGGGCGGATCGCGTTGTGGCCAGCTTTCCGCGCTGGTGAATGCCACTATTCAGCGCGCCGACCTGATCGGTGTGCTGCGAAAGGCCCGTGAGCAGCTACCTGGCGATCCGGCTTTCGGTGATCCGCTGTCGGTTTCGGGGCCGGGCGGTACACGGGCGGTCGCACGGGCGGCGGACAAACTGGTGGGCGATGCCCCCAGCGCGGCCAGGGAAATCGGCTTCGGCGCCTTGCAGGTCTGGCAGGCGATACGCGAGCGAATGGGCCGCGAAAAAGATAACCAAGAAATAACTGTGATGTTCACCGACCTGGTGGCGTTCTCTCGCTGGTCGCTGTCGGCCGGTGACGAGGCGACCCTCGAATTGCTGCGTGAGGTTGCCAAGGCTATCGAGCCGCCGATCGCCGAGTGCGGCGGGCAGGTGGTAAAGCGCATGGGCGACGGCGTGATGGCCGTGTTCCCGTCCCCGGACCGGGCCGTACGCGCCGCCGTCACCGCCAAGGTCAACCTGGCCGACGTGCAGGTCCGCGAATATCGCCCGCGGATGCGAATCGGCTTGCACACCGGCTCCCCGCGCGAGATCGGCGGCGACTGGCTCGGCGTGGATGTGACGATCGCGGCGCGTGTGATGGAGGCGGGTGGCAACGGGAGCACCATGCTGTCCGAAGCCGCGTTGCGCGGACTGCGGCCCGAGACGCTGGACGAACTCGGTTGCGCGGCCGAGCGGCATCGCCGCGGCTTTTTCGCGGCACCGCTCAGCGGGGTTCCGGACGATCTGCGAATCTTCCGCCTGTCGAAGAACTAGCCCAAAACTCGAGCTAGCCGCCGACTCTCGGGCCGAGATGATTTCGGCAGGGCACGGGTATTGTGGGGGAGGCTGACCATGGACGATGCTCTGCAAATACCGCATCTGAGAGCCGCCGCAGACTTGGAACTGCGCCCGTGGTCGTTGTCTGCGGCAGACCTCGAGCTTGTCAGGGCAGCCTCTGCCGACGACCTGATTCCTATAACCACGGCGCCGGCGACCTTCTCGCGCGAGGCCGCAGCGCGGTTTGTCGAACGCCAGTGGCAACGAGCGACCGATCGAACCGGATACCCGATGGTGATCGTCCGGCGACGGGACAACACACCACTGGGAAGTATCGGCCTGTCGTTGAAGGACATCGACGAAGGCCGCGCATCGCTCGACTACTGGGTGGTCCGCTCTGCCCGCGGCCATGGCGTCGCCGCGCATGCTCTGGCGGCGATGGCTACCTGGGCGCTGGAAGAGCTGCATATCCCACGGCTACAGCTCTATGTGGAACCTTGGAACCGCGCTTCGATCCGCACTGCGGAGAGAGCCGGTTTCGAATGCGAAGGGCTCCTCAGATCGTGGCAGAAGGTCGGCAATCGACGCCGCGACATGTTCATGTACGCGCGGGTGGCAACGGGAACCCTCGCCGAGGAGGATCGGGTTTGCACCGGTTAGACCTCAGGTCCTCGCCTCGTGGTCGACCTCCATGGCCTCGCTTGTAAAATTGGTCGCGACTACGCTTGATCTGCGTTTGTACGCGCAGCCGTGGATAAATCCGCTCGAAAACATCTGATGAATCGCTTCACCCTCTCGATGAGAGGACCGTCCGATGGGTTTTGCAGAAATGCGCCGGTTCCGGCGCGATCCGTTGGGTTTCCTCGAGAATCTGCGCCGGACCAGCCCGGTAGAGGTATTCGGGCTGCCGTGGGGCGGGTGGTGTGTCGGCGATACGGGTCTGGCGCTGACGGTGTTGAGTGACCGCGCTTTCAATGCGGGGAAGTCCGGGTTCTTCGGTTCTATGCTGCCTTCGCGGTCTGCTCAGGTCGATTTCGGCCGCGCGGTGCGCGCGTTTCTACGGACGCGTACGCCCGAGTATCGCCAGTCCCTGGCGGCGGCGGTGATCGAAATGCCGTCGGTCACCCGCTGGCCCGCAGCGGGGGTCGAGCTGGTGTATCGGTGCACCGCGGACGTGTTGCTGCACCCCGATGGTTCTCCCGAGTTGCGGCAGTTACTGGAGCGAAATGCACGCGTGGGCGCGCTTCGCCCGGCCCGAATGGCGCAGCGGGCGCGGGCGCAGCTGCTGCGCGCCAAGCTGTCTACCGCGCTGAACGAGCAGATCCGGGACCGGCGCAGCGCCACCGGCCGCACTGCGGAAGCCGAACCACGGGATCTGCTCGATGCCGTGATCGGTGCCTGTCCCGACGGCGTCGCCGATACCACGGTGGCGCAGCTGTATGTGCTGATGTTCCGGTCCATTGTGGGACCGCTGGGTTACTCGCTCGCGTGGTCGGTGCTGCTGGGCAGTCTCCACTCTCCCGGCTCACCCTGGCCTTGGCCCGTCGACTGGGTGGTCCGTGAGGCCCTGCGGCACCGGCCGGTCTCCTGGATGGTCAGCCGTCCCGTCCCCTATCCCGCCGAGTTCGGGGGGATCGCCTTCCAGACCGGCGACCTGCTGTCCGTCAGCCCCTACCTGCTCCATCACGACAACGAACACTGGACCAGACCAGGGGCATTCCAACCCGACCGCTGGATTCGACCGAGCGAACACGGCCCATTTGTGCCCTTCAGCTCCGGCCCCTTCACTTGCGCCGGCGCCGCGGTCGCCCACGATCTGGTCACCGATGCAGCCACCACCCTCATCGAGAACACCTCGCTGCGCGTCATCGGCGGCGGTGACACCCGCCCGATCGTGACCAATGCCGCGATCCCTAGGCCGTTCACCCTGCGGCGTACCCCACAAGCCCTGTCCGCGCCCGACCGAGCCCCAGGAAGGAGGTGACATCATGATCAAGGCATTGCGGTTCATCATCACCAACAAGCCGACCCGTACCTGGAACCCCGCTCAATACGGATGATTCTGCTACCGGCTGGATGGCTCGACCAACGCCGAAACCGACACCGCGTATCGAGCGGTTTTCAGCTGCTCGCAGCCGTGCAGGCGGAGCTGGGTATCTTTAGGCGGCTGCACGCCTTCGCCCGGCCCTCAACCGAGCCACCAGGCCAGCGCGCCGCCCGCCGCGAGAGCGGCGCAGACCGCGAGTGCTACGGATAGCGGCCGGGCGGTTTTCCAGGTGGTGAAGGCACCGCCGATCAGGAATCCGGACAGTGCGAACAGAACGATCACGGTGACGTCGCTGGACACCGTGCCCATCTTGCTCCATGCGGCCAGGTCAGCGTGGCGCGGGTCAGGAAGGCGGGTGATGTGGCGGGCAATTAACAAGCGCGCGTGCTTGCTTTTTTCTGGCTCGGGTGTGATGCTGGTCACGGAACGCGGGCTCTACGGATGCGGCCCATCCTGACGGTTCGCCGCACAGGAGGGATTCCTGCTGATGAGTATGCTCGCCGCCAACCCGGCCGTGCTCCGGATCGGCAACTGTTCCGGCTTCTACGGGGACCGGCTCAGTGCCATGCGCGAAATGCTCGAAGGCGGGCAGCTCGACGTGCTCACCGGCGACTACCTCGCCGAACTCACCATGCTGATCCTCGGCCGCGATCGGATGAAGGACCCGAGCCGGGGCTACGCGAAGACCTTCGTCGAGCAGATCGAGGACTGCCTCGGGCTCGCGCTGGAACGTAAAGTACGCATCGTCGCGAACGCGGGCGGCCTCAACCCCGCCGGTCTCGCGGAAAAACTGCGCGCGGTCGCCGCGGATCTCGGACTGGACGCGAAAATCGCCTACGTCGAGGGAGATGACTTGGTCGCGCGTGCCGGTGAACTCGGCTTCGGCGCGCCGCTGACCGCAAACGCCTACCTCGGCGCATGGGGCATCGTCGAATGCCTGAACGCGGGCGCGGACATCGTGGTCACCGGCCGCGTCACCGACGCGTCGGTGGTCGTCGGCCCGGCTGCGGCGCACTTCGGTTGGGGCCGAAGCGATTACGACCAACTGGCGGGCGCGGTGGTGGCCGGTCACGTCATCGAATGCGGCACCCAGGCCACCGGCGGCAACTACGCGTTCTTCACCGAACTCGCCGACCTGGGCAAGCCGGGCTTCCCGATCGCCGAAATCCACGCCGACGGCAGCAGTGTCCTCACCAAGCATCCCGGCACCGGCGGCGCGGTCACCGTGGACACGGTCGAAGCCCAGTTGATGTACGAGATCCAGGGCGCCCGATACGCCGGACCCGATGTGACATCCCGCCTGGACACCATCCGGCTCGACCAGGCCGGACCGGACCGGGTGCGGATCAGCGGCGTCGCCGGTGAGCCGCCGCCGCCCCGGCTCAAGGTCGCGCTGACCACCCTCGGCGGTTTCCGCAACGAGATGGAATTCGTGCTCACCGGCTTGGATATCGAGGCGAAAGCCGCTCTGGCGCAACGTCAGCTGGAGTCCTGGCTGCCCGCCCGTCCGGCCGAGCTGACCTGGACGCTGGCTCGGCTGGACCGGCCGGACGCCGAGACCGAAGAGCAGGCGAGTTCGCTACTGCGCTGCGTTGTCCGCGACCCCGACCCGAACAAGGTGGGCCGCGCGTTCTCCAACGTGGCGGTGGAGTTGGCATTGGCCAGCTACCCGGGATGCAGCTTTACGACCCTGCCGGGCAACGGATCCCCCTACGGTGTGTTCACGCCAGGATTCGTCGACGCCGCGGAGGTGGCGCATACGGCGGTGCTGCCGGACGGCGCCCGCGTGGAGATCAAGCCGCCCTGTGGCACGACCGAACTTATCGAGGTGGCCGATCCGCCCGCCCCACAACCGCTGCCTTTCGGCGAGACCCGCAGGGTGCCGTTGGGGACGGTCGTGCTGGCCCGCAGTGGCGACAAAGGTGGCGACGCGAACGTCGGAGTGTGGGTGCGGACCGATGAGCAATGGCGCTGGCTGGT
Source organism: Nocardia glycosmidis (assembly GCF_052545115.1). Classification (NCBI taxonomy): domain Bacteria; kingdom Bacillati; phylum Actinomycetota; class Actinomycetes; order Mycobacteriales; family Nocardiaceae; genus Nocardia; species Nocardia glycosmidis. The sequence goes on along the minus strand of NZ_JBQWRH010000002.1, from coordinate 314,889 downwards.
GCATACACTCACCGTCGCCTGCGTCAAAGAGCTGCTTCCCGAGGCGGCTTCGCTCACTATTACCCGGCACGTGCTGCCCAACTTGCGGGCGCTGAACTTCATCATCGAAGGGCTGCTCGGTCGAGGCGTGGCTTACCAGGCTCGTTTCGACCCGCAGGCCAAGGGACTCGGAGAATGGCTGCGGTCCCGTCACCTCGACATCCCCGTGGAGTTCCTCCCATGATCGGTCAGGCCCGGCGCGAATCCGAGATCGAGCGGCGATATCGGGATATGCGCATCCTGGGTATCGGCGGTGCAAGCGAGATCCGCACCGGACCGGCGGCGAAACGATTGGGGTACCAGTCATGACCATTCTGCGAACCGCGCTGGATACCGGGTCGCCCGAGTATGTTTCGGCTGCCGAAGCCATGACCGCCAAGCTGGTCGAGGTCGAGGCCGAGTTCGCCAAGGCCATCGCAGGCGGTGGACCGGACAAGCTGGCCCGGCACCGCAAGCGCGGCAAGCTGACCGCCCGCGAGCGCATCGAACTGCTCGTCGACGAGGACTCGCCGTTCCTGGAGCTGTGTCCGCTGGCGGCCTGGGGCAGCGAATTCCACGTCGGCGCGAGCACGATTGCGGGCATCGGGGTCGTGGCGGGTGTCGAGTGCATGATCGTCGCGCCGGACCCGACCGTGCGCGGCGGCACCTCGAACCCGTGGACGCTGCGCAAGACCCTGCGCATCAACGACATCGTGCGGGAGAATCGGCTGCCGGTGATCTCGCTGGTGGAATCGGGCGGCGCGGATCTGCCCACGCAGAAAGAGGTCTTCGTGCCCGGCGGCCGGATGTTCCGCGACCTCACCCAGGCGTCGGCGGCGGGCATTCCGACGATCGCGCTGGTATTCGGCAACTCCACCGCGGGCGGCGCCTACATCCCCGGCATGTCCGATCACGTGGTGATGATCAAGGAGCGCTCCAAGGTGTTCCTCGGCGGGCCGCCGCTGGTCAAGATGGCTACCGGTGAGGAGTCCGATGACGAATCGCTCGGCGGCGCCGACATGCACGCGCGGATCTCGGGTCTCGCCGACTACTACGCGCTGGACGAGCAGGACGCGATTCGCATCGGCCGAGCCATCGTCAAACGGTTGAACTGGCGCAAGCAGGGTCCCGCGCCGCGTGCCGAGGTGATCGAGCCGCGGTACGACCCCGAGGACCTGCTCGGCATAGTGCCATCGGACCTGAGGATCCCGTTCGACCCGCGCGAGGTGATCGCCCGCATCGTGGACGGGTCGGACTTCGACGAGTTCAAACCGCTCTACGGCAGCAGCCTGGTCACGGGATGGGCCGAGCTGCACGGGTATCCGATCGGCATTCTGGCGAACGCGCGCGGTGTGCTGTTCTCCGAGGAGTCGCAGAAGGCCACTCAGTTCATCCAGCTGGCCAACAAGACCGACACCCCGCTGCTATTTCTGCACAACACCACCGGCTACATGGTCGGCAAGGAGTACGAGCAGAAGGGCATCATCAAACACGGCGCGATGATGATCAACGCGGTCGCCAACTCGAAGGTGCCGCACATCTCGGTGCTGATGGGCGCGTCCTACGGGGCGGGGCACTACGGCATGTGCGGCCGGGCCTACGATCCGCGTTTCGTGTTCGCCTGGCCCAGTGCGAAATCCGCGGTCATGGGTGGAGCGCAGCTGGCGGGCGTCATCTCGATCGTCGGCCGGGCCGCCGCGCAGGCGAAGGGCGTGCCGTTCGACGAGGAGGCCGACGCCGGGATGCGTGCCATGGTAGAGGCGCAGATCGAGGCCGAGTCGCTGGCGATCTTCATGTCCGGACGGCTCTACGACGACGGCGTCATCGACCCGCGTGATACCCGGACGGTGTTGGGGATGTCCTTGTCGGCCATTCACAACGCCCCGATCAAAGGCGCCGAAGGCTTCGGCGTCTTCCGAATGTGAGGCCGCCGTGTTCATTTCTTCCGTCGCTGCGCCGGTCACGACCGTCCTCGTCGCCAACCGCGGCGAAATCGCCCGACGCGTTTTCGCCACCTGCCGGCGCATGGGCCTGGGCACGGTCGCGGTGTACTCCGACGCGGATGCCGCCGCGCCGCACGTCACCGAGGCGGACGCCGCGGTACGGCTGCCCGGCAACACGCCCGCGGAAACCTATCTGCGCGACGAGTTGATCATCGCGGCGGCGCTCGCCACCGGCGCCGATGCCATCCATCCCGGATACGGCTTCCTCTCCGAAAACGCCGAATTCGCCAAAGCGGTGCTCGACGCCGGACTGGTCTGGATCGGGCCGCCCGTCGAGGTGATCGAGCAGATGGGTTCGAAAGTCGCCGCGAAGAAGCTGATGGACGCCGCCGGTGTGCCGGTGCTGGCCGAGCTGGACCCGACCGAGGTCACCGAAGCGCATCTGCCAGTGCTGATCAAGGCGTCCGCGGGCGGCGGTGGTCGCGGCATGCGAGTGGTGCGCGACCTGGCCGACCTGACGCCGCAGCTCGAGGCCGCCCGCCGGGAGGCGGAATCGGCGTTCGGTGATCCGACGGTGTTCTGCGAGCGTTACCTCGAGCCGGGCAGGCATATCGAGGTCCAGGTCATGGCCGACACACACGGCGCGATCTGGGCGGTGGGCGAGCGCGAGTGTTCCATCCAGCGCCGTCACCAGAAGGTGCTCGAGGAGGCGCCCTCGCCGCTGGTGGAGCGCACCGACGGGATGCGGGCGCGACTGTTCGACGCGGCACGGCTGGCGGCCGGCGCGATCGGCTACACCGGCGCGGGGACCGTCGAATTCCTCGCCGACGAGCAGGGTGAGTTCTTCTTCCTGGAGATGAACACCCGTCTGCAAGTCGAGCACCCGGTCACCGAATGCACTACCGGACTGGATTTGGTACGGCTGCAACTGGATATCGCAGGTGGAGTTGCTTTGCTCGCCGAACCGCCCGCACCGCACGGGCATTCGATCGAGGTTCGCCTCTACGCCGAGGACCCGGCCCACGACTGGCAGCCGCAGAGCGGAACGGTGCACCGGATCGAGATTCCTTCGGTGCTAGCCGAATTCGATCTCCTCGACCGGTCCGGCGTGCGTCTGGACAGCGGTGTGGTGGACGGTTCGGTGGTCGGCGTGCATTACGACCCGATGCTGGCGAAGGTCATCTCCTACGCTGAAACACGCAGTGCGGCGGCGCGATTGCTGTCCACGGCGCTGCACCGCGCGAAGCTCCACGGTCTGGTCACCAACCGGGACTTGCTGGTGCGGGTGCTGCGTCATCCGGCGTTCCTGGCCGGGGACACCGACACCGCGTTCTTCGAGACGCACGGCTTGGCCGCGCTGGCGGCGCCGCTGGTGTCGGAAGCCGGCGAAGCGCTGTCGATCGTGGCCGCCGCACTCGCCGATGCCGCGGCGAACCGCGCCGCCGCGCGGGTGGGTGGCGGGCTGCCCAGCGGATGGCGGAACCTGCCGTCGCAGCCGCAACGCAAGTCCTACGAGAGCCGGGTCACCGGGACGCACGAAGTGGGCTACCGGTTCGGCCGTACCGGCCTCACGGTGGACGGCCACGCCGGGCTCGCCCTCATCGACTCCGCACCGGATCGCGTGGTGCTATCGGTTCCGGGTGAACGTGGTCCGGTGCGCAGGCAGTTCGAGGTCGCGCGTTACGGCGAACAAGTGTGCGTGGATTCGCCGCTCGGCCCGGTGGCTGTGCGCAGGCTGCCCCGGTACCGGGATCCGGCCGATCAGGTGGCCACCGGTTCGCTGCTCGCGCCCATGCCGGGCAGCGTGATCCGGCTCGGCGCCGAGGTCGGTAGCCACGTCGAACCGGGCCGGCCGATCCTGTGGCTGGAGGCGATGAAGATGGAGCACGCCATCGCCGCGCCCGCGGCGGGCGTGCTCCGCGCCGTCAATGTCACCGTCGGCCAGCAGGTCGAGGTCGGCGCCGTGCTCGCGGTTGTCGAACCCGCTCCGAACGACGAGACCAACCAGGAGAAATGATGAGCTTCATCGAAACCGATGAGCAGCAGGCGCTGCGGGCCGCGGTGGCCGCCCTGGCCGCGAAGTACAACTATCGCGACTACGTGCTGCCGAAGGCCCGCAAGAACGAGCCGCTCGACGAATTGTGGGAAGAGGCGGGCAAACTCGGGTTCTTGGGGGTGAATCTGCCCGAGGAATACGGCGGCGGCGGCGCGGGGATATACGAGCTGTCGCTGGTGCTGGAGGAGTTGTCCGCGCAGGGTGCGGGCCTGCTGCTCATGGTGGTCTCCCCAGCTATCTGCGGCACCATCATCACCAAGTACGGCACCGACGAGCAGAAGCGGCAGTGGCTGCCCAAGCTGGCCGACGGCTCGGGCAAGATGGTCTTCGGCATCACGGAACCGGACGCGGGCTCCAACTCCCACCAGATCACGACCATCGCTCGCCGCGACGGTGCAGACTGGATCCTCAACGGCCGCAAGATCTTCATTTCCGGCGTGGACCAAGCCGAAGCCGTGCTGATCGTGTCCCGCACCGAGGACCGCAAGACCGGCAAGCTCGCGCCCGCGCTGTTCATCGTGCCCACCGACGCCGAAGGCTTCACCAAGACGGCGCAGGAGATGGACATCATCGAGCCCGACCACCAGTACACCCTGTTCCTCGATGACGTCCGGTTGCCCTCGACCGCACTGGTCGGCAAGGCGGACGCGGCGCTGATGCAGCTGTTCGCCGGGCTGAATCCGGAACGGATCATGGGCGCCGCCATGGCCATCGGCCTGGGTCGCTACGCGATCGACCGCGCCGTGGAATACGCCAGACAACGCACGGTGTGGCAGACGCCGATCGGTGCGCACCAAGGCATTTCGCATCCGCTCGCGCAGGTGAAGGTCGAACTCGAGCTGGCGAAGCTGATGATGCAGAAGGCCGCCACCCTCTACGACGCCGGCGACGAGATGGGCGCTGCCGAAGCCGCCAACATGGCGAAATACGCGGCGGCGGAGGTCAGCGTGAAAGCGCTCGACCAGGCCATCCAGACCCACGGTGGCGCCGGCCTGACCAGGGATGTGGGGCTGGCGGCGATGCTGGCCGCCGCGCGGATCGGCCGCATCGCGCCGGTCAGCCGGGAGATGGTGCTGAATTTCGTCGCTCAGCACTCACTGGGCCTGCCGAAGTCGTACTGAGAGGACCCGCGCATGACCGAGACGGGGCCGTTCGTCCGTTATGAGGTGAGCGACGGCGTCGCGACGCTCACCCTCGACTCGCCGCACAACCGCAACGCGTTGTCGTCCAGGCTGGTCGCCGAGCTGCTGCGCGGGCTCGACGACGCGGCCGCCGACGACAAGGTGCGCGTCATCGTGCTCACGCACACCGGCAACACGTTCTGTGCGGGCGCGGATCTCAGCGAGGCGAGCGACGCCGGCCCGGCGGTGGCCGCCGACGAACGCACCCGGGTGATGATCGGCGTGCTGCGCAGGCTGGTGGTGGCGCCGAAACCGGTGCTCGCGCAGATCGACGGCAACGTGCGTGCCGGAGGCATGGGCATCGTCGCCGCCTGCGACATCGTCGTGGCCGGGCCGGGCAGCTGTTTCGCGCTCACCGAGGTGCGGATCGGGTTGGCGCCGTTCATGATCTCGCTGACCCTGTTGCCGCGGATCGGTCCGCGCGCGGCCGGCCGCTACTACCTGACCGGCGAGAAGTTCGGCGCGGCCGTGGCGCAGGAGATCGGCCTCGTCACAGTCACCGCCGACGATCCGGCGGCTGAGGTGGCGCGGCTGTGTGGGGAGGTGCGCAAGGGGTCCCCGCAGGGGCTCGCCGAGGCCAAGCGGCTGGTGAACGCGGACATCCTCGCCGGGTTCGACGCGTCCGCCGAGGAACTCGCGCGGCGTTCGGCGAGCTTCTTCGGCACCCCCGAAGCGCAGGAGGGCATGCTGGCCTTTCTGCAGCGTCGCCCGCCGAGCTGGGCACAATGACCACCATGGCGCGACCCCACGAACCGAAGCAGGACCGCAGCCGAGCCACCCGGCAGCGCCTGCTCGAGGCGACCATCGACTGTCTGGCCGAAATGGGCTGGGCAGCAGCGACGGTCGCGGTCGTCGCCGAGCGTGCCGGGGTGTCCCGTGGTGCGGCGCAGCATCACTTTCCGACCAGGGAAGACCTGATCACCGCCGCGCTGGAGTACATGTTCGACACGCGCAGCGGGCATGCCCGCCACGACGCGGCGACGTTCGCCGAGCTGGGCGACGGCCCCGCCCGCACCCAGGCCGTGGTGGCCGGGCTGGTCGAGTCGTACACGAGTCCGTTGTTCAAAGCGGCCCTGCAAGTCTGGACCCACGCCGCCGCCGATGCGGCGCTGCGCGAACGCATCGTCCCGATGGAAGCCCGCTTCGGTCGCGCTACGCACCGCCGCGCCGTCGAAGCACTCGGCGTGGACGACTCCGATCCGGTCGCTCATCACCTGGTTCAGGCCACCCTGGACCTGGCCCGCGGCCTCGGTTTGGCGGACGTCCTCACCGACGACTCGGTTCGCCGTGAACAGATCGTGCGACAGTGGGCGGCGACACTGCACGCCGCCCTGCACCCGCTGAGCTGAATCGCGGTCCTGCCCCCGTCAGCACAAGCCTTGCTGCTCGAGCCGCCCGGAATCGATGGCGTAGGACGAGGCGCCGACGGCCGCACCGATCAGCTGATGCTGATCACACCGCCAAGATGTCTACCTCGTATTTCTGGCAATACGGGTCTCGGGTGACAAGGGTAAGGCTCGTGCAGCGTGCTTGGGCGATCAGTATGCGGTCGAAGGGATCCCGGTGGATCAACGGAAGCCGTCCAGCCATGACCGCATGCTCATGATCGATCGGAAGCGGAATGAATCCGCTGTCGCAAATGCGTTCGGGCAGGTCCTTCGGCCCCTCGAGCTTACCGAGGGCCTGCTTGATGGCGACCTCCCAGACAGTGGCCGCACTCAGATACACATCCGGTTCGTGATCGAGCCGGTGGTTGATCTCGTCGGATAGTGCGGGGTCGTCATTCAGCCACCACAGTATGACGTGGGTGTCCAACAACAGACTCATGTCTGCGCCCCACCGGCGCTCGGTTCCGGTACAGGCGAATGCTCGGCTATGTCCGGGCCCCGCTCGTCGTGCGCGCTCATGGCAACAGACCGAAGTCGCGGGCGATGGCCGCATTGGTCGCCTCCGCGTCCCAATCCGGATCGAGAACGAGTTTCCCCCGCAGCGACCCGCGGCCCCCGCGATTCACGCGGCGAACCAGCGGCACAACCTTGGCGACCGGATGACCCGCGCGGCTGATCACGATCTCCTCACCGCGCTCGACTCGCTCGATGATCCGCGACAGGTGCGTCTTCGCTTCATGGATATTGAATTGCTCAGCTGCGTTCGCCACTGCACACCTCCTTAGCTAAGAGGTTAGTCCACAGGCGGCCTTGCGCCAATGGTCCGGCGGAGGACGTAGCCGCGCGCGCCGGTGTCCATCTGCGGTCCAGCGCCGGCGCAGCGGCTGGAAAGGGCGCGGCCCGGGTACAGCCCGGGCCGCAGCCGTCTCAATGCATGGCGGTCAAGTCGTACAGGGTGACGCCGTCCACCTGCGTGGCGGTGAAGTTCTCTTCGACCCACTGCGCGATCTGCGCGCTGGGTGAGGAGCTGGAGGAACCGGGGCCGCCACGGCCGCCGCCGACGAAATAGTGGATCTTTTTTTCGGCGACATACTGTTCGAACTGTTCCAGCGTCGGCGATGGGTCGCTGCCGTTGAAGCCGCCGATCGGCATCACCGGCAGTTCGGTGGCCAGTTGTAAGCCGGCGGCGCTGTTCGAGCCGATGGTCGCGGCCACCCACGTGTAAGAGCCGCCGTTCTGCTCGAGCAGGGACACGAGCTGCGCGCTCGGCTCGCTTGCCCCGAGGAGGCCGCCGATTCCACCTCGGCCGTTGGGACCCGGTCCACCGTCCCCGTTCATACCGCCCGGCACGCCCTGCGAAGCTTGCCCCTCGGGCAGCACGCCCGGCGTTCCCGCGGTGGGCAGCGGCCTTGTCCGACCTGAGCCGTCGGGCATCGGCCCGGACCCCGGCGACGAGGCATCGGGCGGTTGCCCAGCGCCGGCGCGGCCATTCATACCCGGTCCGTTGCCCTGCGGCCGACCGTTCATGCCTTCCGCCCACGGCGGCCGATCGCCGCGCCAGGCGACGTTCGGCCCGGCTGAAGGCATCGCATTGGCGTGTGGCGTGGCGATCGCGTCGACCGCGTACGCGACCGGCCCGGCCAAGCCGGTGAACGCTACCGTTAGTGCCGAGACCACGGCCAGCTTGCGCGGCAGGGGAAAGGCGACGGCGAGCGTGGCGAGTACGCCGACGACCAGCACCGTCCAGCGCAGCCACGAGTGCCATTCGGCGCTGCGGGACAACAGCATCCACGCGGTCGCCGTCGTGAGGATCACCGCGAGAGCCGACGTCAGTCGCGCCGCCAGCCGATGCCGCTGCCGCCACAGCAGCACCGCTCCCGCCCCGACCAGCGCGGCGATCGCCGGAGCCAGCGCCACGGTGTAGTACGGATGGAAGATGCCCGCCATGAAGCTGAACACCAGCCCGGTGACCAGCAGCCATCCACCCCAAAGGATGAGCGAGGCGCGTTGTCTGTCGGTTCGAAAGACCTTGCCGCGCAGGATAATTCCCGCGACAAGAGCGACGAGCGCGGCCGGGATCAGCCAGGCGATCTGACCGCCCTGGGCGGGTTCGAACAGCCGGAGGATGCCCTTCTCGCCCCACATCCCGCCGCCACCGGCCGGAAGATCGCCGCGCGGCCCGACGCTACCGCGCTCGTTGCCGTTGAGCCGTCCGAGCCCGTTGTAGCCGAGGGTCAGCTCCAGAATCGAGTTCGTGTGCGAGCCGCCGATCCACGGACGTGCCGAGGCGGGCCACAACTCCACCGCCAGCAGCCACCACCCCGCGGCCACCACCATCGCCGCGCCCGCCGCGAACAGCTGCGCGATGCGTTTGCCGAGCTTCGGCGGACCCGCGATCAGGTAAGTCAGCGCCAGCCCGGGCACCACCAGCAGCACCGCCAATTGCTTGGTGAGAAACCCGAATCCGATCAGCGTGCCGGTCAGCACCAGCCAGCGCCAGCGGCCGTCCTCGACCGCGCGAGTCGTCGCCCATGCGGCGGCGACCATCAAGAACACCAGCAGTGCGTCGGGGTTGTTGAAGCGGAACATCACCGCCGCGACGGGAGTCACCGCCAGCACCGAGCCCGCGATCAATCCGGCGGCCGGTCCGAACGGCCTGCGCACCGTGGCCCAGAGCAGCGCGACCGTGGCCACGCCCAGCAGTACCTCGGGTACCAGAATGCTCCAGCTGTTCAGTCCGAATAGCCGCGCCGACAGTGCCATCAACCACAGCGAGGCGGGCGGCTTGTCCACGGTGATCGAGTTCGCGGCATCCGACGATCCGAAGAAGAAAGCCTTCCACGACACCGAACCCGCCTGTACCGCCGCCGAATAGAAGGCGTTCGCCCAGCCGTTCGCGCTCAGATTGCACAGGTAGGCGACCGTTGTGCCGATCAGCAGTACCGCCAGCGCCGGATACTCCCAGCGGAGTGCGGATTTCTTCCGCGGTTCGGCCGCGAGCGGTGGTGCGGTGAGTGTCGCCGTCACCGATGGTCTCCTTCGATTGCGGTCGAAATGGACTTCGAGCGGGCCGGAACGAACGTACGGCGTTCGGTCGGTGTCAAGGAAGGGTTGCTTTCCGGTATGCCCGCGCCGGCGCGGAACACCCACCGTAGCCCGATGAAACGCAGCAGAGTCGCCAGCAGATTGGCCAGTACCAGCACCGACAGCTCCAGATGCACTGCGGCGCCCGGCGCCCACTGATGCAGCGCGAACAGCGACCCGCTGGTCAGCGCCAGTCCGATTCCGAAGATGATCAGGCCTTGGAATTGGTGCGAGACGGCTCCGGTCGGGCCGCGCACCCCGAAGGTGAACGCCCGGTTGGCCGCGGTATTCGCCACCGCTGTGATCAGCAGCGCCGCGAAGTTCGCCACCTGTGCGCCGGTGAACATCTGCAGCACGACATACAGCAACAGATAGGCCAGCGTGCTCAGCACGCCGACGATCGCGAACCGCACCAGCTGTCCCACCATGCCGAGCGGCACGCCCGGCACCAGCGGTTCCCTGCCCACCGCTTGGCGTAGTTCCTCCAGCGGCAGCGCGCCGGTGGCCAGTGCCCGTCCGAGCCGCCAGATACCGCGCAGATCCTTACGCGCGGTATCGATGATGTCGACGCGGCTGTCCGGGTCGTCGATCCAGTCCACCGGCACCTCGTGGATGCGCAGCCCGGCTCGTTCGGCGAGCACGAGCAGTTCGGTGTCGAAGAACCACTCCCCGTCGCGGACCAGTGGCAGCAGGCGGCGTGCCACATCGGCGCGCATCGCCTTGAAGCCGCATTGCGCGTCCGAGAAGTGTGCTTGCAATGAGGCTTTCAGTAGCAGGTTGTAGCAGCGCGAGATGATCTCGCGCTTGGGTCCGCGTACCACGCGGGAGGCGGTGTCGAGCCGCGTGCCGATGGCCAGGTCGGAATGCCCGGTGATCAGCGGTGCGACCAACGGCAGCAGCGCGTTCAGGTCCGTCGACAGGTCGACGTCCATATACGCGACCACCTGCGCGTCGGAGCGTTCCCAGACAGACCGCAGCGCCCTGCCGCGTCCCTTGGCGGCCAGGTGTACTACGCGCACATCGGGCAGCTCCGCAGCCAGCAGTTGTGCGACCTGGAGCGTGTCGTCGGTGCTCGCGTTGTCGGCGATCGTGATGCGCGCCGGGAACGGGAACCCTTCGCGCAGGTAGGCGTGCAACCTGTGCACACACACGCCGAGATCGGTCTCTTCGTTGTAGACGGGTATCACTACGTCCAGCACGGGCGGCCCCGTGGTCTCGGTTCGTTCCGTCGCCGCGACGGTCACAGCCTCGGTCATACGCACCACACTCGATGACCACGCTGGTGCCGAGCTGGGGCCGAGCTGTGAGATTGCTGGGGGTGGAGCACGCCGTCGCTCGATGTCCAGGAATACCGGAATCCGGCATCTCCTGCCGAATGCGGCTATCGGCCGAGCAGTCGGCGATGGTGCCGCCGAGCTGTTCGGCGGCACCCGACGAGATCATCTCCGCGTTGGCGAGCGCCTGTCTCAACGGCGTCACCATCCATGCCGACCGTCCGTGGCGTCGTGCCGTTCCCCGCGTATGTGACCGTGGCGCCGCCCGGGCGGACGCCGTGGTTGGTCGTCGCATTCACGCCGAACGCCGTTGTTCTGATTGCCTGCGCCGTTGCAGCCATCGGTGTTTGCGACGCCCTCAGTATCGCAGCGCCCACCGACAAGAAATGGTGTCCAGCCCTTGTCGCCCGGTCAATTCTCCTGCAATCGCCACAGCGGGGATACCGGCCCGTGGCCCGCGCCGAGGTCGTAGGACGCGGCGAGGCAGCGGTAAGTCCATTCCTTGGCGAATTCCACCGCATCGGGAACCGAATAGCCGTGCGCCAGCGCGCAGGCGATCGCGGCGGCGAGGGTGTCGCCGCCGCCGTGGTCGTTGCCCGTGGCGATGCGCGGCGCGGTGAACTCGAGGAACTGCTCGCCGTCGAACAGCAGGTCGGTGCTGTACTCGGAGGAGCGCAGGTGCCCGCCCTTGACGATCGCCCAGCGCGGCCCGAGCTTGTGCAGCGCCTGCGCCGCGCGCCGCGCCGCGTCCTCGCCGTCGACGTCGATGCCCGTGAGCAGCCGGACCTCGTCCAGGTTCGGCGTGATCACGGTCGCGAGCGGAATCAGCGTGTCGCGCAGCGCGTCCAGCGCCTCGATGTGCAGCAGTGGGTCGCCGTGCATCGAGGCCGCGACCGGATCCACCACCAGCGGAATCCGGCCGCCGCCGCCGATACCGACCTCCTGGCACACCGCCGCGACCGCCTCGATGATCGAGGTGGACGCCAGCATGCCGGTCTTCGCGGCGCCGATGCCGATATCTCCGACGACGGCACGCACCTGATCGGCCACGATATCCGGCGGAATCTCATGGAAACCGCTGACGCCCACCGTGTTCTGCACAGTCACCGCCGCCACCGCCACCAGCGCGTGCACCCCGCACAGCGCCATCGTGCGGGTATCGGCCTGGATTCCGGCGCCACCGCCGGAATCGGTACCGGCGATAGTGAGCGCCCGGACAGGGGTCTGCCCCGCGGCGGGCAATGGCAGCAGTTTCACGACTCAAACCCTACGGCGGCCCGGCCAGACGCTTGCGGCTGGATTCTGATCGGGCGAGTGGTCGGGTCGGGCGATCTGTTGGGGCAGCCGGTGGCGCGCAGGCCCGCGATGGGTCCGTCCGGGTTGTCTCCGGCGAGTGCCGCCGCTGGGATCTTTCCGGCTAGTAGGACGTGATGATGTGCCCTGGCGTCCAGGTACCCGGGCGCTGGATGTCGTCGATCGTGACCTGGGCCGGTCGCGCGCTCGGGTCGACTTGGATGAACTGTTCGATCGAGCCCCAGTCCCGGTCCCAGTCGCTGTCCAGATAGGAGGGTAGGGCGCGCGCGGTGAACAGTAGCTGGGTCCAACCGAGGGGGCCGCCGCCGTCGTGACCTTGCCAGAGGTTGGTGATGGTCGCGCCGTTGCGGTCGGGCAGGATTCGGTACTCGGGCAGGACGGAGATACCCGCGCGGGTGGGCACGGGATTCTGGCACGGGAAGTGCAGTCCGACGGCCCAGTCGAGCAGCACGGGAGTAGTCGAGCCGACGACGCTGTTCAGCGTTTTCGTTTGTGGGACACGGGGTGGTGTCACGGCGAGCCACTGGTCTTTGTCGAGGTCTTTGTCGTGGGCGACCAGCCTTACCACGTCGGCGTCGGCAGGTAGCTGGTCGAGCGGCACGCGCAGGTTGCGCCACATGGGTGAGGGGCCGATGTCGATCGGAAGGATGCGACCGGTGCGGCTGATGTTGTTGTCGGGTTGCGTTGTGCCGTATTCGAGTTCGAGGTTCTGGCCAGGGTGGATGACGCCGTCGGAGTCGATGGAGCGGATTCGGCCGGCGACGGCGATCGCAATGATGTCACCGCGGCTTCCGCTGACGAGATCGGGTAGCTGGTACCAGTCGGTGGTAAGCGAACCGGGTACTTGTTGGCCCTCCCGGAAGCTGCCGAGCACGGGAGTGGTTGCCGGGTCGAGGCCGAAGGGCAGTGCGACGTTGCTGCCGTTGATCCCGCTGCCGTGTGAGGTGTCGGACTCCGATCCCGCGGATTTGGCGGCGTCGCGAAGCTTGTCCTGGTCGTCGGAAACCGAATTCGCCCGGCCGGTGGTGGATTCGACCTCATCGGAGGTGAGTACCGGTGCTACGCCGTTCGGACTGAATCCGGTCGACTCGCTGCCCGCCAGTGCCGTGCCGATCTCACCAGCCAGGGGGCGCAGCATGGAGACATTGGGATCCGTTTCGACAAGAACGTCGTCGGCCAGACCACAGCCACCGGCGAAGGCCGTGGACAGGTTGGATTTCGCAACCGAGTAGGAGGGGTACTGCGCGACTGACGCTTTGACGAACGACGCCACCAGGAACAGCACCATTACAGCCGCCGCGACTGCCGGCACCGGAATCCGCGCGACCCGGCCCGCGATCGAATCGGCGCGCAACCGGGTCCGTGGACGGATGTGGAACCACGCCGCCGCGGCCAGGGCGAGAAACGAGAATCCGGCCGCGAAGCTCGACAGCCCCTTGCCGGCCAGGGTCGGTGGCTTGTCCCACCAGGGAATACCCCAGGCGGACACATACCAGTAGCCGTTGGCGCCGACGAAGGTCAAAGCCAACGCGAAGAACAGAGCGGTGGCGAACAAAGCGCGGTTGCGTAGCGGCTGCATGACGCGGGGGCTGACCGCTACAGCGGTCAGCGCCGCGACGCAGGCGGCGAGGCCCGCGAATACACCGAACTGGTGCGTCCATTTCGTCGGCGAAAACATCATCAGCACCATCGCCGCGACCGTGATGCCCACGACGCGGTGCGAAGGCCCGACCGCTGTTCCTGGGATGTGTCCCCCGCGGCGCAGCATGGTGACCACACAGACGACCAACCCCAGCACCATCATGAACATGCCGAAGCGGCGAGACAACCAGCCGTCGGCGTTGAGCTGCAACAGGAACTGGTAGCGCAGGAACTCGAAGAACCAGGATTCGCCGGGCCCGATCAGACCATGGACGTGGGACATTTCCAGGACCGCCGCCAGAGTCCGATCTGCGAAGACCACCGTCAGGACTACCAGTCCGGACGCGAGCAACGGCAGTAGCTGGGGCAGGTACCCGACAGACCGGGCGCGTCGCACCACGACTGTGGTGAGGCTGCGGGCCCCGGCCAGCAGGGCCCCGACACAGATCAGGCCCGAGGGAGCGACGGTCAAGGTGAGGGCGGCGATGACGATCGCCGCGGCGGCGGGAAGTAAGCGGCGGGTCGCGATAGCTCGTTCGATCGAAACCCAGGTGAGCACAGCACCCATTGCGACGAACGGCTCGGCCCGCAGCCCGTTGTTGTAGGGCAGCCAGAACGCCAGGAACGTCATCGCGGCGGTCCACGCGACCACTTTGTCGCCGCACACGGCGACCCCGAGCCGGGGAATGATCTCGCGGCTGATGACCCACCACGTGATCACCGCTGCGGCCAGCGTCGGCAAACGAACCCACGCGCTCGCCGTCGACACGTGCGTCAGCACGGCGATCAGGTCGGCGTAGGGCGTGTAGAACGGCCCCTCGTCGACGCTGAACCAGCGGTAGTAGTTCGACATATACCCCGAACTCTGCGAACCACGGGCCATTCCGAGGATGTAGCCGTCATCGGAGGTGTTGGCGCCGATGAAGTGCCACACCAACAAAGTTGCGAACACCACCCAATCGGTAGGACGCAAACGCCACCATCGTGGTGGCAGAAACCGCCGCGTGGTCCGTCCGTCGGTCTGGTCGAGGCGGTGCAGCGCGACCAACGACGCCATCGTCATAAGCAGACACAGCGCGATCGCGGCCAGCTTGAGCGGTGTAGGCGAGGTCGAGAACCGGGAATCGACAGCAATGTCCACCCGCATCCCCTCCGGCGCGTTGCCCGTCAGGTCGGTGAAGACACCAACGACCTGCGGCCGCACATCCGAGTCGACCCGGGTGCCGGGATCGCTGCCGCCGCCGACGAGCGACACGGTTGTCCCCGCCGCGGCCACGTCGATCGCCAGCGTGCAGGTGTGCCCACGGATCGACTCCACCGACCCTGACCAGAGCAATCTGTTGCGGGAAACCACATCAACCCGCCCAGGCCGATCGCTGGTGTCGGGAACTACTTTGACGACGAACCCGTATCGTTCCATGCTCGCCGATTGCCGTGGAACTGTCGATACGACCACGCCACCGGTGTCGGCCAGGGTTTCCAATGCCGCGCAGGGAATCTGGGCGGCAAGCTGAACGGGTGCGTAGGAGACCAGCGGTGCTTCGACACTGTTCAGTACCCCGGCCTGGGGCCAAACGATGGACGAGGCAGCCATCCGAACCGGTAGGAACGGCACGGCAATCGCGAGCAACGCGCCCAGCAGCCCACTGACAACCGCGATCAGACGCATCTGGCTCGGACGACTGGTGCGGTGCTCGGGCTCGGCACGTGTGTCGGACGGCCGCCCCGCGTACACCACTGTGTCAGCCATGGAGCCCGATCGTAGCGGAGTAGTGGGAGTCCGAAACCGATTGGTGCAGCTGGGGAGTGTTGATTCCGCTTCGCCTGCGAGCGGGTCCGTTGCCGTATATGTCCAGGCCGGAGATGGTCAGCAGCTCGATTTGTTGATCAGGGCCACGAGTTGGTCGGCGACGGCGGGGGAGGCGGCGATCGTATCGGGGGAGTCGAGGGTGTGCCGACGGGACGTGGAGTCGAGGACGACAGCGCCTGCTTCGCGGGCGATGAGCACTCCAGCGGCCGTATCCCAGGGTTTATTGGACAGCATGACGCACGCATCAGTCCGTCCCTCGGCGACCCACGCGAGATCGAGGGCGGCCGATCCGAACATTCGTATGCGCTCGACTGTCGCCGCCAGCGCGGCGGTGAGGGCAATGCGGCGCTCATTCTTGGGCTCCGCCTCCGGTCCGACCGCGTAATCGCCAATGGAAACGATTGCGCAGCCGAGAGTTTCGGTGCTGCTTGCGTTGATCGGCTCGTCGTTGCCATACGCGCCCTGACCTGCGGCAGCGAAATACTCGAGGCCGAGGAACGGTGCGCGGATGACTCCGATTACCGGTTCGCCGTCGTGAACCAGAGCTAACGATACAGCGCAGAGCGGCAGTCCATGGATGAAGTTGGATGTTCCGTCGATCGGGTCGAGAACCCACATGTATCGACCAGTGTTTTCTGTCGCCGTGTCGTCGAATTCTTCTCCTAGGAAATCGAATTCAGGTGTCTCGTCGGATAGATACCCCCTGATGCGGTCTTGAATTCGATAGTCCAGGTCGGTGACATAGTCGCGGTCGCTTTTTTTGTCGACCATTCCTCGATCAGCCGTTTCGAGGAGCTCGGCACCGTGTCCGACAGCCGAACGGGCAATCGTGAGTAGTTCGTCTCGACTGAGTTTCATGCCGGCGTAACCTCCCGTGCGCTGGACCGCATAAGTTTTGAAAAAATCGGTGGAGATCTTGAAAAGACCTAGTAAATAGGTTTTCCGAGCAACCGGCTTGGGGATCCGACGCCTCGGGCCCTCGGCAGCCAAGTAGGTCTACTCTGCTATCGCGTCCCCAGGAAAAGGGTTTGCGTGCTGCGGCCCAAAGGGCCTTTCTCGTCGTAGAGCGCCGATTCGGCCATGCCGACGCCGTGGGGTTGGGGATAGGTGACAGCGTCGAGGCAGACCCATTCGCCCGCTGGCTGACGGTGCAGGGTCACCGTCAAATCGGTGTTGATGAACAGGTATTTCGACCAGTCCAGTACCGCGCTGACGCCATTGCCGGAATCGGCGGCCGCGAGGGTGCGTTCCAGCGGGCTCGGGTCGGTGCCCGCGACGATCGGGTGCTCGAGCCTGATCCAGCAGATCGCCGGGCCCGGTTCGGTGAAAGATCCGCTGATGAAGCGGTATTCGATGGCGGCGTGAAAGCCGACCGGCTGGGCTGACGGGAACTGTGCCGACACCGATGCCTGCTCGGGGCCGGGGCGCAGGCCCGTGGGCACGAAGCGTTCCGGCACCGGCAATTCCGGCTCGGCCAGCTTGAATCGCCAGGCATTCGCCCGCATCACCGGCCCGCGATCGGTGGACAGCGTGGCCTCGATCAGTTCGACGCTGCGGCCGGGCCGGGCGAGGTGGGCCGTCGCCGTCAGCGGCGCCAGCGGCACCGGGCCGAGGATTTCGACGGCGACGCGCCCGACTTGGAACCCGGGCCGCGGCTCGCACCGCTCGATCACGTGACCGAGCAGCGCGGAGGGCGGCCCTGCGTGCTGCGCGTCCGGCGACCACGGGCCGCGGGTGAGCTCGGTGGAGAGGAACCGATCGGGGTGCTCGGGATCGGGCAGGTAGAAAGCGTCGCTCATGACCGCGCCTCGTCGGGACTCGGCTCCTTCGTGTGCCCCGGCGCGGTGTATCCGCGGCTGATGACGGCGCGCAGTGTCCGCAGGTCCGTCGTGCACGACTGTGTGCTGTGTCCTTGCTGCACTCGCTGACGCACGTCATGTCCGTTCTTTGGGACGATCGGTCGGTTGTGTATCGACTGTAGCCCGCGCGGCCGGAATGCGGTCGGACCCGGCCGAACGCGAAGGGCGACGCTGTGACCGCGGAACCCGAACCAGTTGCCCGAAGTCGATGCGCTGGTCCACCGTGCGCCCGCGACCAGAGATCGATGGCCGGGCGCAGGTCGGCCGCTGTGGGCGGCGCGTCCGCCTCCGCTGGTGCTTGAGCGCGGTGTACCCGGGTAACCGCCGCAACACAAGCGTCGCGATCTCCGCCCAGGCCGGTCCGCCCCGCGGAGATCACGACCGCAGCCGGAGAACGCGAAGGAGCGAGGCCATGACCGACCGCCCGGCCGCTCGGCACCGCAGGCCAGAGGGCGTCGACGACGCCACCGTGGCGGCCACCGGCAGGCTCTCGGAAGCGCTGGAGACCACCGAGCGTGCCCGCGGCCATCTGTACGCCTTCCACCAGCTGACCGGCCGCGCCGACCTCCAGCTCGACCTCGCGGTGGACCTGTTCCGCACCGCGGGCCACACCCGGATCGCCGACCGGATCGCCACCGAATTGATCGGCCGCAACGTGCTCGCCGGACGGTGGACGTTCCAGGTCGTCGAGGAATACGACGACGGATACTTCGACCTGTTCCGCAGCATCGAACGCGCGGCCCGGGACGAACTCCTCGACGGTCGCCGCCACGTCTACGAGGCCGAGATGAAGGAAGCCCGCCGCACCCACGGCTCACCGGGCCACTCGGCTACACCGGAGTCGACCGAAAGCAACTGAACCGAGACCGCGGGATCGCCGCGTCAAGGGGCGCAGCCGGGTTGTCGCTCGGATGCCGATCGTGCCGTGCGCGCGGTCAGACGAGGCCCGTCGGAGGGTCACAGTTGCTCGGCGCGCCGCACAGTGCGCAGCGAGGTGATCGGCATCAGCTCCGGGATGATCGGGTTCGCGCCCTCGAACCCCGCGAGGCGATCACGCAGGCGCAGGCGGCCGCCTGGAGGCGCCTCGGGGCGCGTAGTCGACCGCGACGTCCTCGCCAGTTCACCCGATCCTGTCGAATCCCCCGACAAGTGCGCGGCGGGGCCGGGTATGGTCGGGCGGGAAATTTCAGTACCAACGGGGGCTCGCACCAGCGGGCTGAGAGGACGGCTAGCCGAGAGGCGTCAGGGCCGTCGACCGCATGAACCTGACCGGGTAATGCCGGCGTAGGGAGGAAAAATGGCACCCACCGCTGCGTCCGACGGCAGCTCCACGCCCGTCGACAGCGTCACCACCGGCCCGATCGAGGGCAGCGTCAAGCACTACCTCGAGGTTGACGACCTGCGCATTCCGGTGCGCCGGATCAACCTGACGAATGATGAGCACTTCGACGTCTACGACACGTCGGGTCCGTACACCGACGACACGGCGACCATCGATCTGGAAGCCGGTCTACCGAAACTGCGGGACACCTGGACCAAGCCCACCGTCGCCGGTCCGCGCACCCAGCTGGCCTGGGCGCGTCAGGGCATCGTTACGCCGGAGATGCGCTTCATCGCCGCGCGGGAAGGAGTTTCGCCGGAACTGGTGCGCGAGGAAGTAGCCACCGGTCGCGCGGTGATCCCGGCCAACCACAAGCACCCGGAGCTCGAGCCGACCATCATCGGCAAGAAGTTCCTGGTCAAGATCAACGCGAATATCGGCAACTCGGCCGTCTCCTCCTCGATCGCCGAGGAAGTGGAGAAGATGGTGTGGGCGACCCGGTGGGGCGCCGACACGATCATGGACCTGTCCACCGGCAAGAACATTCACGAAACGCGCGAGTGGATTCTGCGCAATTCCCCGGTTCCGGTCGGCACCGTGCCGATCTACCAGGCCCTGGAGAAGGTGAACGGCGATCCGACCAAGCTGACCTGGGAGATCTACCGCGACACCGTGCTCGAGCAGTGCGAGCAGGGCGTGGACTACATGACCGTGCACGCGGGCGTGCTGCTGCGCTATGTGCCGCTGACCGCCAAGCGTGTCACCGGCATCGTCTCGCGCGGCGGGTCGATCATGGCCGCGTGGTGTCTGGCGCATCATCAGGAATCGTTCCTGTACACGCACTTCGAGGAACTGTGCGAGATCCTCGCGCGCTACGACGTCACCTTCTCCCTCGGCGACGGCCTGCGTCCCGGCTCCATCGCCGACGCCAACGACGAAGCCCAGTTCGCCGAGTTGCGCACCCTGGGCGAACTGACCAAGATCGCGAAGTCGCACGGCGTGCAGGTGATGATCGAAGGTCCCGGCCACGTGCCGATGCACAAGATCGTGGAAAACGTGCGGCTCGAGGAGGAGTGGTGCGAGGAGGCGCCGTTCTACACCCTCGGCCCGCTCGCCACCGATATCGCGCCCGCCTACGACCACATCACCTCGGCGATCGGCGCCGCGATCATCGCGCAGGCGGGCACCGCCATGCTCTGCTACGTTACGCCGAAGGAACACCTCGGCCTGCCCAACCGGGATGACGTGAAGGTGGGCGTGATCAGCTACAAGATCGCCGCGCACGCCGCCGACCTGGCCAAGGGGCATCCGCACGCGCAGGAGCGGGACGACGAGTTGTCCAAGGCGCGCTTCGAGTTCCGCTGGCGCGACCAGTTCGCGCTGTCGTTGGACCCGGACACCGCGCGCGAGTACCACGACGAGACCCTGCCCGCCGAGCCGGCCAAGACCGCACACTTCTGCTCCATGTGCGGCCCGAAGTTCTGTTCCATGCGGATCTCCGCCGACGTGCGGGAATACGCCGCCGCGCAGGGTCTCACCGAAACCGAGGCGCTCACCGCGGGTATGGCGGAGAAATCCGCCGAGTTCGCCGGCAGCGGCAACGCGGTCTACCTGCCCGTCGTTTCCTAGCGACCGCCCGCCGCCCGCTCAACTCTGAGCGGGCGGCGGGGCGCGTCCCACCCTCAGCCGGATGTCTTGTCCGATCTGCGCGAAAACGCCGTGCGGCAGATTGTCCAGACCGAACCGGAAGTCGGCGATACCACGATGCGGTCCTTACGTGGGACCCCGCCCGGACCAGGTCCACGTATAGCTGGGGTCCTCGCAGGCCAGCGCGCCCTCGCCGAGTTCCAGCGGCCGGAAGGTGTCGACCATGACCGCCAGCTCGTCGAAGAACTCGACGCCGATGCTGTTCTCGTAGGCGCCGGGTTGCGGTCCGTGTGCGTAGCCGCCGGGGTGCACCGATACCGAGCCCTGCGTGATCCCGGACCCCTTACGCGCCGCGTAGTTTCCACCGCAGTAGAACATGATCTCGTCGGAGTCGACGTTGGAGTGGTAGTACGGCACCGGAATCGATAGCGGGTGGTAGTCCACCTTGCGCGGTACGAAATTGCAGATGACGAAGTTGCCGCCCTCGAAAGCTTGATGAACCGGTGGTGGCTGGTGGATTCGGCCGGTGATCGGTTCGAAGTCGGCGATATTGAAAGTGAACGGGTAGAGGCAGCCGTCCCAGCCCACCACGTCGAACGGGTGGGTCGCGTAGACCATGCGCGTGCCGACGACCTGCCCGCCGGGGCGGTGTTTGACCAGCACCTCGACGTCGGTGCCGGTCGAGGTGATCGTCTCGACGGGTCCGTGCAGGTCGCGCTCGCAGTACGGGGCGTGCTCGAGCAACTGGCCGAACCGGGACAGGTAGCGCTTGGGCGGCGTGATGTGGCCGGTCGCCTCGATGACGTACAAGCGCAACGGCTCCGCGCCACTGGGCAGCCAGCGATGGGTCGTGGCCCGTGGGATGAGCACTTGGTCGCCCTGGCGGGCGGACAGCGGACCGAACACGGTTTCGATCACCGCGGCGCCGGATTCCACATACGCCAGTTCATCGCCGATGGCGTTGCGGTACAGCGGCGATCCGCCTTTGGCGGCCACGTAGGAGATGCGTACATCCGCGTTGGCGAGCAGCAATCGCCGCCCGGTCACCGGATCGGCCTCCGCAGGCCGGTCGCCGGGAAACAGCGCGGGCAGTCGTAAATGTCGGTGGCGCAGTGGATGATTCGGTCTTGTGGTCTGGTCGGGCAGCTGCCACACCGTCGAATCGACGAGTGCGGGCGGCAAACCGCGGTGGTACAGCAGCGAGGAATCACCGGAGAAGCCCTCCTCGCCCATCAGCTCCTCGTAGTAGAGCCGGCCCTGCTCGTCGCGATGCTGGGTGTGCCGCTTCGGCGGTACCGCGCCAACGTGCCGATAGAACGCCATGACGATTCCTCCGCCCACCTGTGGTCGGAATAGTTGATCACCATCGTAGTGATCGGGACAGGTAGCCGGAGCGGAAATACGGCCCATCGACGAGTACCTGCGGGGTAGGTCGGTCCAGGTCGGTGCAGCAGGAAAATACTGCTAGATCCCGTCGTCGAGCTGCTCCCATGTGATGCGTGTCGCGAACGGGTCGATGATGTCGACGGCGAGCAGTGCGGTACCGCGCAAAGAAACACCATCTGAGATGTACTCGCCGGAGACGGTCAGACGGAACCGTTCGATCGAGACCGCCGGTCCGTCGTTACCTGCCATCTGCGCGATCCAGTAGTGCGGGACCCCTGCTCGAGCGTACTCGGCCAGCTTGTCCCGGGTATCGGTGATAACCGTGCCCGGTGACACGATCTCGATTACCAGCAGAGAATCCGATGCGTAAGGCTTGCGACGCCATCGCCCACGATCTGTTTCGATGCAACGGTAGACGACGGCATCTGGGCGGCGATAGTGCAGACGGGGGACCTCGGTGATGAGCATGTCGACATCACCGATGACCTTGTGGCAGGTCTGTTCTCGCGCATCCATATCTTTTGCCGCGTCACGCAGCGCCGATACCAGGTTGTGCTGGATGGTCTGATGAGCGGGGCCGGGGGATTCACATCGAATGATTCGCCCGTCGACAACCTCGATCTGACGACTCAGCTCCTCGGGGATGCCTGCGTACACCTCGAGGGTGATCTCCGGCGTGTCCATCGACTGCCGCAGCCAGTCCCAGTCAAGCGCTTCCGACACGTCCACTCCTCACCCAACGCGACTGCTCGAGCACACCGTCTGGCTTATCAGTCCACTTTCGGTCGAGGTCAGCCTACGTGGTCGGGCCGGCGGTGCGGACTATGTGCCGACGAGGTCGACGATGACCGGGGCATGGTCGGAGGCACCCTTGCCCTTGCGCTCCTCGCGATCGACGCCGGCATCGGTGACGCGGGCGGCCAGCGCGGGCGAGGCCAGGATGAAGTCGATCCGCATGCCCTCCTTGCGGGGGAAGCGCAACTGGGTGTAATCCCAGTAGGTGTAGACGCCGGGTCCGGGCGCGAACGGACGCATGACGTCCGCGTACCCGGCGTCGACGACGGCCTGGAAGGCGTCGCGCTCCGGTTGCGAGGTGTGCGTCTTGTCGGCGAAGAACTCCACCGACCACACGTCATCGTCGGTCGGTGCGATATTCCAGTCGCCCATGAGAGCGATCTTCGCCTGCGGGTCCTCGGCCAGCCAGCGCGCGCCGTTGGCACGCAGCGCGGCAAGCCATTCCAGCTTGTAGGCGTAGTGCGGATCGTGTGGTGCGCGGCCGTTGGGCACGTACAGACTCCATACCCGCACGCCGCCGCAGGTGGCTGCGATCGCGCGGGACTCGACCACCGGCGCGCTGATCAGTGATTCGCCCGCGTCCTTGTCGAAACCGGGCTGGTCCGGGAAAGCGAGCTCGACGTCGGTGAGGCCGACCCGGGAGACGATCGCCACGCCGTTCCACTGGTTGATACCCAGGTGGGCCACCTCGTAGCCGAGCTCGTCGAAGCGCTCGAACGGGAACTGGTCGTCGCGGCACTTGGTCTCCTGGATGGCGAGCACGTCGACGTCCTGGCGCTCCAGCCAGCCCGCGACGCGGTCGAGCCGGGAGCGGATCGAGTTGACATTCCAGGTGGCGAGACGCACGGAGGCCTTCCTTACGAGGGGGGCAGGTCAGCGAGGGTGACGGGTCAGCGAGGGGTGACAGGTCCGTTCTACCGCAGGCCGCCGGGTTCGGCGAGCGGCGCGGGTGCGGCGTACCGGTAGGCATGATGCTCGACGAAGCCCAGTTCGCGGTACATCGCGCGGGCGGCCACGTTGGCGGCTTCCACCTGCAGGTACGCGTGGGTCGCGCCGCGCTCGCCACCCCAGCGCAGCAGCTCGGCGCAGATCAGTGTGCCCAGGCCGTGCCTGCGGTGCGCGGCGGCGACGGCCACGCAGCTGAGACCCACCCAGCGCCGTCCGTCCGGCGCCGTGGTCACCGCGCCGCGTCCGATCGCGATGGGACGCGGCAGGCCGAGTGAGGCGAAGCCGAGTTCGCCGTCGTGGACCGCGGTCAGCACCTCCGGAACCGGTACGGGAGCCGAAACTTCCAGCGCGGCTGGGGCTTCGCCGGTGTAGCGGTGCATGGTCAGCCAGTCGTCGCTCAGTTCCGGCGCGGTGCGCACCATCGAAGGACCCTGCGGCAGCACGACATTGCCGATGTCGATAGCCAGCATGAGGGTCTCCCGCCAGCTGTGCCAGCCGGGTGGCGTTGGGGCGAGCCGATCGGGAAGCGCGAGTTGCAGTGGCAGCCCGCGCGCGGTGTACCACTCGCTGATCCGGTGCAGCGTCTCCGTCGACAGGACGGCGGCGCTCTCCGAGTTGCCCAGTGGGACAGCGGAATTCGCGCGACTGGTGTAGCCGAAGCCCGCGCGCGCCAGCCAGCCGTCGATCCAAGCGTGCTCGACGCCCGGCCAGGCGTAGGCGGCCGCGGCCTCCAACGCGCGGATCTCCTTCGTGCGAATCGGTCGCGGGCCGATGGCCTTCAGCGCGACCACCCGCTCCGGCGACACCGACACGAGTTGGCCATCGGCACCACGAACGGTCGGCGGGTCCAGCGAGACGAGTTCACCGAGCACATCGGTCAGCGGCTGCGGATAGCCCGCGGGCAGTTGATAACGCAGTACGACGCGGCGGCCGAGCGGAATGTCGGGCAGGCCGGCGCGGGGTTCAGTCGTCATGCCCGAACGGGTCCGGGTCCGTGCCGGGCAGCCAGCGTAAACCCGGTGTGCCCCAACCATTTCGCTTGATCGCCTTCTTCGCCGCCCGGGCGTTGCGGCCGACCAGCATGTCGACGTACAGGAAACCGTCGAGATGGCCGACCTCGTGCTGGAGCATCCGTGCGAAGAAACCCTTGCCCTGCACCTCGACCGGATTGCCGTGCTCATCGGTGCCGGTGACTTTGGCCCATTCGGCGCGACCGGTGGGAAACTGCTCGCCCGGCACCGACAGGCAGCCTTCTTCGTCGTCGTCCGGGTCGGGCATGGTCTGCGGAATCTCGGAGGTCTCCAGCACCGGGTTGATCACCGCACCGCGGCGGCGGGTCGCGGTGCCGTCCGCCCCGAGGTCCGGGCAGTCGTAGACGAACAGGCGCAGCCCGACGCCGACCTGGTTGGCTGCGAGACCGACGCCGTTCGCCGCGTCCATCGTGTCGTACATGTCCGCGATGAGCGCCGCCAGTTCCTCCGGCGATCGGGTGACCCGCTCGGTCGGATTGTGCAGAACCGGGTCACCGACGATCACGATCGGAAGGATTGCCATAGGCCGATTATTGCCGTGGGTTCCCGGTCACAGCTGCGCGGGTGCCGCAATCACGACGTGGCGGCTACCGGTAGGTAGTGAACACGCCGCGCCGTGGACCGGGCGTTCGACCGCGCGCGTGGTTGAATGATCCGCGACGTACAAGCATCATTTCGTCTGGTGGTAACTCGGCGAGGGAGCGAGATGGACGGCGCAGCGGCACGGGATCTTTTCGAGATCCAGGACAGCCCTTCCGCGAGCGGCGATGTCACTGCGGAATCGGCGCATGCCGAGACGAGCGACGGCAACGGTCTGAGCCGGCGCGAACTGGACATCCTCGCCTTCGAGCGGCAGTGGTGGAAGTACGCGGGGGCGAAGGAAGAAGCGATCCGTGAGTTGTTCGCAATGTCGCCGACCCGCTACTACCAGGTGCTCAATACCCTGGTCGACCGGCACGAGGCGCTGGCCGTGGATCCGATGCTGGTGAAGCGACTGCGCAGGCTGCGCGCGAGCCGGCAGAAGGCGCGGTCGGCGCGGCGACTCGGTTTCCAGGTCTGACCCGATGATGCGATCCTCGACCCACTCGGTGCGACTAGGCTCGCGAGGGTGAGCTACCCGAATCCCACCTCCGGTGGGCCACCGTTGCGCGCTCTGGCGATGGTGCTGATCGCGTTGGCCATCGTGTTCGCAGGTCTCGGTGCGATGTCGCTGTCGAATTCCGACACCGGCGCCGACGCCTCGGGACCGAGCCGGCCGGAGCCGTCCACCGCGACCGCCGCGCCCCAGGTCCCGGCGGGAACCTCAGCGCCCAAGGCGCCGACCGCGGCCGCGTCCTCGACGGCCGCACCGAACGGCACGACGGTGGCGGCGACCAGCAGCGCGGCGTCCCGGTCGGTGCCGGTCCGCGTGCTCAACAACAGCCTGGTCGCCGGGCTCGCGGCCAAGACGGCCAACCAGCTCTCGTCGAACGGGTGGACGATCGCGGAAACCGGGAACTTCGCCGGGGCCAATATCCCGAAAACCACGGTGTACTACGGGAATTCGCCTGGCGAGAAGGAGGCGGCGCAAGCCATCGCGAACGAGCTGGACGCGGCCGTCGCGCCGAAGTCGAGCGCGATCGGGGATTCGGCGCCGGGTGTAACGGTGATCGTCACGGGTAACTGAGGCGATGTGGCTGTCGTGCGCGTGCTTCGGACGGCAGCGAGGCAGGTGATGGCGCTCGGCCCTGTCGGGGTGCGGCAGGGCGGACGTGGCATCATTCTGTCCGGTAACGAACGTGTCCACAAGCTTTACTCATAATCTCGGTACTCGTAAAGGAGTTCCCCGATGGCCCCGTCCACTACTCGACGCCCGTCCTGGCGGACTGCGACTCCGCTGCTCGCTGTCGCGGTCTTCGGCCTCGCCGCCTGCACGAACAGCCAGGAGTCGAGTGACGTCAAGGGCACGACTCCGCCGGTGTGGACCTCGTCCCCGGCTCCCGCGGGCCAGCAGTCCACCGAGCACGGGTCGCCGCACGCCGATTCCGGGGTGAACGTGGAGCTGAAGGACCCCTCGGGAGCCTCGGTCGGCACCGCGAACTTCGCCAAGGACGGCAATCATCTGCAACTCACCGTGGAGGCGCACGGGCTGCGTCCCGGCTTCCATGGTTTGCACGTGCATCAGGTGGGCAAGTGCGAGCCGAACTCGGTCGCGCCGACCGGCGGACCGGCCGGCGACTTCCTCTCCGCCGGCGGCCATCTGCAGGTCGGCAGTGCCAACGCGCACCCGGCCAGCGGTGATCTGACCTCGCTCGAGGTGCGTGCCGACGGCATGGCGAAGCTGGTCACCACCACCGACTCGGTCACACTGGACGAGATCAAGGGCAAGGCCCTGATCATCCACGCCGACGCCGACAATTTCGGCAACATCCCCAACCGCTATGTCCGCGCCGACGGTGTCGCGGGCCCGGACGAGATGACACTGGCGACCGGGGACGCGGGCGGCCGCGTCGCCTGCGGTGTCATCCAGTAGAACTGGTGCCAGATGGCCGGGGCAGGAATCGAACGCGTTCCCTTCGGGGGCTCGCCCCGGCCGACCATCGGGGTCGAATGGGAGATCGCGCTGGTCGACAAGGCGACCCGCGATCTGTCGAATACCGCTGCGGCGGTCTTCGATTCGGTCGGTGACCTGCGCGCCCACGACGGGACACCGCAGGTGACCAAGGAGTTGCTGCGCAACACCGTTGAGCTCGTCACGGGGGTGCACGACACCGTGGGTGCGGCGGTGGAGGATCTGACCGGCACGATGAACGCCGTCCGGCGCGTGGCCGACCCGCTCGGCGTCGATTTGTTCTGCGCGGGAACCCATCCCTTCGCGCAGTGGTCGGCCCAGCAGCTGACCCGCTCGGAACACTACGACGAACTGATCGAGCGCACCCAGTGGTGGGGCCGCCAGATGATGATCTGGGGCGTGCACGTGCATGTCGGAGTGTCCCACCGCGACAAGGTCTTTCCGATCCTGAACTCGCTGCTGCTGTCCTATCCGCATTTGCTCGCGCTCTCCGCGTCCTCGCCGATGTGGTCCGGATCGGACACCGGCTACGCCAGCAACCGGACACTGATGTTCCAGCAATTGCCGACCGCGGGCCTGCCGTTCCAGTTCGAAAACTGGACACAGTTCGAGCATTTCGTGCACGACCAGCTCAAGACCGGTGTGTTCACCCAGCTCGGCGGCATGCACTGGGACATTCGTCCGGCGCCGAGGTGGGGCACGATCGAAGTGCGGGTGTGCGACGGGATCTCCACGCGCGCCGAACTGGCCGCGATGGCCGCGCTCATCCACTGTCTGATCGTCGATCTGGATCAGCGCGTCGTGTCCGGTGAGACCATGCCGACCCTGCCGCCGTGGCATGTGCAGGAGAACAAGTGGCGCGCCGCCCGATACGGGCTGGACGCGATCATCATCACCGACGCCGACAGCAACGAGCGGCTGGTCACCGACGACATCGACGACCTGCTCAACCGGCTGGAGCCGACCGCGGCGCGGCTCGGCTGTGCGGAGGAGCTCGCGTTGGTCGCCGAGATCCCCAAGCGGGGTGCCTCGTATCAGCGGCAGCGCCGGGTTGCCGCGGCGTCGCAGGGTGATCTGGTCGCGGTGGTGGACGCACTGGTCAGGGAGCTGAACCAGTAGCGCCGTGCCATGTTTGAGCCAGTTGCTGTTCAGCTGGCCGCGGGGATACCGTTCATCCCCCGTTTACTATGGTCGTCGTGCTTGTCGAAGACCCGGGTTTCAGAGCAAGAAGCGCGGTAGCGCGCACGCGCGAGTCGCGGACCCCGGTCCGGGTCGCGGCCGCGGTGGCCGCGGTGCCGGTCTTGCTGATCGCGTTGCAGGGCATCGCCATTGGGCAGGGGTTCGAAGGACCGCTGGACAGTCTGTGGCGGGATTATGTCGGCACGCCCAAGTCCATGTCGGTTCCGTGGGCGGGGCTGATCCTTGCGCTGGTGGGCATTTCGGCCCGACGGAGGCTGGTCGCGGTCGGCGTCGCGGTGGCCATCGATGCGGCGTGGGCGGGGGTCCGGTTGCTGGGCGGGGAGCCGTTCGCGATCGGCAACGGGCCGATCATCGTGCTCACCGGGTTGGCGCTGCTGGCCTGGCTGCGCTGGACGGGCGTCGAACGGCGCGACGCATTGCACGCGGCCGCGCTCGGAGCGCTGCTCGTCCTGGCCACCAAAGTCGGCGACGTGTGGCTGCACATCACCGTAATCGGTAGGCCTACCGTGCTCGACGAGTACACGATCCTGGCCGACCACGCGCTGGGCGATCCGTCCTGGGTACTGGGCCGCGCGGTGGACGCGCTCGGGCCGGTGGCCGCCGCGGTCCTGCACTGGGTCTACATCGAGCTGCCGGTGGCGGCGATCGTCGTGGCCGCGTGGCAGCTGCGCGCAGTGGTGTCGTCGGGTCGCTGGCCGTCGCACTACTTGGTGCGCACCTTCCTGGTGCTCGGGCTGATCGGCCCGGTGGTGTACGTGCTGTTCCCGGTTGTAGGGCCGATGTTCGCGTATGGGCCGGAGGGCGCCGGATTGCAGCTGGGTAACTACTGGCCGGGCGTCGTGCCGCCGATCGACCGGAATCCGATGCCGCTGCCGTTCGACGCGGCGGTCCCACGCAACTGCATGCCGTCGATGCATACGGCCTGGGCGCTGTCGGTCTTCCTGCACACGCGCCGCGACATCGACGGCGGCCCCGCGCCCCATTGGCTGCGCTGGGGCGGTGCCTTCTGGCTGCTGGCCACCCTCGCGGCCACCCTGGGCTTCGGCTACCACTATGGCGTCGACCTGGTCGCGGGTGCGGTGCTGTGTCTCACCGTCGAGTCGGTGTTGCGCGAGCCGGAACGCGGCTGGGGATGGTTCCGGATCCGGCTGGTCGCCACGGGCGTGACAGTGCTGGCCACGTTGCTGCTGTCGTACCGGTTCCTGGCGGTGCCGATGGCCGAATATCCGATCCTCGCCGGCACCGTGGTGCTCGGCCTGCTGGCCGGGCTGGCTGCGGCGTTCCACGCGACTTGGTTCGCGAGTGTGCGGGAAACGCAGCCGCAGCGGGAGGTTCAGCACCTCGCGAGCTGAGCGCTGCGCGGCGACGGGGCTGGGGCGGCAAGCGCCACCTTGCTGGTGCGCACGCCGCACCAATTTCAGTGCAGGACAACGAGCTTCGATGAGCGGTGGGTATGGATAACGCGTCGGCCGAACCTCTGGGCCGACGCTACCTGTCGGCTAATGATTCGCGGTCAGGTTGCTCTCTCGGCCGTGGTCTGCCGCGTGGGCGGAGTTTCTGCAGCGCGGCCAGTCCGATCGCGCTGCCGATGACGATGGCGAGCGCAGTGCAGCCCGGTGTCGCATCATGCACTGGCGCGCCGTCGCTCCAGCCCTTGATTCTGTCCGGCATGACGGAGACGGCCGAAGGCAGATAGAGCGCGGAGATCGCGAGAACACCGCTGGGCGCGTAGTGCGGACGTGCCGTGCCGCAGCAATATCCCGCGGTCAGCGCGATGACGGCACTGATCGCGGCGACACCGACCGTGCTCGCGGTGGTCGAAGTGACTGTCGCGAACAGCGCGATCCCCGCGATGAGCAGGGTGGCGCTGGCGGCCGAGGGCCGCCGGATGCCCAGGACGACACCAGCCGCAGTCAGGGGGATCAGCAATGCCGCACTCCAGCCGGGCCGGACCGCGTAACCGACCGCGTCGACCGCCGCGGTGAGGCTCACGGCCAGGTATATCCCGGCCCCGTCCCGCCCGGGGAGCAGCATGGCCGCGGCCGTCGCGCTGACGATCGTGGCGGCCACCACGACCCCGATCTCGATCGCGTGACTTTCCCCGGGCAGCTTGCTGTACTGGCGGCCCAGCCATTCGGTGCCGGCCAGGACCACCAGCGCGAGCACGGTGGCGGCGAGGATCGGTGTCATCGGCAGCGCGACCGCGATGCGCGGCGTCTTCGGTTCCTCGGTGCGTGACCAGTTGTGCAGCGTGCTGATCACCAGCATGACCAGCGCCACGCCGATCAGCCAGCGCGGCGGGGTTTCCAGCACCGCGAACGGGTCCGTGCCGATATCCAGCAGTTCCGCGAGGTCGCCGAAGGCAAAGAACCCGACGCCACCCACCGCGAACGCCGCGCCGGGTAACGGCCGGCGCAGCACCACGGCGCCCAGCCCGCCGAGCAGCACGGCGCCGAACACCGAGTCGATGTAGTTCTGCGTGGTCAGCATCTCGGCCGTCGAGTTCTGGTGCGCCGCGAAGTGGTTGATCAGCTGCCCGAGCGCGCCCGCTGTCGCGGTCGCCCAACCGGTGAGCGGGCGGGCGGTCGTGTTGACCAGCACGGCCACCGTGACGGCGACGATCACCGCGAGCGCCGCGCTGCGCGGCACACTGTTGAGCAGACCGGAGACCCGGTACGGCGTCGACTGCTTCTGTGTGGTGATACTGATCGGCAGGAACAGCGTGATGCCCGCGACCACAGCTCCGAGGAACGCCGTCGTCGCGTCGACCACTTCGCCGACCCTGCGCACGGTTGTCGAACTTACCCGCCGCTTCCGTCCCGATCTTTGAATTGCTATGAATTTGCTATCGAGTGTCTTTGAGGTAAATCTCCTGGAAATCGATTTACCAGGTGAGTGCTGGAGTGTCAGATCGGTCAGAGGTAGCGGCCCTCGCCGGCCGGAGCTTGCCCACGGTCGCGCGCGTAGCGACGCAGCGCGTCGATCTGCACCGGGTCCAGTGAGGGCCGCACCACCGCGGTAGCGGCCACCACATCGGCTGAGGTAACGTCGGCCGCCGCCAGATCCCGGCGCATCGCCCCCAGCGCGGCCTCGCGCAGGACCGCGGCACAGTCGGCCGCGGAGTATCCGTCCAAGCCGCGCGCGAGAGCGTCGAGATCGACGTCGTCCGCCAACGGCACCGCTCGGCTCGCGGTGCGCAGGATCTCTCGTCGAGCCGCGGCGTCCGGCGGCGGGACGAAGACCAGCCGTTCCAACCTGCCCGGTCGTAGCAGCGCCGGGTCGATCAGTTCCGGCCGGTTGGTCGCGCCGAGCACCACCACGTCACGCAATGGCTCCACACCGTCGAGTTCGGTGAGCAGCGCCGCGACCACTCGGTCTCCGACACCCGCGTCGGCATTGTGCCCGCGGCGGGCGGCAAGCGCGTCCACCTCGTCCAGGAAGATCAGCGACGGGGCGGAATCTCGCGCGCGCTGGAACAATTCGCGCACCGCGCGCTCGGACGAGCCGACCCATCGGTCCAGCAATTCGGCGCCCTTGACCGCGTGCACACTGAGTTGCCCGCTGCCGGCCAGAGCACGCACCAGAAAGGTCTTGCCGCAGCCGGGCGGGCCATAGAGCAGTACGCCGCGGGGTGGATCGATGCCGAGCCGAGCGAACGAATCCGGGTGCCGCAGCGGCCACAGCACTGCCTCGGTCAGCGCCTGCTTGGTTTCCGCCATGTCGCCGACGTCATCGAGACTAAGGCTGCCGATCGCGAGCTCCTCCATGCCCGACCGCGACAGCGGCCGGATCACCTCGAGCGCGCCGACCAGGTCCGACTGGGTGAGCTGCGGTTCGCCCTGCTCCCGCGCCCGCGACGCCGCACGCAGCGCCGCCTCTCGGCACAGCGCCGCTAGATCGGAGCCCACGAATCCTGGAGTTCGCGCGGCGATCTCGTCGAGTTTCAGGTCCGCGGTCGGCACCCGGCGCAGTAGCTGCTCCAGCAGTGCCCGGCGCACGGCGGCGGTGGGCGCGGGCAGGGCGAGTTCGCGATCGCACAGCTCAGGGGCCCGCAGCCGCTGGTCGATCCCGGCCGGATGTGCCGTGGTCGCCAGGAGTGCGATGCCCGGTTCGGCGATGGCCGCGCGCAGCTGGTCGAGGATGAGCGTGGCGACCGGCTCGGGATCCGCGGGCAGCAAGGCGTCGATATCGGTGACGAGCAGGATGCCGCCTTGGCCGGAGCCGATGTCGGCGACCGCCTGGGCGACCTCGCGCAGCCGCGCACCGCTCTCGGCCGCGCCGATGGTGGGACCATCCAGCTCCACGACACGCCGCCGCGCCGCGACCGCACGGGCCAGTGTCGCCTTGCCCACGCCGGCCGGGCCGGTGATCAGCACGCCGAGATGTGGTTTCGCGCCGAGCGTGCGCAGCAGTTCGGGCTCGTCCAGCGCGAGGGTGAGCCATTCGCCCAGTTTGGCGGCCTGGCCGCGGATGCCGGGCAGCTCCTCGATCGAGATGCGCGGGGTGCGATCCCTGGTCGCCGCGGTCCGTCCCGCCGCCGCGCCACTCGTGCCCGCGGCCGTGCCGAACGCGGCGGCCTCGGTGGCGCCGCGGGAGGCCTCACCCACCGGGATAGGGGTTCCGGCCGAGGCCAGATCGGCGGCGTCCCGCGCGGCGACCGCTCCGGCGCCCCAGACCACCGCGGTGTTCGGCTGCACGCTCACCGGGCCGCGCGGATCGGTAATGGTGACGGTGAGCAGCTCGGTAGTCCACGCGATGCCGAAGGTGCGCGAAAGCGCCTGGGTGGCCGCGGTGGAGTCGATGTCGGGGCCGAGGTCACGGGGCAGCAGCGAGACCGCGTCGCCGACCGTGACCACTTTGCCGAGCAGTGCCTGACGCAGCGTCGCGGCCGCAATCGTGCGGGTAGCGTGAACCGAGCCGCTCACCGAGATCTGTTTCGCGCCGTAGACGGTTGCGGCGGAGACCACCACCGTCGCGTTCTCGCGCAGGCCGGCGTTGGAGAGCGTGACATCGTCGAGCAAAGCTATTCCCGCGGGCGTGCCCGGCCGCGCGACACCGACCACCGCTGCCGTACGCCGCGACCCCACCAGCGTGATCCCGTCCCATTCCCGCAGTCCCAGCGCGGTCAGGGCCTCCGGATGCAACCGGACCAGCCCGCGCCGGGCATCGGCGGCGGAGGGATTCAGCCGGGCGGTGAGAGCCAGTTCTGCCACTGTGCCATTCTGCCGCGCGCCCCCACCGTCGGTCACTAGGTCGTGCTCGGGCATATGCGCGCGGGTCCGAACCGCGTGCGGTCGGTAACCAAGGGCGGGCGGCAAACGTCGCTGCTCACCCGGGGCCGGCCGCGCACGGACAAGGTGCGGGCGCCACCTTCCGGCGGTGTGCGGCCTACCGCCGGGGAGATTTTTCGATTATTTACTTCTTGACGATTCCGGCGGCGACCGCCACCGCGGTGTCGCCTACGCTCGGCGACAGGCAAACCAGCTTGGCGGTGCCGAGTGCGACGTTCGGGCTGCCCTCGAACCGGCCCCCGGGGTTCTCCGCCAGGATCTGCTCGATCAGCGCTTTCTCGCCGTCGGTATCCAGCTTCTTGAACTCGCCGCAGGTAGTGCTCGACGCGGGCCCGAGCGCGGCGGCGCCTTCCTTTTTCGTGGTGACCGGTGCGCCGATGCCGGTGTTCGGCGTCGCGAGGGGAGCGGTCGGCGTGGTGGTGCTCGACGCGCCCTTGCGCAGTCCGTTCGCGTCGCTGGACTCGTCCGCTCCGCCGCAGCCCGCCAGCAAGAAACCCACCGTCCCGATGGCCAGGACGATCGCGGAAGTTCGCTTCATACCGTGCTTTCCCGGGTAAGTCGATCTGCCGGAGCCTCCGGCATGCTCGGTGCAGAGTACCGGCTCGAGCGAGTCAGTGGATGTGTGCCTGCCAGTCCGCGGGGACCCGCGCGTGCGGACCCGGCACGCCTTGATCGGCCGGATGGCTGCGCGGCGGGGCCAATTGCGGCCCACCGCCGTACATTTCCTGGGTCTCGAAGTTGTAGTACCAGTCCTCACCCGGCTCGAAACTCTGGATGAACGGGTGGCCGGTCTGCTTCGCGTGCTCGGTGGCATGCTGCGCGGGGGAGGTGTCGCAGCAGCCGACGTGGCCGCATTGCGCGCAGCGGCGCAGATGGACCCACCAACCAGAGTTCTGTTCGCATTCCACGCACCCCGGACCGCTGGGCGGCACCGCGGGATCTATGCCCTCGACCTGCTCGGTCATGTCTGCCCTTCCGCGTTGGATTCGGTGTCGATCTGGTTGCTTTCAGGACGGTGCAGCGGCAGCCAGACGCTGAACGTGGTGTCGCCGGGCTCGGAGTCCACCCGGATATCGCCGTTGTGCTTGTTCACCACGATCCGGAACGAGATGTCCAGCCCGAGTCCGGTGCCGACGCCCATGGGCTTGGTGGTGAAGAACGGTTCGAAGATCCGGTTGCCCGCCTCGGGCGGGATGCCGGGCCCCGTGTCGCCGATCTCCACGACCACGCATTCGTTTTCCCGCCTGGTGCGAATGCTCAACGTGCCGTCGCCGTCCATCGCGTACACGGCGTTGTCGATCAGGTTGGTCCACACCTGGTTCAGTTCGGCGGCGTAGCAGGGCACCGGCGGCAGGGCCCGGTCGTACTGTTTCACCACGCGCACACCGTCGCCGATCTTGCGGCTGAGCATCACCAACGTGCTGTCCAGCAGTTCGTGGATGTCGACCACCTGGAACGGCGCGCGGTCCATCTGCGAGTACTGCTTGGCGGCGTCCACCAGCGAGGAGATGCGGGTTGTCGAGTCGGTGATCTCGTTCAGCATCAGCTCGGTCTCGATGGTGTAGTTCAGCCAGCGGATGGCGCCTTCGAACACCTTCTCCGGCGCGTCTTCCAGGGTGGCCGACACGCGCTCCAGCCAATCGGTATCGAAACCCGCCTGGACGAAATTCGGCGCCAGATTCCAGCCGTCGCCGATTCCGTGGTCTTGCAGCCATTCGCCGAGGGTGTCCTCCCGGTCGGCGGCCTCCATCGGGGTGAGCTCGGGAGCCTTCGCGACTTGGGCGGCCGCCTCCTCTTGCAGCCGAACCAGCGGGCCCAGTGTCGCTGGATCGAACTTGCCGTCGGTGATCATCGCGAGTTTGTGCCGCATGCCCGCGACTCGCTCGCGCAGGCCCGCGGTGGCGCGTACCGCGGCGGCGGCCGGGTTGTTCAGCTCATGGGTGAGACCCGCCGACAGCGAACCGAGGGCGAGCAGCCGCTCGCGCTCGCCGATGCGCGCGTTGATGTTGCGGCCGCCGAAGAACACGCCCTCCAGCAGGTGCACCGCCATCGGGAACCACTCGTGCATCATCCGGGCGAAAACGTCCGCGTCCAGCACGTAGAACCGGGACGGCTTGGTCGCGTACATCGAGCTTTCGTACGTCTGCTCGACCTTGTCGCCGATATACGACATCCAGGCGCCCGCGTAGGACCCGCGGTGCTCGGTGCGGACCAATTCGATCTCCGCGCCGCCGGACAGCTTGGTGAGCACCAGTTCGCCATCCATCAACACGTAGAAGCAGGTGGCCGCAGCGCCTTCGCGGAACACCGGCCCCGGTTCGATGGTCTCGATCCGGCCGTCGGCGCACAGCCACTCCAGCTGCTCGTCGGTCAGCTTCTCGAACAGGAACAGGGCGCGTAGTTCGGCCGGATCGCACACCTTCTCGCCGCGGCGATCCGGGGTCTGTTCCGAAGTCATTGCCGGCCTCCTGATCACGCCAGATAGCGGTGTACGAGCATGACGGCCATCGCGCCCTCGCCGACCGCGGACGCGACGCGCTTGGCCGACTCGGCGTGCACGTCGCCCGCGACGAACACACCGGGCACGTTGGTTTCCAGATGGTGTGGTGGGCGGGGCAGTTCCCAGCCCGAGGGACGCGCGCCGTCGACGAGCAGGTCCGGTCCCGCGAGCACGTAACCTGCCTTGTCGCGGGTGACCACGCTGTCGAGCCAGTCGGTTTGCGGCGCGGCGCCGATGAACAGGAACAGTCGCTCCGCGTCGGCCTTCTCTTCCGCCCCGGTCCTGTTGTCGCGCAGGACGATCTGGCGCAGATGCTCGTCGCCTGCGGCGGCGACGACTTCGGTGCGAGTGTGCACCTCGATATTCGGGATCTGCGCGATCTGCTGGATCAGGTAGTGCGACATGGATCGCTCCAGCGAATCCGCCCGGACCACCAAGTGCACGGTGCGGGCGTTGCGGGACAGGAATACCGCTGCCTGCCCCGCGGAGTTCGCGCCGCCCACGATGTAGACCTCATGATCGGCGCACTCGGACGCTTCGGTCATGGCCGAGCCGTAGTACACCCCGCGCCCGGTGAAGTCGTCGACGCCCGGTGCCGGGTGGCGGCGGTAGTCGACGCCGGTCGCGATGATCACGGTGTGCGCGCACAGACTGCCGCCGTCGGCGAACCGCACGGTGCGTGCGGACCCGTTCACCTCCAGCCCGACCACCTCCCGTGTGGTGATCACTTCGGCGCCGAACTTCGCGGCCTGCCGCCGCGCCCGGTCGGCCAGCTGTGCGCCGGACAGACCGTCCGGGAAGCCGAGGTAGTTCTCGATGCGCGAACTCTGTCCGGCCTGTCCGCCGGTCGCGGTCCGCTCCACCAGCACCGTGCGCAGACCCTCGGACGCACCGTAGACGGCCGCGCCCAATCCGGCGGGGCCGCCGCCGACCACGATCAAGTCATAGAACTCGCCGGTCGGATTCACCGTGAGGCCCACGTGCTCGGCCAGTTCGCCGTCGGAGGGCTGCACCAGGGCCGCCCCCGCTGAGGTGATCACCACGGGGCAGCTTTCCGGGGCAGCCCCTGCCGCCGCCAGCAGCCGCGCGCCCTCCGGCTCGTCGGCCGGGTACCACCGATAGGGCAGCTGGTTGCGGGCCAGGAATTCACGCAGCTGCGACGAACGCGGTGACCAGCGGTTGCCGATCACCTTGGTCTCGGTGACCGGTCGGTGCTCGCTGCTGCGCCACGTGTCCAGCAGGCCGTCCACGACCGGGTAGAGCTTCTCCTCCGGCGGGTCCCATGGCTTGAGCAGGTAATGATCCAAGTCGATGACGTTGATAGCGTCGATCGCCGCATTGGTGTCGGCGTAGGCGGTCAGCAGTACGCGGCGCGCATAGGGGTGCAGGTCCATCGCCCGCTCCAGGAATTCGATGCCATCCATTCCCGGCATCCGGTAGTCGGCGATCAATACCGCGACCGGTTGACCGCGCAGCTTCATCTCGCGTAGCGCGTCGAGTGCCTGAGCACCCGATTCCGCGCGCAGAATCCGGTAATCGGCGCCGTAGCGGCGGCGCAGATCGCGCACGACCGCCCGGGAAACTCCCGGATCGTCGTCGACGCTCAGAATGGCCGGTTTCGTAGCCGCGGGGGAGATCACCTGACGAGTATGGATCCTCTCGGTGGCGGATGCAGTGGTGTTCGCCGAGAGCTCAGAGTCGGTGGTGCAGGGCGAGATCGAGTTCGGTGGGAGTCAGCAGTCGTTCCAGCCGTTCTTCCTGGGTGGCCGCGCGGGCGCCCCGTGGTGACACCGCGCTGTCCGGCGTGTCCGGAGATTTCTTGTGCCCGTTCCGGGGTTCGCTAGCGGGCAGCTGCGGAACCCGGTCCGCGGGTCGACGATGCAGCAGCAAGCGCAGTTTCACGGCCGATCACCTCACGTTGGAACGCCGAAAGTTGGAGGCAGTATCTGATGCTTCATCTATCTGTTATTCTCCGCCGGTCATTACAGCGCCCGCCGCAAATGGCGCAAACGTGACGCAACCGTCTCCCCAGCTAAGATGTGCAGGGAGCTTCCAAACGCGCTCGGACGATCTCGGTCGGTCTGTCGCATGTATCCCGGAGGCAGCATTGCCGAACAATCTGGAAGTCACCATCGACATCTCCGCACCGCCGGAGCAGGTGTGGGCGGTGGTGTCCGATCTGAAGCGGATGCCGGAGTTCAGCCCGCAGTGCGTGCGCATGGTGCCGCTCGGATCGCCCAAGGCAGGCACCTGGACGGTCAACTTCAATCACGACGGTAAGAAGTACTGGCCGACCACCGCCCGCATCGTGCGGTATGAGCCGAACCAGGCATTCGCCTTCCGGATCAACGAGAACCGCAGCGTCTGGAGCTACACGCTCGAGCCGACGGAGACCGGAACCAGGCTGATCGAACGCCGGGACGTGCCGAACGGCACCAGTTGGATATCCCGCAAGGCCATCGACGCGGCGCTCGGTGGCGAGCTCCCCTTCGAGCAGGCGCTGCTGCGCGGCATGAACGAGACCCTCGCCAAGATCAAGATCGCGGTCGAGCGGCATGGGTGAGCGCACCGGCCCGGTGGTGTGCGGCCAGGTCGGCTGAGCACACCTCGGCCGACCTCGCCGAAGCGAGCGCTACTTCCAGTTGGGCAGAGTCACGACCTGAGCCGCGTACGACAGCCCCGCGCCGAACGCGATGAGCAGCGCCGTGTCGCCCGGCTTCGACTCGCCCTTGCGCAGCAGCGACTCCATGGCCAGCGGGATCGACGCGGCGGAGGTGTTGCCCGTCTCCTCGATGTCGTTGGCGAGCGCGCAGTGCTCGGGCAGTTTCAGCACCCGGGCCATGATCTCGATGATCCGGCCGTTGGCCTGGTGCGGGATCATCGCGTCCAGATCGTCGGGGGACAGGCCGGCGCGGTCGATCGCGTCGCGACACACCTTCTCCAACGAGTGCGCCGCCCAGCGGAACACCGCGGTGCCCTCCATGGCCATGTACGGCCGCACTGCGTCCAGGCCCTTCTCATCGATCTCGTGGAAGTACTCCATCCAGTCCTTGTCCTGCCGGATGGCGTGGTGCTGGGTGCCGTCCGAGCCCCACACCGTGGGACCGATACCGGGCTCGTCGGACGGGCCGACGATGACCGCTCCCGCACCGTCGGCGAAAAGGAACGCGGTGGAGCGATCGGCTGGGTTGACCGTGTTGGTAAGTTTCTCCACGCCGATCACCAGGACGTGCCCGGCGGTCCCGGCCCGGACCAAGTCCGACGCGAGCGCGAGCGAGTGGCAGAAGCCCGCGCAGCCGGCCGAGACGTCGAAGGCGGCGGCGCCGTTCATGCCGAGTTCGGTGGCGATGCGCGGGGCAGCGGCCGGCGTGAGGAGCAGGTGCGTCGAGGTGGCAACGATCACACAGTCGACTTGCTCGACCGCGATGCCCGCGGATTCGATCGCGCCGCGCGCGGCGGCGACGCTCATGCTCTGAATCGTTTCCGATTCGTCGGCGAACCGCCGGGTCTTGATCCCCGACCTGGTCCGGATCCACTCGTCGCTCGAGTTGATCAGAACCGCCACTTCGTCGTTGGTGACCACTCGAGCAGGGCGGTAAACGCCGAGCCCGAGGATCGCCGTGTGCGCTGCGCCGGTGGTCTGGGCGATACGAGCAGCCATCTGCGTCTCCTATGTACCTGCGGCGGCGCCGCCGGGTTTCCCCGAAGCATCGAAATCGGTTCCTCATCAGCCACTGTCCATGGGTGCAGACGTGAGGCTTCCTCATATTAGCCCGAGGGCTGCTCCGCTAGCGCGCGTATTCGGACAATCACCGGGTATCTCATCGATGCGCGCTTGCTGTTGACGGCGTGACCCAACTACTGATGCGAGGACACCATGCTCGGTCTCGGAATCATCGGATGGATCATCATCGGCGGTCTGGCCGGATGGATCGCCAGCAAGTTCATGAAGACGGACGCCCAGCAGGGCATCCTGCTCAATATCGTCGTCGGGGTGATCGGCGGACTGCTCGGTGGGTTCCTGCTGAAGTTGCTCGGGGTCGATGTCGCGGGCGGCGGGCTCTGGTTCAGCTTCTTCACCTGCCTGGGCGGTGCGGTCATCCTCTTGTTCTTGGTGCGGGCGGTGACCGGGCTCAGGTCCTGACCCCGCGTGTTACCGGCTCCTTTCCCGTAAGGTGTGAACGCTTGCGCCGGTCCTATTGTGGAAGGGCGCAATCCGCCTGCACCGAGCACGAAAGAGGAGCCTGTGGCCCGCCGTCCCACCCCGCCCGGCACGCCTGAGCGCACCGGAGTCGGCCACCTCGTCGACCTGGTCCGTCATGCGATTCCCCCGCTGCATCCCGCCGGGCTCCCGTTCGTGGCCGCCCCGCTGGCGGTCGCGGTCCTGGGCGGCAAGCACAAGTGGGTGCGCCGGACGGGGCTGGCCGCCGCGGCGGCTTGCGCGACGTTTTTCCGTCATCCGCACCGGGTGCCGCCGAACCGGCCCGGCGTCGTGGTCGCCCCGGCCGACGGTGAGATCGCCCTGGTCGATACCGCCCCTGCGCCCGCCGAACTGGGTCTCGGCGATCAACTGCTCCCCCGGGTCAGCATCTTCTTGTCCGTGCTGGATGTGCACGTGCAGCGCACGCCGGTCTCCGGCGTGGTGCGTACCGTGCTGCACCAGCCCGGGCAGTTTCGTTCGGCCGACCTGCCCGAGGCCAGTTCGGTGAACGAGCGCAACAGCATGGTGCTGGAAACGCCGGAAGGCGGCCAGGTCGTCGTCGTGCAGATCGCCGGCCTGCTCGCCCGCCGGATCGTCTGCGACGCTCAGGTCGGCGACGTGCTCACGATCGGCGACACCTACGGCCTGATCCGTTTCGGTTCGCGGGTCGACACGTACTTTCCCCCGGGCACCCAACTGCTCGTGCAGCCCGGCCAGCGCACCATCGGCGGCGAGACCGTGCTCGCTGCGCTCGGCTCCACCGCTGGCGCGTGATGGAAGCCGCGGTACCCATTCAGCGGCGGCGGCGGACCATCCGGCTGCTGCCGAGCATCGTCACGATCCTGGCGCTGTGCGCCGGATTGTCGGCGGTGAAGTTCGGCCTCGACGGCAAGCTCGGCATCGCGCTGGCCATGATCGGCGCGGCGGCGGTGCTGGACACCCTCGACGGCAGGCTGGCCAGGATGCTGGACGCCACCACCAAGATGGGCGCCGAGCTGGATTCCCTGTCGGACGCCATCTCCTTCGGTGTCGCGCCCGCACTTGTGCTCTACGTGACCCTGCTCAGCAGCAATAGTGTGGGCTGGATCGTCGCGTTGCTGTTCGCGGTCAGCATCGTGCTGCGGCTGGCCCGGTTCAACACCCTGATGGACGACGACACCCGGCCGGACTGGTCGCGCGATTACTTCGTCGGCGTGCCCGCTCCGGCGGGTGCGCTCATCGCGATGGTACCGGTGGCGCTGTTCGTGCAGTTCGGCCACGGTTGGTGGGTGGGCTTCTACGCGGTCGCCGCGTGGACGGTGTGCGCGGCGGCGCTGTGCGTCAGCACGATTCCGACGCTGGCCATGAAGTCGGTGTCGGTGGCGCCGCAGGCGGCGGCGGGGCTGCTGGTGCTGGTCGCGCTAGCCGCGGCCGCGCTGGTCACCTACCCGATCGTGCTGCTGCTGGTGCTGGTCGTGCTGTACCTGGCCCACATTCCGTTCGCCTGGCATTCCCAGCGCTGGGTGGCCGCGCGACCGGAAACCTGGCAGCACAAGCCCGCGGAGCGCCGCGCGCAGCGGCGTGCGGACCGACGCCTGCCCGTGATCCGTCGCCCGGCGATCCGCGACTCGTCCGCCCGCCTGCGCCTGCGCCGCCCAGGCGGCAAGCAGCGCCAGAACGGCCAACCACCACCGAGCACCGACTAACGGCGGGTGCTAATCGGTTTCGTGGGCACCTGGGTAACTGGCCTACCCGCGATCTCGCGAGACCGACTGGTATGGCTTGACTATGCGGAGAGGCGGGGATGACCTT
Organism: Nocardia glycosmidis; assembly: GCF_052545115.1. Lineage (NCBI taxonomy): Bacteria > Bacillati > Actinomycetota > Actinomycetes > Mycobacteriales > Nocardiaceae > Nocardia > Nocardia glycosmidis. The sequence continues at coordinate 272,659 of NZ_JBQWRH010000002.1, read as the reverse complement.
GGAGCCGTCCGGATTGCGGGAGTTCGAGCAACATCGACCGCGGCTGTTCGCGCTCGCCTATCGGCTACTCGGCTCGGCGACCGAAGCCGAGGACGCGGTGCAGGAGACCTATCTGCGCTGGGACGGCGCCGACCGCAGCAGTATCCGCTGCGCCGAGGCGTGGTTGACCACCGCGCTGGTGAATCTCTGCCGTAACTGGTTGGTTTCGGCGCGGGCCAGGCGGGAGAGGTACGTCGGGCCGTGGCTGCCGGAGCCGGTGCCGACCGCGAGCGGCGAGCTCGGCCCGCTGGAGAGCATCGAGCAGCGCGAACTGGTCTCGCTCGCGCTGCTGACCGCGCTGGAGCGGCTGACCCCGGTGGAGCGCGCCGTCTTCGTGCTGCGCGAGGCATTCGGCTATGCGCATCGCGAGATCGCCGACATGCTCGAGGTCACCGAGGCGAATTCCCAGCAGATCTTCCGGCGGGCGGGCCAACGTGTCCGAGCAGGCCGGGCCCGCTTCGGTATTCCGCCCGAGCACGCCCGTGCGCTGATCCAGCGATTCCTGACGGCGGCGCGCGACGGCGACCTCGAGTCGCTGGAGCGGATGCTCGCCGCCGACGTGACCGCGTTCGCCGACGGTGGCGGCAAGGTCACGGCGGCGCGCCGCCCGGTGCGGGGCGCGAAACAGGTGGCGCGGTACCTGGCGGGCCTGTGGCGCCGGGAGGTGCCGGGAATGCGGTTGCTCATCGAAGAGGTCAACGGCGCGCCCGCCGTGGTCGTGCGGGTGGACGGAGCGCCGTTGCTCGTGGTGGGCGTCGATGTGGCGGACGGGTCGATCACCGCGTTGCGGTTGATCGTCAATCCGGACAAGCTGGCCTATTTCGCCGGGACGGACGGCGTGGTGGGCACGGTTCCGGGCCGCCGGTAGCGCTCACTGTGACGCCTTCACGGCAGCGTCAACTGTGACGCCCTTCACGGCGTCGGTCTGTCAGGAACCGGGGGGCTATCCGGTCTGAAGGGTGATGGCCGATCGAAAGGAGCCACATCATGACCGGACAGCATCGAATCGTCGTTCTCGGGGCCGGGTACGCAGGACTGGCGGCGGCCCGCAGGCTGGCGCGCACGGCACGGGACGCCCGGATCACCGTGGTGGACGCCCACACGGCGTTCGTCGAGCGGATACGGCTGCACCAACAGGCTTCCGGGCAGCGCATTTCCGGGTGGGATCTGCGGAAACTGCTGGAACGCAAGGGAATCGGCTTCGTGAACGCTCGGGCGACCGACATCGATACGGCCGCGAAACGGGTGATTCTCGACGCGGGCGGGGCTCTCGACTACGACACCCTGGTCTATGCCCTCGGCAGTAGCGCCGACGTGCAGAGCGTGCCCGGCGTGGCCGAACACGCCTATTCGGTCGCGACACAGGAGGATGTGTCCGCTCTGCCGATGCGGGACGGACTGGTGGCGGTCGTCGGCGCCGGTTCGACCGGCATCGAATTGGCGGCGGAACTGGCCGAATCGCATCCGGGCGCGCGCGTGCTGCTGCTCGGGCTGGAGGATCCGGGCGCCTGGCTGTCGGTGCGCGCGCAGGCGCACATCAGGCGGACACTGGAGCGTCTCGGGGTGGAGATTCGGTCCGGCGCCAAGGTGCTCGAGGTGACGCCGCAGGGCCCTCGGTTGGCCGACGGTTCGCTGGTCGAGGCTGCGGCGACGGTGTGGACCACGGGGTTTCGCGTGCCCGACCTCGCCGCCCGCGCTGGTCTGGCGGTGGATTCCGACGGCCGGGTGCTGACCGACGCTACCCTGCGTTCGGTGTCGCACCCGGATATCTTCGCGGCGGGAGACGCCGCCCTCGTCGCGGGGCCGGGCGGGCGTGAGCTGCGCATGGCATGCGCTACGGCGCTGCCCACCGGTAAGCACGCGGCTGATGCGGTGCTCGCTCGGATGCACGGCCGCCAGTCGCAAGAGTTCCGGTTCCGGTATGTGCTCCAGTGCCTGAGCCTGGGGCGCAGGGACGGGGTGGTTCAGGTCGTGCGGGCCGACGACGCACCGGCCCGGACGGTGCTGACCGGGCGTACCGCGGCGTGGGTGAAGGAGCGCATCGTGCGCGTCGCGGCGGCGTCGGCGCGGCCCTGATTCGTATCGTCAACCAACCGTTGACGAATGTGCATCGTCAACTTATGGTTGACGTATGACTTCATCACTTCGCCTCGACGACCTGATCGAGGGCATCAAGAAAGCCCGTCCCGACAACGTGCTCGAGCAGCTGTCCGACGCCGTTGTCGTGGCGAATCACCTCGACGAGGTGGCCGATCATCTGATCGGCCACTTCGTGGACCAGGCCCGTCGCTCGGGCGCGTCCTGGACCGACATCGGCGCCAGCATGGGGGTCAGCAAGCAGGCCGCGCAGAAGCGGTTCGTGCCCAAGGCGCCCGACCCGGCCGCGGCCGCGGCCATGGACCCGAACGCGGGCTTCGCCCGGTTCACCCCCCGGGCGCGCCAGGTGGTGGTGGCCGCGCAAGAAGTCGCCCGCGGCGCCGGAAACTCGGAAATCGCTGTCGGTCACCTGGTGCTCGGGCTGCTCACCGAATCGGAGGGGCTTGGGGTGCAGGCGCTGGTCGCGAATGGTGTTGCGCTGGAAGCGCTTTCCGCCGCCGCCGCCGCGTCGCTGCCGCCGAGCGAAGGTGAGGTCCCCGCGCTGATTCCCTTCAGCGCGGAAGCCAAAAAGGTCCTCGAGCTGACTTTTCGTGAGGCGCTTCGGCTGGGGCACAACTACATCGGCACCGAGCACATCCTGCTGGCACTGCTCGAACAAGAGAACGGTTCCGGACTGCTCAGCGATCTCGGCATGGACAAGGCGCGCACCGAGGCGCAACTGGCCGAGCTGCTCGCATCGTTCACGTCCGGTAAGTCCTGAGCCGGCAATGGGCGGCGGGAAGCTCCGCGCGGCAACCATGCTCACCGTGTCCGTACTGGTGATCGGCGCGGCGCGACGGTCAGCTTTCGGTCATCGAATGCGCAACGTCGTCAACGGGTTCCGTGGTGCGAATATCGCACGGTCGCGCCGTCGCCGGGCGCTGCGCACCCGAAGAGCGGGGATACCCGCGCCGCGGCAACGCGCTTCGGTCCCACGCCACCCGATGCGCGCGGCCTGAACTACCCCCGCCCGGCCAGCCCGCCGCCCCACCGCGGCCAGCGGGCCTGTGGTTTCGGCTCGGAGACCAGCGGGTCGCGATGAATGTCGGTGACGTACAGGGGAAGCTGGGGCGCCAGCTGGGCGAGCAGTTCGAGGGCGCGTCCGCCGTGCGCCGCACGGTATTCCGGCATGGTGAGGCCGACCATCTGCAGGAACCGGACCCGGCCGTGCGGGCTCTCGATGGCGGCCAGTTCCGGGTCGATCACGAAGCAGACGGCATGACTGGTGCAGGCGGCGTCGCCGGCCGCGATCGGCCCGTTCGCCTTGATGGTGTGACCCGGCTCGAACCACTTGCCGGACTGGAAGACATAGCGCGCCAGGTTCTGCATGAAGTTCGTCGGCCACGCGGGCGGCTCGGTCTCCTCGGGCCTGCGCACCAGCCGGAAGGTGAACTCGAAGCCCCAGCCGGATTCCGCCGGGTTGTCCCACTCCTTCTCGTACAACTCGGTCAGGCCGTAGCCGATGTAATGCCAGTGCGGTACCGGATCGGTGCGGGAGTACGCGCTGATCCCGTCGAGCGGATCGGGTCCGCCGAGGGACCAGGGGTGGTCGGGGGCCCAGTGAAAGGGTTCGATATCGCCGTACAGCGGCCGCAACGCCCCGTCGATGGCATCCCAGCCGGGTTTCTCACTCACCCCGTCACCATAGGCAGCCGTCGCTGGGCCGCACGCGGGGCGTCGGCGGCTGTGTTCGGCTGGAAGTCCGGTCAGGAGTCGCGGTCAGGAGTCCGGTACGTTGCGGGCGAGCTCGTCCAGCCAGGCGGCCGCCGCGGCGTCGCTCGGTGCGCGCCAATCGCCGCGTGGCGAGAGCGATCCGCCGGAGCCGACCTTCGGCGCGTTCGGCAGCGTAGAACGCTTGAACTGGCTGGTCTGCACGAAACGGCGCAGGAACTCGGCCAGCCAATGCTTGATTGTCGCGAGGTCGTAGGCATGACGCTGGTCGGTGGGTACGAGGTCGGGCCAGCGCCCGTCCGTGGGATCGGACCACGCGTGCCGCGCCAGGTAGGCGATGCGGCTGGGCCGGTAGCCGAATCGCAGCAGGTAGTACAGATGAAAGTCCTGCAACTCGTACGGACCGACCGTGGCCTCCGAACTCTGGCTGGGCGCCGAGGAATCCGCGTGCGGAATCAGCTCGGGCGAGATCTCGGTGCGCAGAATCGACGACAGCACCTCGCCCGCGGCCGGTCCGAACTGCTCGGTGTCCACCGCCCAGGCGATCAGGTATTTGATCAGCGTCTTGGGCACCGACGCGTTGACACTGTAATGCGCCATGTGGTCCCCGACCCCGAACGTGCACCAGCCGAGCGCGAGCTCGCTCAGGTCGCCGGTGCCGACCACCAGCGCCGCGTGCTGATTGGCCAGCCGGAACAGGTGCGAGGTCCGCTCGCCCGCCTGCACGTTCTCGTAGGTGATGTCGTAGCGGGGCGCGCCGTCGGCGGCCGGGTGGTCGAGGTCGCGCAGCATCTGGGTGGCCGAAGGGCGGATGTCGATCTCGCGCGCCGTGACGCCGAGTGCCGCCATCAGGCGGTGCGCGTCGGTCCGGGTTCTGGTGCTGGTCGCGAATCCGGGCATGGTGTAAGCCAGCACGTTCTCTCGCGGCAGGCCGAGCCGGTCCATCGTCTTGGCCGCCACGATCAGTGCCTGGGTGGAGTCCAATCCGCCGGATACCCCGATCACCACGTGCTCGAGGCCGGTCGCGCGCAGCCGGGTGCTCAGACCCTCGACCTGGATGTGGTGCACCTCGGCGCAGCGCTCGTTGCGCACGGCGGGATCGGCGGGGACGTACGGGAAGCGCTCGATGTCCCGGCGCAACGCGACGGGTCCTTCGGGGATCGGCAACCGCACTTCGACGCGTCGCATCGCGACCAGCCGGTCGCGGTGGTCGTGCACATTGTCGGCGAAGCTGGTGGTGCGCAACCGATCCGCGGCGAGGCGGCGCAGATCCAGATCGGCGGTGACCAGCTGGGGATGATCGCAGAACCGCTCGCCCTCGCCGAGCAGGTCGCCGTTCTCACAGATCAGCGCCTGCCCGTCCCAGGCGAGATCGGTGGTCGACTCGCCGTGCCCGGCCGCGGAATACAGATACGCCGCGAGGTAGCGGGCCGAATGCGAGGTGCACAGCGAGCGCCGGTAGTCGGCCTTGCCGATCACGATATTGCTCGCCGACAGGTTGACCAGAACCGTCGCCCCGGCCAGTGCGGCAAACCCGCTGGGCGGCAGGGGAACCCACCCGTCCTCGCAGATTTCCAGGTGAAAGGTGAAATCCTCCAGGTTGCTCGCGCGGAACAGCAGATCGGACCCGAACGGCGCGCGGTGCCCCGCGATCGTGACCTGGTCTTCCAGCGACTCCCGCGCTGCCGCGAACTGGCGCTTCTCGTAGTACTCGCGGTAGTTCGGCAGGTAGCTCTTCGGCGCCACGCCGAGCACCACACCACGGCAGATCGCGACCGCGCAGTTGAACAGCCTGCCCTGCGCCCGCACCGGGGCCCCGACGACGAGCACCGTGTCGAGGTCCGTGCTCGCCGCGACGACCCGCTCGAGCGCCGCCTGGACCGCGACGTCCAGTGCGTCCTGGTGGAACAGGTCGTCGGCGGTATAGGAGGACAAACCCAGCTCGGGAAACACGGTCAGCACCGCACCGGCCGCCGCGGCCTGTCCGGCCAGCTCGACGGTCTGCTCGACGTTGTAGGCCGGATCGGCCACCCTGATCCGGGGCACGGCCACCGCCACCCGGGCGAACCCGTGCCGGTACAGCGAATCGAACGGGAGCTCGGCCACCGCATACCCCTTCGGGATCAGCCTGATCATGGTCCATCCGGAATCTACGCCCCGAGGGACGCCCAGGTGCGGTGTCGGGTTCCGGCTATCCCAGCGGCAGTGTTTCGACCTGGTCTTTGCTGGGCAGACGGGTGAAGCGTGATCGCCCGGCCCGAGACGTGAACCGGCGACGGCTAAGCTATAGCAATGGCGGATGAAACGGATTCCGACCTAATAGCAGGGGAACGGCGCGCAGACTTGCTGCGCGCGCTTTCTTATGTGTCGACCGAGTCGCAACCCGACGGCAGCTACGTGGTGAACGGCGACCTGCCGCCGGACGTGGCGCCACCGTTCATTCGCGCGATCATGCGGGTCGAGGCGGAGCTGCTGCTGCACGACGCCGAACTCGTCACCGTCGAAGACGGCGAGCCCCGCACGCCGGAGGAACGCCGCACCGATGCCTTCGTCGCCTTGGTCTTGCGCGTCGACGACCGCCCGTAGGCGGTACCTCCGCCTTCGCTGCGGCCATGCGCGGGCTGAAGACGGACTACGTCCGACAGCGCCCACTGGTTCCGGCGCGGCGGCGCCGGATGACCTTGCACTCGGCACCCCTGAGTGCTAAAAAGGCTCTTGGCACTCTCGACCTGTGAGTGCCAGGTCGGGACGGTGAGACCGGGTTCCATCGACACCCTCGGTCGTCCGTCGCGGGCACCGAACCTGGCCAGCGCAACTTGGGGCGATCCAACCTGCGGTCGCTCTGTGTGTCAGCCCCATATACATGTGGAGGATCTCAACGCAATGGCCAAGACAATTGCGTACGACGAAGAGGCCCGCCGGGGTCTCGAGCGGGGTCTGAACAGCCTCGCCGACGCGGTCAAGGTGACGCTGGGCCCCAAGGGTCGCAACGTTGTCCTGGAGAAGAAGTGGGGCGCCCCCACGATCACCAACGATGGTGTGTCCATCGCCAAGGAGATCGAGCTGGAGGACCCGTACGAGAAGATCGGCGCCGAGCTGGTCAAGGAAGTCGCCAAGAAGACCGACGACGTCGCGGGCGACGGCACCACCACCGCCACCGTGCTCGCCCAGGCGCTGGTGCGCGAGGGCCTGCGTAACGTCGCGGCCGGCGCGAACCCGCTGGGTCTGAAGCGCGGCATCGAGAAGGCCGTCGAGGCCGTCACCGCCAAGCTGCTCGACACCGCCAAGGAGGTCGAGACCAAGGAGCAGATCGCCGCCACCGCCGGTATCTCGGCCGGCGACGCGTCCATCGGTGAGCTGATCGCCGAGGCCATGGACAAGGTCGGCAAGGAAGGCGTCATCACCGTCGAGGAGAGCAACACCTTCGGTCTCCAGCTGGAGCTCACCGAGGGCATGCGCTTCGACAAGGGCTACATCTCGGGCTACTTCGTCACCGACCCGGAGCGTCAGGAAGCGGTCCTGGAGGACCCGTACATCCTGCTGGTCGGCTCGAAGGTCTCCACGGTGAAGGACCTGCTGCCGCTGCTGGAGAAGGTCATCCAGGCCGGCAAGCCGCTGCTGATCATCGCCGAGGACGTCGAGGGCGAGGCCCTGTCCACCCTGGTGGTCAACAAGATCCGCGGCACCTTCAAGTCGGTCGCGGTCAAGGCGCCCGGCTTCGGTGATCGCCGCAAGGCCCAGCTGGCCGACATCGCCATCCTGACCGGTGGCGAGGTCATCAGCGAAGAGGTCGGCCTGTCGCTGGAGGCCGCGGGCGTGGAGCTGCTCGGTCAGGCGCGCAAGGTCGTCGTCACCAAGGATGAGACCACCATCGTCGAGGGCGCGGGCGACCCGGAGGGCATCAAGGGCCGGGTTCAGCAGATCCGCACCGAGATCGAGAACTCCGACTCGGACTACGACCGCGAGAAGCTGCAGGAGCGCCTGGCCAAGCTGGCCGGCGGTGTCGCGGTGATCAAGGCGGGCGCGGCCACCGAGGTCGAGCTCAAGGAGCGCAAGCACCGCATCGAGGACGCCGTTCGCAACGCGAAGGCCGCCGTCGAGGAGGGCATCGTCGCCGGTGGTGGCGTCGCCCTGCTGCAGTCGGCGCCGGCGCTGGACGAGCTGAAGCTCAGCGGTGACGAGGCCACCGGCGCGAACATCGTGAAGGTCGCGCTGTCGGCTCCGCTGAAGCAAATCGCGTTCAACGCGGGCCTCGAGCCCGGCGTCGTCGCGGAGAAGGTCTCGAACCTGCCCGCCGGCCACGGCCTGAACGCGGACTCGGGCGAGTACGAGGACCTGCTGGCCGCCGGCGTCGCCGACCCGGTCAAGGTCACCCGCTCGGCCCTGCAGAACGCGGCCTCCATCGCGGCCCTGTTCCTGACCACCGAGGCCGTTGTCGCCGACAAGCCGGAGAAGGCCGCCGCTCCCGCCGGCGACCCGACCGGTGGCATGGGCGGCATGGACTTCTGAGTCCGGCCACCTGGCAACACCGTTCGATCCGGAAGCCGGTCCGCCTTCGGGTGGGCCGGCTTCCGGCGTTGGATGACGGCCCACCGCAATTCATCGCTTGATCCGATGGTCTGCAAGGCAAGCGGCAGCTTGTGCCCCGCTACGGCAGCAAGGTGAATGCACCTACGTGCGCAGGGCGTACCACGCTGAAGTGTTCGCGGTCCAGGGTGGCCACTCGATCGGCACCGAATCGTTCGGCGATTGCCGCCACGGACGCGTCGACCGTGCCCAATGGAAGATCCGCGTACTGGCGAACCAACTCGGCGATCCGGCTTGGTTAGCGAAACGAGTTCGAAAAACGCCCTGCTGGACCCGGTCGAGGAAGGTGGCTTCGATATCGGGACGCGTTTCCAGCAGCTAGCAGACCTCGATCATCACAGATGCGGGAAGTAGCCGTGTGCCGCGAAGGGTGGCGAAGAACTCGGCACATTCTCTGTGTCGGTTGTCGCTTCGGTCCATCAGCGCGACAAGAGGGCCGGTATCGAGAACTGTTGTCACTCCCATTCGGAACGCCGTTGACGGAGACGCTCGCGGATGTAATCGTCGTGGCGTTGCGCCGTATCGGTCCTGCCCGACTCCCAGATACCGGTCAACGATACGAGGGCATCGGGCACGTCGTCGTCTGTTTCGTCAATGGCGGCCGTCGTGTTCACTTTCAAGTACGAGCACGAATTTAGATTAGAGTTCTAATGATCGTCAATACTCTATTGTGGAGACGTGCGGATACGATGCGCTCATGACGTCCATGCCCGCCTCCGAACGCATCGGCTCGTATCTCAAGCGCGCCGAGCAGTCCCTGAACGCGGCCAAGAACGCCGCGTTGAAGCCGGTGGGCATCACCGTCGCGCAGTACGCCGCGCTGCTGCTCCTCGCCGAGAATCCCGGCATCTCGGCCGCCGCTCTGGCGCGGTTGTGTGGAGTTACGCCGCCGACTATGAACACCGTCCTGAGCAATCTGCGCGATCGTGGGCTCATCGCGCGCAGTCCGCACGCGTGGCACAAGAACGTGCTGGAGACGACGTTGACCGACGAGGGCGCGGCGGTCATGCGCGACGCGGACGTCCGCGCCATCCACGTCGAACGCGCCTTGGCCGAGGAGTTCAGCGAGGACGAGCGGGCGACCCTGCTCGCCCTGCTGGTTCGTTGCGCCGACCGGCTGGACACCATCCGCCCCGAGCCGACCGGTTGACCGCGCCCCGGCGCCGCGCACACGAGCGAGTAACCGTGGCGAGCGGCGGCGGGCGTTCGTTCAGGCTGCCGCGACGGTGGTCGGCGACTCGCTGCGAGAGCGTCTCTTCGGTACGGCCAGCGCCAGCGCGAGTGCTGCGATGAGCGCTGAGGTCCAGGGCAACCATCCGCTGCCCGAGGTGTCCAGCACCGCCGCGCCGACGAGTGACCCGATGCCGGCGCCGAGGTAGATGGCCGAGCCGTTCAGGCCGACGGCGACGGTCGGCGCGTCGTGGGCGATGCCGAACAGCCGGTGTTGTTGCGGTATCAGGATCATCGCGCCGAAGAGTCCGGTCACGGCCAAGACGGCGAACACCGCCCACGCCGTGTGTACGACGGCGCCGAGCAGTGCCAGGCCCGCCAGAGCGCCGATGAGTCCCACGATCAGCGTGCGTCGAGAACCGTAGCGGTCGACGGCACGGCCGGCTTGGGCGTTGCCGATCACCTGGCCGATGCCCATGGTCAGCATCAGCCAGGCGAGCATGCCCTGCGGCACTGCGGCCGCGACGACCACCGGCAGGTAGACGATGGTGGTGTAGACGGCGGTGATCTGCGCTGTCGTCACGATCAGCACTCGCAGCACCGGCGGTCGGACCAGCACGCCGATCCGCTCGCGAAGTCCCGTGCTCGGCAAGGTCACTCGGGGTAGCAGCAATATCAGCGCCGCAGCGACCGCCCCGCCGAGCGCGATCCCCCACAGCACACCGCGCCACCCAATCCAGCGTTCCGCGAAGACGCCGATCGGCACGCCCGCGACGCTGGACAGGGTGATGCCCGCGGTCACGATCGACAGCGCCCGCCCGCGGTGCGCGTCGTCGGCGAGTACGCCGGCGACCGCGAAGGCGTTGGCCTGGAAGGCCGCCGCCCCGATGGCCGCCACGACGCGAGCCACGGCCACGACAGCGTAGCTCTCACCGGCGGCCTGCCCGATCATGCCGATTACGAAAAGCATTGCGCCGCCGCCCAATAGCCAGCGCCGGTCCCACGATCCGGTGGCCGCGGCGATCAACGGCGATGCGATGGCGTAGGTCCAGGCGAACATGGTGGTCAGCTGCCCGGCGGTGGATACCGAGACGTGCAGGTCGGCGGCGATGAGGGGTAGTAGCCCGCTGAGCACGAACCCGTCGGTGCCGAGCACGAAGGTGCCGACAGCGAGCGGGAGGAGCGAGCGATACAAATCGTTCGATGATTGTCGAAGCCTCATAGCGTGAGCCTGCGGTATACTTTGATTGTTGTCAAACGATTGGAGAATCGAGATGCGCCAGCTGCCGCAGCCGAGTACCGCCGACATCGATCTGGTCCGGGTGCTCAGCGCGCTAGCCGACCCGGTTCGGCTGGAACTGGTGCGCGCGCTCGCGGGCGGGCGAGAACCGTTGAGCTGCAACGTCAAAGAGTTCGACGTGGATATCACCGCCGCGACCGCCTCGCACCACTGGAAGGTGCTGCGCGACGCCGGTGTGACCACGACGTTCGCTTCCGGCCGCAACCGCTTGATCGAGCTGCGCCGCTCGGACCTGGATCAGCGCTTCCCTGGGCTCCTGGACGCGGTCGTCGCGGGTGCCGGGCGCTGACTCAGCCGCCGAGGACGAAAGCGACGAGAAAACCGGCCGCCGTGGCCATTCCGATCCACCAGCCGCCTTCGCGGTAGGCCTCGGGCAACAGCGAGTCGGCGAGCACCGCGATCGTCGCGCCGCCCGCGAACGCTTGCACGGCGCTGATGTGCGTGGCGGAAAGCTTGTCCGACAATAGGTTTCCCAGCACCGTGACCAGCACGAGCGCCACTGCGGTCGCCACCCAGAGCCACAACGTGCGGCGCTGTGCGACGTCGTGCTGATCCCGCATCAGCGCGGCCCCGCTGATCGCCTCGGGGACGTTGCCGACCACCACCGCCACCAGCAGGACCAGGCCGCCGCCCGTGGTCAGCGAGACACCCAGCGCGGTGTTCTCCGGAATGCCGTCGAGCAACGTGCCGAGCAGCAGGGCCCAGCCGAGTGCGCGCGGCCCCAGCTTGTTCTCGATGAGATGGCTGGCGACCACGTACACGGCCGCGCCGGTGCACAGCGCCACCCCGGCGATCACACCGCCCGCCTGGTGGAATGCGGGCTCGAACAGTTCCGCAGACGCCGCCGCGATCAAGGTGCCCGCGCCGAAGGCCATCAGCGAGGCGAGCGCCGCTTTCGGTAGCTGCCAGCGCAATCCGGCGGCGGCGCCGAGGACCAGCGGCACGGCCGTCCCCAGTCCGTAGAGCAGCGCGGTGAGCATGCTTCACCCTAAGTCAGGGTGGCTGTGCGCCGCCGCCGACGATTCGGCGGCGGGATCGGGTGCCGGCCCGGAGCCGCACAAGGGTACTCGAGCGTCGTTGTCGTACGCTGAAGCCATGTCCGACCGCGGCCGGATCCGAGGCGTGCTGTACGACATCGACGGTGTCCTGGTGACCTCCTGGCAGGAGATCGAGGGCGCCGCGGCCGCGGTGCGCCGGATCCGCGAGCGCGGACTGCGTCGCGCGTTCCTCACCAACACCACCTCGCGTACCTGTGCCGAGATCGCGGAACGCCTGTGCGACACCGGAATCGAGGTCGATTCCGCCGAGATCGTCACGGCTGCACGACTCACCGCCGAGTTCGTCTGCCGCCGTTACCCCGGTGCCACCATCTGGGTACTCAACCACGGTGACATCGCAGCGGATCTCACGGGCGTGGCGCTCGACAGCGACCAGCCGGACGTGGTGGTAATCGGCGGAGCCGGACCGGAATTCACGCATGCGGCGCTGAGCCGGGTGGTGGAACTGATGCTGGACGGCGTGCCCGTCGTCGCCATGCACAGCGGGCTCACCTGGGCGACGGCCGAGGGACTGCGCATCGATGCGGGCGCGTACCTGCCCGGCTTGGCAGCCGCGGGCAACGCGCGAATCGAGGTGGTCGGAAAACCCGCCGCGCCCGGCTTCCGTACCTGCGCGCAATTGATGGGTCTCGATCCGGCGGAAGTGTTGATGGTCGGCGATGATCTGTACGCGGATGTGCTTGCGGCGCAAGATGTGGGGTTGACCGGCGTGCTGGTACGCACCGGCAAATTCCGGCCCGCAGTGTTGGCGTCGGCCGAATGTTCACCCGAACATGTTATCGATTCCGTTGCCGCGCTACCCGATTTACTGGACGATCTTCGCGCAGCGGGCGAATCACCCGCAACCGGCGAATCGGTGTGATTTAAAAATTCTACGTTTTCCCTCTAAAACTGCCCCGCAAACGCGAGGCGCTAGGTATCGTCCCTGTCGGCAAATAGCCAGTGACAGGCAAGTCATACGGTCAGATCGGAGTTGCTGAATGGCTGATCCGCTAACGAGCGTGCGTCTGCGGAAACTACTATGGTCGCCGGATCTCTGGTCCGGCGACCATATAATGAGCTAGCCACTGTACCGCCAACTTTCGGCTAACGCACGTTTGGTCGAAGAGTTGTCCCGAAGGGCCCGATCGGTGACGATGCGATCGGGCCCTTTCTGTATTGTCTGGCCCAATGTCACAGGATGCGAATACGGGTCGAATGTATGCCGGGCAACCCGTGGAGGACCGGCAGCGTCAGCGGCGTGCGCGTTTTCTGGAGTCAGGCCTGACGGTCTTCGCGCGGGACGGCTACGCCAATAGTTCGGTCGGCGCCATCTGCAAGGACGCCGGACTCTCCTCGCGACAGTTCTACGAGGAGTTCACCGGTCGCGAGTCCCTGCTGCTAGAGCTCTACGAGCAGATCGATCGGGAGTCGCGGGACGCTGTGAAGACGGCGTTGGACGCGAAATCCGGTGCGAGCGCGCTGGATGTCATCGACGCCGCGGTGCGCGCCTATGTCGAATCCATCGGATCCGATCCGCGCAAAGCACGCGTCGCGCTCGTCGAGGTGGTCGGTGCGGGCCCGAAGGCGGAGAAGTTCCGCCTCGCGGTGCGCCGGGAGTGGGGCTCGTTGCTGGCCGACGCGGCCGAGGACGCGGCCCTGCACGGCGAGATCCCCACCGGCGACTACGAGATGCGCGTGCTCGCGATCATCGGCGCCGTCAACTACGTGGTGGATTCGTGGAGCGGTGCGCAACCGCGCCCGCCGCTGGACGACATCATCCGGGTGCTGAGCAACGTGATCGTCGGGGCGGTCGGCGCGTAGCGCCCGCCGCGGGCGCGACCGTAGCGGTAACGTGCGAACATGCAGACAGTTCCGATCCAGATGCCGGACGGCACCACCGTTCCGGTGCGGTTGATCCCGGCCGAGGGTACGCACCGGCACCCGGTCACGCCGGACGCGCCGCGCCCGGTCGTGGTGATCATGCCCGGCCTCGGTGTCCCGGCCGGGTACTACGAACTGTTCGCCGCGGGCCTGGCGGCCCGCGGGTTCGACGTGGCGGTCGGCGAGCTGCGCGGCAACGGCGACAGCAGGCCGAAGCCGAGTTCCGCCAGCACCTTCGGTTACCACGAGCTGGTCTCGGTCGACTTTCCGGCGATCTTCGAGGTGGTGCGGGACCGATTCCCGGACAGCACGCCGTACTTGCTCGGCCACAGCATGGGCGGTCAGCTCGGCGTCATGTACGCCGCGCGTATCCGGGGCAGGCTGGGCGGGCTGATCCTGGTCGCCTCCGGCACTCCGTATTACCGTCGCTACCGCGGGCTTTCGGGACCGGGCATGCTGGTCGGCACCGCGGCGGTCTCGCTGACGGCCAACCTGGCCGGTTTCTGGCCGGGCGATCGCATCTCGATGGGCTTCGGCCGCCAGTCCAAGGTGCTGATCTCGGACTGGGCCCGGTTGGCGCGCACCGGCCGGTTCGTCCCGGTCGGCGCGGATATCGATTACGAGGAGCGCATCGCCCGGCTGAAACTGCCGGTCCTGTCGATCACGATGACCGGTGACGAACTCACCCCGCCCGGCTCCGCGGAGCACCTACTGGACAAACTGCCGAACGCGGAGGTGACGCGCTGGCGGCAGCCGGAAGCGCTGGGCCACAACGGCTGGATCCAGCAGTACACCAGCACGGTCGACCAGATCGAGAAGTGGCTGCGCGACCGATAGCCAGGTGGATGCTATCCGCGGTGTTCGGTCGGCAGCCGTTCGATCAGCGTCGTTCGATCAGCGTCGTTCGATCAGCGTCGTTCGATCAGCGTCGTTCGATCAGCGTCGTTCGATCAGCGTCGTTCGATCAGCATCTGAGTGAAGAACTCATAGATCAGCGCCGCCTGGAACGCGGACTGCTTGTTGTCCGCGGCGCCGCCGTGACCGCCCTCGATGTTCTCGTGATACCAGAATTCGTGGCCCTGGGCTTCCAAGAGCGCCGCCATCTTCCTGGCGTGGCCGGGGTGCACCCGGTCGTCCCTGGTCGAGGTGGTGAGCAGGATCGGCGGGTAGGCGCGGTCGGCGCGCGCGTTCTGGTAGGGCGAATACTTGCTGATGTACTCCCATTCTTCCGGCTTGTCCGGATCGCCGTACTCGGCCATCCACGAAGCGCCGGCGAGCAGTAGGTGGTAGCGCTTCATATCCAGCAGCGGCACCTGGCAGACGATCGCGCCGAACAGTTCCGGGTAGCGGGTCAGCATCACGCCCATGAGCAGTCCGCCGTTGCTGCCGCCGACGGCGCCGAGCTGGTCGGCAGTGGTGATGCCGCGCGCGACCAGGTCCTTGGCGATGGCGGAGAAATCCTCGTACACCTTGTGCCGGTTGGCCTTCTGCACCGAGGTGTGCCACTGCGGCCCGTACTCGCCGCCGCCGCGGATGTTGGTCATCACCCAGGTTCCGCCGCGCTCCAGCCAGCCCATACCCGACGCACCGCTGTAGGCGGGGGTGCGGGACACTTCGAAGCCGCCGTAGCCGGACATCACCGTTGGGCCGGGGATGTCCCTGCGGTCGCGGTGCCGGATCACGAAGTACGGCACGCGCGTCCCGTCCGCGGACTCGGCGAAGAACTGCTCGGTCTCGACTCCCGCGGCGTCGAAGAATCCGGGCTCCTGCTTCAGCTGCTCGGTCTGCCCGCCGACAGCGCTGGCCAGCAAGGTAGCCGGCGTGGTGAATCCGCTGGTGGTCAGCATGAACTCGTCGCCGCCCTCCAATGGGTCGAGGTTCAGCATGCTGGTGGTCGCCATCGGCGGGGTGTCGGCCAGCGGTGCGCGCCGCCAGCCCGTCGCGCTCGGGGTGAGCACGTACAGCCTGGTTTGCACATCTTCGAGGGTGACCAGCAGCAGGTGATTCTCCGTCCAGCCGTAGCCGTGCAGCGAGGTGCGCGCGTCCGGGGTGAAGATCACCTCGAATTCGCGTGTGCCGGACAGGAACTTCTCGAAGTCGGTGGCCAGCAGCGCGCCCGCGGGGTAGGTCTGCCCGCCCACCTCCCACGGCGACTTCAGCCGGACCAGCAGCCAATCCTTGTACCAGGACTCGCTGGCGTCGCTGGGGATGTCGAGGTGCCGCAGTGTGCCGTCCGCTTCGAGCAGATAGACCTCCTCGTTGAAGAAGTCGGTGGCGCGGCCGATGTAGTGCCGCTCGTAGCCCGGTGTCCGGTCGTAGCCCGCCGAGACCGCGACATCGCTCGGCTCGCCCTCGAAAACAGTGGTCGCCTCCGCCAATGCGCTGCCGCGTCGCCACAGTTTCGCTATCCGCGGATACCCGGAATCGGTCAGCGATCCGGCCCCGAAATCGGTGCCCACGTACACCGAGTCGATATCGATCCACCGGATCTCCGACTTCGCCTCGGGAAGGTAGTAGCCGCCGTCCTCCGGGGCGAGGAACACCCTGAGCTCGAGGTCGAACTCGCGGACCACCTTCGCGTCGGCCCCGCCACGGGACAGGCTGATCAGCGCCCGGGACTGCTCCGGGCGCAGCACCGCGGCCCCACCCCACACCCAGTTTTCGTCCTCGGTTGCGGCGAGAGCGTCCAGGTCGATCAGCACGTCCCAGTCCGGCGCGTCCTTGGTGTACTCGGCGAAGGTGGTGCGCCGCCAGAGGCCGCGCGGATGCTCGGCATCCCGCCAGAAGTTGTACAGCCAAGGTCCGCGGCGCCCGGGATACGCGATCTTGGTGTCCGTGTCGAGCATGTCCAGGATGCGGCGTTCGAGGTCGCGGAAGCGCTCCGAGTCGGCGAACCGGTCGTGCACGGTGGCGTTGTGCGCGCGAGCCCAGTCCAGGGCACGCTCGGCGGTCACTTCTTCGAGCCAGAGGTAAGGGTCCGTCACATTCTGCTCAACGCCGCTCATGGCCATATTGTTGCCGAGCGGCGCGAACAAGGGTTCACCAGGAGTGTGCTACGTCGACCACGACGCGCGAACCGCCACCCGGTCCGTCGAGGGTGTACACCTGGAACGGCAGTCGTGCGCGCACCCCCAGACCGACCGTGGTCTGCCCCTCGAAGGAGCCGGCCCAGGCCACCTGGCGGAAGGTCCGGTAGTCCCGCACGTCGGCCAGTTCGGTGCGGTCGCCGGGGTGATAGGTGGGGTTGTACGCGTCGTCGTGCGCGGGGGCGTTCACACTGACCTGCAGCGCCGCCGCGCCGCGCAGCGGGACAAGCGCGCCGGAACCGTCCATGACGACCTGCTCGACGTAGCCGACGTGGTAGCCGGTGACCGGTCCGGTGATGTCGAACACAAGCCGGTCGAAGCAGTCGTGCCGCCCGGCGCGCACACCCGTGAGCGTCGCGACCGGCCGGGCTCGGCTCGTTTCGGGTAGCGAACCCCACGTCGAGGCGCAGTCCGGGGCAGCTGACGCCGGGCTGGGCGCGATCCAGAGACCGGCGAACGTCACGAGGGAAAACAACAGCAGAATCAAGCGACGCATGGTCGCACCGCCTTCGTGGAGCACGGGGAATGAACTACCGGGTGAATCGGTCGCCCCGGACACCTCGTTACGTGCACAGAATGCCGAAAAGTGTTGGTGAACTGGGGTAGTCGGCCGCCGCACTGATCTTTCCCGGACTCGGCATCCGCGCACGCCGCTCGGCCTGCCCGGCCAGTAGGATCGCTGCTGCGAGGCCGATCCGACCAGGAGGTTCGAGGTTGTCGCCGTTTCTCTGGGACCAGCACTGCTGTCTGCCGCTGTCGGCCGCGGCGCGGATCGCCGACCTCGCGCGCTACCCGGCCGGATCGTACTTGTCGGTCAACGTCGGATACTCCCGCCAATCCACCACCGACTGCCTGGCGCTGCTTCGGCGATTTCGCAGTGAAGCGTTGGCGGACAGTCGTTTTCGCCTTGCCGGCACGCTGGAAGACATCGGGCGCCCGGACACCATCGCGCTGGCGTTCGACCTCGAGGACGCCGGGCCGCTCGGCGGCGATCTGGGCAACGTCGCGCGTTTCTACGACCTCGGCGTCCGATCGCTGCTGCCCACCTACAACCACGCCAACGCCGCCGGTTGCGGCTGCCTGGACGCCGACGACACCGGGCTCACCCGCTACGGGCGCGACTTGATCGGCACACTCAACGAAGTCGGGATGTTCGCCGACGGGTCGCACTGCTCGCGGCTTACCGGACTCGATATCGCCGACTCGAGTACCGCTCCGATGATCTACAGCCACTCGAATTTCGCCGCGCTGTGGGACCATCCACGCAACATCACCGACGAGCAGGCCCGAGCCTGCGCGGCGACCGGTGGCGTCATCGGGATCAACGGCGTGGGAATCTTTTTGGGCTGCAATGCCGCCGACGAGCGCGGCGAGCGGATCGTGGCGATGGCCCGGCATATCGAGTACGGCGCCGAACTGGTCGGTATCGAACACGTCGGCGTCGGGTCGGACTACTCGTTCGACGCCGAGGACTTCAACGCCGAGCTACGGCAGAACCCGGAGGCTTTCTCCGAGTCGTACACCCGATGGGGTCCGCTGCAGTGGGTTCCGCCGGAGGACCTGATCGGCGCCGCCGACCTGCCCGGCCTGGACGAGGTGCTGGCCGGGCGTGGTTTCAGCGCGGCGGACCGCGCCGCGGTGTTCGGCGAGAACTTCCGGCGAGTCGCGCGCCGAGTCCGGCAGGGTTGACCGCCCGGTAGGTGTCCGTCAGCACCCAAGACATCTGGTGGCGGTGCGTGACGTCCGAAGTGCGGCGCGGATGCGGATCGGGACAACGACCCGCACCGACCGGATATGTCCATTCTCCCAGTTCGCGGGCAGATTTTTCGGCTGGGTGTCGCTTACACCGCACAGTTGCGGGGGATGGGTGGGTGAGCTTCGCGCTGCGGCGTTAGGCTCGCTTCGTGACTTCTCACTACGATGTCGTCGTTCTCGGTGCTGGTCCCGGCGGATACGTTGCCGCGATCCGCGCCGCTCAACTCGGCCTGCGAACAGCGATCGTCGAGCAGAAATACTGGGGCGGTGTATGCCTGAACGTCGGTTGCATCCCCTCCAAGGCGCTGCTGCGTAACGCGGAGCTCGCCCATATCTTCACCAAAGAGGCGAAGACCTTCGGTATCTCCGGCGAGGCCACCTTCGACTTCGGCGTCGCCTTCGACCGCAGCCGCAAGGTCGCCGACGGCCGGGTCAAGGGCGTCCACTTCCTGATGAAGAAGAACAAGATCGACGAGTTCGACGGCAAGGGCACCTTCACCGGCCCGAACTCGCTTTCGGTGCAGCTCACCAAGGGCGGCACCGAGACGGTCACGTTCGACAACGCGATCATCGCGGCGGGCACCGTCACGAAGCTGCTGCCGGGCACTCAGCTCAGCGCCAACGTGGTCACCTACGAGGAGCAGATCCTCACCCGGGACCTGCCCGGCTCTATCCTCATCGTCGGCGCGGGCGCGATCGGCATGGAGTTCGGCTACGTCCTGAAGAACTACGGCGTCGACGTGCGCATCGTCGAGTTCCTCGACCGGGCGCTGCCGAACGAGGACGCGGACGTCTCCAAGGAGATCACCAAGCAGTACAAGAAGCTCGGCATCACCATCACCACCGGTGCGGCCGTGCAGTCCATCGAGGACGACGGCGCCAAGGTCACCGTTTCGATCAAGGACAACAACACCGGCGCGATCGCGACCGTCACCGTCGACAAGGTGCTGCAGGCCGTCGGGTTCGCGCCGCGGGTCGAGGGCTACGGCCTGGAGACCACCGGTGTCCAGCTCGAGCGCGGCGCCATCGCGATCGACGACTACATGCGCACCACTGTGCCGCACATCTACGCCATCGGCGACGTCACCGGGAAGTTGCAGCTCGCGCATGTCGCGGAGGCGCAGGGCGTGGTCGCGGCGGAGACCATCGCCGGCGCGGAGACCGTCACCCTCGGCGACTACCGGATGATGCCGCGCGCCACGTTCTGCCAGCCGCAGGTCGCCAGCTTCGGCCTGACCGAGCAGCAGGCCCGTGATGAGGGCTACGACGTGCAGGTGGCGACCTTTCCGTTCACCGCCAACGGCAAGGCGCACGGCCTCGGCGACCCGACCGGTTTCGTCAAGCTCATCGCCGACGCCAAGTACGGTGAGCTGCTCGGTGGGCACCTCATCGGCCCGGATGTCTCCGAGCTGCTGCCGGAACTCACTCTCGCGCAGAAGTGGGATCTGACCGTCAACGAGCTGACCCGCAACGTGCACACCCACCCGACCCTCAGCGAAGCCCTTCAGGAAGCCTTCCACGGCCTGGCCGGGCACATGATCAACTTCTGACCTTGTCACCGAGGGGCGTACGAATATTGCGTACGCCCCTTTTTGCTTGTCAGGCAATGGTTTCCGCGTCAGTAGCGCTCTCGCGGGTTGTTCGCGGGATCAACGCGGGCGCTCGAAGAACGTCTGCTACAGTGGACACGCACCCAAAAGGTGCAGGAAACGGGTAAAGGCCCCTTTCGGTTCGCGACCGGATGTTTCCACAGAAGCGCGGAGACCCGGGAGTCACGCCCCGGTCGGCTAACGCCGATAGCTCAAGGATGTAGAGCCCCGCTTTGTTACTTGATGGGCGGCCCGAGCGGGCCGCCCATCCTGCTATCTGGCTGCGATCTCAGATTCCAGCTCGGCGTCGGTCAGGCCGATAACGCCGTAGTGGTGGCGAGCCACTCCTCGTGCCTGCCTCAACGCGACTTTGGTGTCGTGCAGGATCCTCGGGTGGTCCTCGACGATCTCGTTGATGACCAACGCTGCCCAACATGTTCGGGGCAGGGCAGTCTGCAGACCGAGGTTAGCCTCACGGTCGAGGCGTTTTGTGATCGCGAGAGCAACAATCATCTCACCCTGACCGAAGTCGATCCGATCACCGACGTGGAGATCTCGCGGATTGCGCTTCGCTAGATCAACCCAACCGTCCTCTTGGGGAGTGGTCCACTTGTCCAGCTCGTCGCGGAGATTCTGGTTCACGACGCTGCCATTGTGAATGACGGCGTTTCGCATCAGCCGCAGCACTGTGATGTAGGACATCATGTCGGTATCGAATGTCCGCCCGGTCACGGTCTCAAAGGCAGGATGCAGGTCAACTAGGTTTCCCTTGACGAGGCCTCTCGCGCATTTCCCGTTGTCGGCCAGTAGCTCGACACATGTCCGCATGTAATCCTCGTGCAACGCCATGACGTACGGGACAGCCATCTTGCCGAGGTGTGGGTCGGCGCTGAGAAGAATCCGGCGTGCGTCGTGCGATTTCAGGTTGAACCTTTGGATGTGATCGACCGCGGGAAACACCTCCGGCAGCAACCGATTCGACCCCTCGGTCAACTTGAGCAGGTGTGCCGATAGCTGAGCGCCGGCGAGCAGGGCCATCATCGCGTTGTTGGCCTCCGCCTTTTGCTCCTCGTACTCACGGAAGGCTCGAAAACGAGCCATCTGACCGCGCTTAGGGCCACCTCTCGGCAACGGTCACCACCCCTTTCGTGCACTTGCTACAGCACTCACTGTTCGCAGACCTCGGAATCTGTGAGCTGGCCGGCCTCCCCTGCGGACGCTCAAGAGAGAGTAGCTGTTGAGCAGCAAACGGTTTGGAGGACCATACGGGCGGCGGAAGGCTGAGAGGCGGCCTGCCAACAGGGCTTTGTCCCTGGACCAGTGATCAGGGTACGAGTCGAGCGCTCGCTTCAGTGGCGCTGGCGCCTTTTCCGGTTCACGCATGACCGACCACACGCGGCCGGTCATGATGTCCAACTCGTCGCCGTTCATCACCGACCGCACGGACGACTACACCGACTCGAAAGTGCAGCCCGAGTGGCCGACATCGCATGAAATGTTGGGGTACAACAGAATATGTCCGAAGAGGACGAGATACGCCGCCGTAGCGAACGGTCCCGCAAAGCGCGGAACCGGGGCCGCCATTTCCATCGAGACATGGCGCAGCAATGCGGCCGAACACGCGAAATTGGCTGGCGCGACGAGCAAAAGATAGAACTCCAGTCAAGGGAAAACCAGAATTCAAGACACCGCCCGCGTAAACGGCGTCGGAGCGGGCGGTCTGCTATACAGCGTGCATGCTTCGTAGGTGGCTGATCTGGAGTGTGCCGGTGCTCGTCGTCGTGGTGCTGCTGGCGATGGGCACCTACTACCTGATGAACGCTCGCACGTTCCAGCTGGCCGGTCATGTGGTGAGCCGGGTGGACACCGCCGCGAAGGTGGTCGCGCTGACTTTGGACGACGGACCGACCGATCGCACGCCGGAAGTGTTGAAAGTTCTGGCCGACGCTCAGGTTCCGGCCACCTTCTATCTGAACGGCCGCGATCTCGCCGCGCACCCGGAGCACGGCAGGGCAATCGCCGCGGCGGGCCATGAGATCGGCAATCACGCCTATTCCCATCGGCGGATGGTCTTCGTGACTCCCGGCGCCGTTCGTGACGAGGTGGAGCGCACAGACGCCGAGATCATGAAAACGGGTTATGTCGGCTCGATCACTTTCCGTCCGCCCTACGGCAAGAAACTGTGGATGCTGCCGCACTACCTCGCCGAACAGGACCGCGTCACCGTGATGTGGGACATCGAGCCGGATTCCGGCCGGGCTGACGCCACCACGGACGATATCGTGGCCGATACGATCGGCAAGGTCCGCCCAGGCTCGATCATCCTGTTGCACACCATGCACCGGTACGCGGACCCCTCCCTGGCAGCGATTCCGCGCATCATCGCCGAATTGCGTTCCGCGGGATACCAATTCGTCACGGTCTCCGACTTGATGTCCCGCTGAGCGATGGGCAAGGACGGATAACCGGGCCGACTGCCCATGCAGGGGCCAGTCGGGTAGCTGAGCCGTCGTGGTCCAGAAATACGGCTCCGTGCGGACACCCGGTGACCAACCACGGATTCGACGGTCGGAACCCGACCGCGACCGGTGCCGGTGTTCTGCCGTCACCGACTGGCGGATGAATCAGAGCATTCCGTAAGCGTGGGTCGGTGTGAACACGGCCAGGGCGCGGCGATCGGCGACCATCGCCCGGCGGTATTCGTTCCAGTCGGGGTGTTCGCCGGAGGCGCTGCGGTAGTAGTCCACGAGCGCGTCGACCGTGGGGTCGTCGGGGGCGGCGGCGACCGGTGTGAGTTTTACGGTGCCTTCCAGTACGGCGTAGGCGAAGAAGTCGTCGCGGGTCACGTGTAACGCCGCCCATGGCTCGCGGACCAGATTGTGGTACTTCGCACGATCGGCGGTGATGGAGATGCGGAGGCGGCCGTCGGGGCCGACGATGTGCAGCACGTTGGACAGTTGCGGGCGTCCGTTGCGGCGGATCGTGGTGAGTACGGATCTGCGGTGATCGCGTGCGAAGTCGACCGCGGCGGGGAGTTCCATGCTCGTGTAACCCATGGTCCGGCCGCTGTCTTCCCTGGGCGGTGCGGAGTCAGTCGCGGTGGTAGGCCGCCTGCGCCGCATGGACACGCGGCAGGTTCGTCTCCACCACTTGGATGAGCGCTTCCAGATGCGCGGCCACATCGGCGCCCAGTTCGGTGAGGGTGTATTCGACCCGCGGCGGGATCGTCTCCTGCACCTCCCGGTTCACCATGCCGTCGCGCTCGAGCGCCTGCAGGGTTTGCGACAGCATGCGCTCGCTGACGCCGTCCACCCGGCGGCGCAAGGCGCTGAATCGATAGGGACCTTCGCGCAGCGCGACGAGCGCGAGGACACCCCAGCGACTGACCACATTCTGCAAAACAAGCCGGGACGGGCAGTTGCGGGCAAAGACATCGGCCTCCAGCGTGGGGTCGTCGGCATCGGCCGGGACGGTGCGCTGGGTCGTCATGACTGTCATGGTACCCAACTTGACCGCAGTAGCCACGTAATGCATAGTACTTACGAATAGTTAGTACTGGTCAAGTCGTACACTACCTGGAGGTAATCATGACCATTGCGGTGACCGCGGCCAGCGGACAGCTGGGCCGACTCGTGGTGGAGGCGTTGTTGCGTGCGGGGTCGGCGCCGGTTGTCGCGATCGTGCGTGATCCGGCGAAGGTGGCGGATCTGGCCGCCCGGGGTGTGGACGTTCGACAGGCCGACTACGGCGACGCGGCGGCGCTGGAGCGGGCACTGGACGGCGTCGACCGGGTGCTGCTGATCTCCGGCAACGAATTCGGCTCCCGAGTAGCCCAGCACACCAACGTTATTCGTGCGGCCGAGCGCGCGGGCGTCGAACTGCTCGCCTACACCAGCATTCCGGGTGCACCGGACAACCCGCTGATCCTCGCTCAGGAGCACAAGGGGACCGAGAAGGCGCTCGCCGAATCGACCGTGCCGTACGTTCTGCTGCGCAACAGCTGGTACTGGGAGAACTACCTGGGCGGCGTCTCGCAGGCGGTGCAGTCCGGTGTGCTGCACGGCGCCGCGGGCGTGGGGCGGGTGGCCGGTGCGGCCCGCGCCGACTATGCCGAGGCAGCCGCCAAGGTGCTCACCACTGATGGGCACGCGGGCCGCGTATACGAACTCGGCGGCGGCGAATCGCTCACCTATGCCGAACTGGCGCAGGCGATTGCGGAGGCAGCGGGCAAGCCGGTGCGCTACGAGAATCTCTCGGCGGACGACTACGTCGCCGCGCTGGTCCAGGCGGGGCTACCCGCCGAGTTCGCCACGGTGCAAGGTGACGTCGACACCGGAATCGCGCACGGCCATCTCGACGTGCGCACCGGTGATCTGGAAAAGCTGCTCGGCCGCCCCGCGGCGTCGGCTGTCGACGTCTTCCGCGCGGCGCTCAGCTGAGATCGCGCTTCGGCGCATGCGGCCGTTCGGTGCCGCCACGATGAAATCGTGATCGGCAGTGCGGTTGCGAGGTGCCGCCGAGCGGTGCCGCGGCTACCGCCCAGTGCCGCGTGTAGCGGAGCATGGCTGGTTCGCGTCCGAGTGGCCGCATCGGGGACGAAGTCGCCGACGGCAGCCACTCGGACGCGGCCGTATCGGGACGGTTACGCGGCGCCGAGTGTGCGGCCCGTCAGGCGCAGCTCATACCCACTGCACCAACTGGATGATGATCCCGTTCGGATCGCGCATCTGGAAGTACCGTTCGCCCCATTCTTCGGTTTCGATGGGCGTCACGATCGGCACTCCGCCGGCTTGCAGCCGCGCGTACTCGGCATCGATGTCATCGACCACGAAGACGACCAGCAGACCCTCGCCCGCACTGCCCGCCGCGCTCGCCGGCTTGAAGCTCGCCAGCCCGGTGCGCAGGTAGATGACGTTCATTCCGGCATCGGGCCGCTGCAGCGACACGAATCCGTCGGCCGACATCTTCTCCTCGAATCCGAGGTGCTCGATCAGGAACTTCGCCGAGACGCCCGGGTCGGGGACGTTGAGCGAGATGGCGGACGCAGTGATTCGCATTGGGGCCCTCCCATGGCTTCGAACGCTGAATGTCTACTGAGTACACTGCCTCGCCAGCGCACGTGCGCTGGCGGTGGACGGACTTCGCCCGGTCAGACGTTGTCGCGCTGGATGCGCAGCGCGGTGATGGTGGCGGCCAGTCCCTCGTATTGGTTGACCAGCAGGACGATTTCGATCAGGCTGCGCTCGTCGTAATGCTCGGCCAGCTCGGCCCAGGCGGCATCGTCGATATCGCGGTTCGCCACCAATTGATCCACCGCGGTCAGCAGCGCACGATGTTTGGCCGACCAGCCCGTCGCGGTGGGGCCGCCGCGCACCTGATCGAGGATCCCGGCCGTCACGCCCGCCCGCTTGCCGAGCCGGATGTGATGGTCCATCTCGTACTCGCACCCGCGCAGATGCGCGACGCGGATGATGACCAACTCGGATTCGTGGCGTGGTAGCCGCCCACCCGGCATCAGCCTGCCCGAGTAGTGCAGCCAGCCGCGGAACAGGCCCCGCGTGCGGCCGAGTGTGCTGAACAGATGTGCGTCGCCGGTGCCCGCGGCACGGGAAAGCACCTGCCAGGCAACCCAGTTGACCGGACCGAGTTCCCGGAGTCGTCCGGGAGAGATGCGTGGTTGCAGCAGTGGAACCATGCTCGGCGCCTCCTCGCGTGCTGATGTGGCCGGCCTCGGCACCGGCCCGTGTATCGAAGCGTACCCGGGGCATCTGCCAGGGATGGCGGTGCCATTCTTTGCTTTCCGGTGGTTTTCGGGCGGGTACCCCGTCATCATCAGTACCGGTGCGGGTCGCCGTGGCCGTAGTGGTTTCGAGAGCGTCAGGTGTAGACAACAGGTCGGCAGGGGAACAGATGCTGGTGAGGGTCGGGCCCGGAGCGGAGCTTTCCGGTGCCGAGCGAGAATTCGTCGCGTGCCTGCGGTCATATCCGACGACCGGT
Organism: Nocardia glycosmidis; assembly: GCF_052545115.1. Classification (NCBI taxonomy): domain Bacteria; kingdom Bacillati; phylum Actinomycetota; class Actinomycetes; order Mycobacteriales; family Nocardiaceae; genus Nocardia; species Nocardia glycosmidis. The sequence goes on along the minus strand of NZ_JBQWRH010000002.1, from coordinate 246,408 downwards.
CTCGCCGTGATCAACCTGGAGGCGGACAACCGGCGCGTAGACGCCGTGGTCTGGACACCGCGCGGGCTGACCGTGCTGGAGGTACACGGGTTCCGGCGCAGGCAGAGCGGCATCTTGACCACGCCCGCCGAGGGGCCGTGGACGATCAGTGACACGCCGGTGGAGCTGGACGACCCGGATTCCGGTAGCCCCGCCGACCGTGTGGAGCACGGAATCTACGCGGTGAAGCACATGCTCCAGCGCGCGTTGCGGGATCCGGGGCATATCAGTGGCGCCGTCGTGTTGGTTCCGTTCCGCGGTGCCGTTGTGCGCCCGGCGCGCACCACTCTGCGCCCCGGGTTGGACGTCGTTGTCGGCAACGTCACGGACGCGACCGAGTTGCGCATCTACCTGGAGGGATTCTCTGCGGGACCACGCAATTGGACCGTGGATCGTGTGATCGGCGCGTGCGACGCGTTCGGTCTCGCGCACTTCGCGCCGTCCCGAGCCGAACTGATCGACGCGGGATTCGAGCAGAACGCTCCGGAACCGGCCACAACCATCGCGCGTCCACCCAAGCCGCGGGTCGAGCCGACGCCCGGCGTCGCGACGAAGAGTCAGGCGTATGCGGGCTGGTCGGTCTTCGTGGTCGCGGCGGTCGGCGTGCTGCTGGTACTCGGTGTGATCGTCAGCGCGCTGGCCCACGACTCCACGCGACCGACCTCGGTGACCGACACCACGACCAGCCCGACACCCTCGCCACCGCCGTACCGGCCCGTGGAGTGCTGGCCGTTCCAATCGGGCTGCTGACTTTCCGGATCCCCGGAGCAAACCTGCTGGCCACGGCCGAGATGGCTACGGTTGCGTAGCGTGCTCGCGATGCGGCACGCTTCGGTTCGTACAAGGTCACCAACCGTCTGTCCCGGCTGGTCGGGCGCCGCGGACTCGATTCGAGGAGGACCGGATGGGCCACTACAAGGCGAACCTGCGGGATATCGAGTTCAACCTTTTCGAGGTGCTCCAGTTGGACAAGCTCCTCGATACCGGGGCCTACGGCGACCTCGATTCCGACCTCGCCCGGCAGATCCTGTCGGAGGTCGCGCGGCTGGCCGAGGGCCCCGTGGCGGACTCGTTCGCGGCGGCCGATCGGGAGCCGGTGGTGTATGACGCGACCACCTTCTCGATCTCGGTTCCGGAGCCGCTGCGTAAGACCGTCGCCGCAGTGCGCGAGGCGGGCTGGAGCCGGCTGGGTATGCCGGAAGGCGTCGGCGGCATGCCGGCTCCCGCGGCGTTGGTCTGGGCGGTCGCCGAGATGATCACCAGCGCCAACCCGTCGGCGTCGTTCTTCAACATGGGCCCGGTCATGGCCGCCGTGCTGTACAACGTGGGCACCGACCAGCAGAAGCACTGGGCCACGCTCGGCTTCGAGAAGGGCTGGCAGGGCACCATGGTGCTGACCGAGCCGGACGCGGGCTCGGACGTGGGCGCGGGACGGACCAAGGCGATCAGGCAGGAAGACGGCTGCTGGCACATCGAGGGCGTCAAGCGCTTCATCTCCGGCGCCGAGGTCGGCGACACCGCGGAGAACGTCTTCCACCTGGTGCTGGCCCGGCCGGAGAACGCCGGGCCGGGCACCAAGGGCCTATCGCTGTTCTATGTGCCGAAGTTCCTGTTCGACCATGAGACGCTGGCGCTCGGCGACCGCAACGGCGTGTACGTCACCGGTGTCGAGCACAAGATGGGCCTGAAGTCCTCGCCGACCTGTGAGATGACCTTCGGCGGCAGCGGCGGGCCCGCCAAAGGCTGGCTGGTCGGCGAGGTGCACGACGGCATCGCGCAGATGTTCCAGGTGATCGAGAACGCGCGCATGATGGTCGGCGTGAAGTCCGCGGGCACCTTGTCGACCGGTTACCTGAACGCGCTGGACTACGCCAAGCAGCGGGTTCAGGGCGCGGATCTGACCCAGATGAGCGATAAGGCCGCGCCGCGCGTGACCATCTCCCATCACCCGGATGTGCGGCGCTCGCTGGCCATGCAGAAGGCGTACGCCGAGGGCCTGCGAGCGGTCTACCTGTACACCGCCGCATACCAGAATGATGATGTGGCGCAGCTGGTTTCGGCCGCCGACCCCGATCTGGCGCATCGCGTGGACGATTTGCTGCTGCCGGTCGTCAAGGGCGTCGGCTCCGAGCGGGCCTACCAGTACCTGACCGAGTCGCTGCAAACACTGGGTGGCTCCGGCTATCTGCAGGACTACCCGATCGAGCAGTACATCCGGGACGCGAAGATCGACTCGCTGTACGAGGGCACCACCGCCATCCAGGCGCAGGACTTCTTCTTCCGCAAGATCGCCCGCGACCGCGGCGTCGCGCTCGGCCACGTCAACGCGCGGATCACCGCGTTCCTGGACGCGAAGACCGGCCGGTTCGACGCGGAGCGGGAGCTGCTGCGTACCGCGGTGGCGGACGTGCAGGAGATGGCCGCCACGCTGACCGGGTTCCTGGTGGCCGCACAGCAGGAGCCCGCGCAGCTGTACAAAATCGGCCTCGGTGCGGTGCGTTTCCTGCTCGCGGTCGGCGACCTGCTCATCGGCTGGCGACTGCTGGTGCAGGCGGAGATCGCGGCCGCCGCCCTGGCCGCGGAGGCACCGGAGAAGGACCGCGCGTTCTATACCGGAAAGGTGGCTGTGGCCCGCTTCTTCGCCAAGAATGTGCTGCCGAATCTGACCGCGGTGAACGGGATCATCGCCGCACTCGACAACGACATCATGGAGCTGGACGAGGCGGCGTTCTGAGTCTCGTCGCCGAGCAGCCGAGCTTGTCGCCAGGGGCCTCGACCGTCGCGCACTGAGCTTGACGGTCGAGGTCGGTCGCTACTCGGGGCGACGCTGTCCGTCACACTGGACGCGGAGTGGCCGGGGCCGGTATTTGTGGCAGGCACGATCGTTTCCGCACAAGGGTCGGCATCGTGACCCTATTTCAATACGTACGGCGAGACCGAGCTGCGGTGTTCGCTGATGTCGAGCACCTTGCCCAGCGGCGGGAATGCGCGCTGCGGGCAGTTGGCGCGCTCGCATACCCGGCAGCCCGCGCCGATCGGCGTCGCTTGCACTTCGTCCAGGTTCATACCGTCGGCGTAGATCACCCGGCTCGCGTGGCGTAGCTCGCAGCCGAGGCCGATGGCGAAGGTCTTGCTCGGCTGACCGTAGCGGGTGGCGCGGCGCTCCACCGTCCGGGCCACCCACAGGTATTTGCGGCCATCGGGCATCTGGGCGATCTGCGTCATGATCTTGCCGGGGTAGGCGAAGGTCTCGTAGACATTCCACAGCGGGCAGGTCCCGCCGCTGGCGGAGAAGTGGAAACCGGTGGCGGACTGGCGCTTCGACATGTTGCCGGCCCGGTCGACCCGGACGAACGAGAACGGCACCCCGCGCAGCGAGGGTCGTTGCAGCGTGGACAGCCGGTGACAGATGGTCTCGTAGCTCTGGGTGAAGAACGCCGACAGCCGCTCGATGTCGTAGCGGAAATCCTCGGCAACCTCGTGGAAGTGGGTGTACGGCAGCACCGTCGCCGCGGCGAAGTAGTTGGCCAGGCCGAGCATGGCCAGCTTACGGGCGTCTTCGGAGGCGAAATTGCCCTCTTCGACCAGCTTTTCCAGCAGCTCGCCGCATTCGAAGTAGGCCAGCTCGGCGGCCAGCTTGAAGGTGCGCTGCCCGCCGGACAGATGCGGTGCGATCTCCAGATTCCGGGTCTGCGGATCGTAGCGGTGCAGCACGCCCTCGCCGAGATCGATGCGCTCGACGATCCACACGTCGCGCGCCCGCAGCATCCTGATGACCTCGCTGTTCACATCGCCGCCGTGGAAACGGATCCGGGCGGTGAGTTCTTCGGCGGCCGTGTCCAGCTCGTGAATGTAGTTCTGGCGCTGATAGAAGTAGTCCCGCACTTCCTCGTGCGGCTTGCTGATCGCCCCGCTGCCCGCGCTGTCGGCGAACCGGTCCTCGGTCGCCGCCGCCAGCTGGGCGGAGGTGTTGCGGTAGCGGTTGTGCATGTTGACCAGTGCGCGGGCCATGCTCGGATGCGCCGAGACGATGTCGGCGATCTCCTGGGCGTCCGCCCCGATGCCCAGCTCCTGATCCATGACGACCTCTTGTAGCTCGGCGATGAGCCTGGTGTCGTCCTGGGTGGCGAAGAAGGTCGCGTCGACGCCGAACACGTCGCTGATCTTCAGCAGGACCGGCACGGTCAGCGGACGCACGTCGTGTTCGAGCTGGTTGAGGTAGCTCGCCGAGATCTCCAGCTGCTGTGCCAGCGAGACCTGGCTCAGCCCGCGTTCGGTCCGCAGCTGGCGCAGCCGCGCTCCGACGTAGGTTTTGGCCATGCGACCACCCTATGGGCGGTTTCGCATCTGTGCAAAGAGAGAATTAGCACTCGGGCTCCGAGTCGGTGTCCGCCCTGGCGCAGGACTGTCGGCGGGGTTGCTGACCTCGGCTGCTCTGTCGTCTACCGCGGCGGGCACGCGTGGCCAGGCCCGGGAGACGTTCAACTGGGTGCGCTACCGCCTGCACAAGGACCCGACCCTACCGATGCTGTTCGCGCGCTGCTGCCCCGATCGTTGTCGCGAAGTGAAGCACGTTTGATACGCCGAGGGCGCGTGTCAGGCGTGCGATGCGAGCTGGGGCACTGTCAGTATGAGCAGCGCAAGGTTCCGGATGGCCGCCATAACGCAATGGTCCGGCCGGGTTCGTGCTCCGGACAGGGAATCGGCGGGTGGGTGGATGATGCGAAGGTTGCTGCGCGGGCGGTCTGCCCGATTGGTGGTGGCGCTGCTCGGCGCTGTGGCGGTGAGCGCGGTCGGGACGCCTGCGCAGGCGAATCCGATCGATCAGTCGCTTACGCCCTCGCGCGAGTACAGCGGAATCCTGCCGACGCCGCTGGGCGATCCGTTCTATACGCCGCCGCCGGAGTTCGAGAGCCGGCCGCCCGGAACGGTTCTCGCGTCCCGCCCGAGCAGCGGCGGCCTGACGCTGTATCCGCTGACCTCGACCGAACTGCTGCTGCGATCCACCGACGCCAAGGGCCGTCCGGTCCCGGTGGTCGCGACACTGCTCATGCCGACAACGCCGTGGCCGGGCCCGGGACCGCGCCCACTGGTGTCGTTCAATGCCGCCATCGATTCGCTCGGGCATCGGTGCGCGCCGTCCTATGAGCTCAGGGGGCCGTTGTCGGCCAAGCTGTGGGCCGCTCAGATTCCCTTGTCCAAGGGCTACGCCGTGCTCGTGCCCGACCATCAAGGCCCGCGCCAGGCTTACGGGGCGGGCGTGATGGCCGGACATGCGGTGCTCGACGCGATCAGGGCCGTGGTGGGAACGCCGGAGTTCGGATTGCGACCGGACACACCGACGGTGGTCACGGGATACTCCGGCGGCGCCATCGCGAGCGGGTGGGCCGCCCAGTTGGCGCCGGAGTACGCACCGGAACTCAATCTCGTCGGTGCGGCGTTCGGCGGCGTTCCCGCCGACTTCGGCCTGCTGCTGGACACCATGAACGGCCGCAACCTCGCCTCCGGGGTCTTCCTCGCCGCGACACTCGGGCTGGCGCGAGAGTATCCGGAGATGCTCGGGCTGATGAACGACAACGGCTGGCGTCTGGCTCAGATCGGCAAGGACCTGTGCATGTCCGCGGAGGAATTCGGCGGTGTCGTAGCGCCGATTCCGGTGCAGGTATTCACCGACGTGGCCGCGCCGACCGATTCGACGGTGATCAAAGAGATCCTGGCCGCCAATCGGATGGGCGCGGCCGCTCCGAAGGTCCCGGTGTTCCTTTATCACGCCTCGCATGATCCGTGGGTACCGCTGGCCGGCGCGGAGAATCTCTACGCGGACTGGTGTCGTGCCGGGACGCCGGTTGATTTCCAGGTGCATATCGGCGAGCACTTCCTGGTCGGGCTCAGCGGTATTCCCGGCGCGAACGCCTGGATCGACGATCGCTTCGCCGGTCGGCCGGTGACTCCCGGTTGCACCCGCCTCGGCTGAGCAGAGGCGAGCCGCCGGGCGAACACCTCGAGCACTTCAGCACCAGCCGGGCGTCGCGGACGGGCTCGGTGTGATGCTGAACTGATCGGCGCGTTCTTCACGGCGTCGAGCGTGGGCCGCTGAGGTAGGGCAGGCGGCGCAGACCCGCCGCGACCTCGTAGGCGAGGTCTTCGTAGCCCAGGGCGAGTTCGGCAAGGCGTTCCCAGGCATCGTGCACAGCCCATTCCGTGGCGGCGGGCAGGATTTCGTGGGCAGCCGTGGAGAACTGGGCGAGCCGGTCGATCACCATGCCGACGGTTTCGGTGTGCATCAGAGCGCCGCCGTGGGGCAGCGGCATCTCGGTGGCGACCCACCGGTCGACGGCGAGGACGAGCTGGGCGCGTTGCTGATCGATGTGGTTCGGCCCGCCGATGTCGGCACGCAATCGTCGCTGATGCAAACCGGCGAGCAGGTGCGCGGACGCCAGAATCGGATGGTCGCGCCGAGGCGCGGCGCGGCAGGCATGCAGGACAAGTTCTTTGGTCGGCAGCGGTTTCACCGCGATTACCCCCTGGATCGATTGATGTAGCCGGGCAGTGCGCGAAACGCGCGAATCATCGGCGATGCCGCCCGCCCGGGCGCGGCAACCGATACCCATCACGGGCGTCCCATGGCTTCTCGATGACGACCAAGCCGAAGGCTTCCATCGCGGTGAGTCCCAGCCGGCTCGCCAACTCCTCCGTCAGCGAAACAGCTTCCGCCGCTTGGATAGCCGAGGTCGCCTGCTCCGTCGTCAACATCCGGCCGCGCAGATACGACACCACCCACGCATCCTCACTGACTCGCCGCGCCTGGTGCGGCGTCCGATCACTCACCATCCAAGCCCGATCGATGACGTGCACAGACATTCAGAACCCCCTCCATCCCCGCCGAGCGGGTTCGGCCCGAAGCCCCCGCCTGTGGTGCGCGACACAGAAAGGCTATGGCGGGGCGTCCGATAAGTCAAGTTGACCTGTCACGATGACTAATTCGAGGTGTCGTGGATGCGGGTACGGTCTTCTGCACGAACAGCTGGAGCCGGAAGGACGCATCGGACGATGGCACCACTCTCGCCCACAGTCGCGCGCTGGGAACTCATGCTCCGAATCAAGCGCCGCCGCACCGAGTTCGACGTCACCGGCTCGGTAATAGCCAAAGAACTCGGCTTCACGCTGTCGTACTGGTCGAAGGTGGAGAAGGAAAGGGTCCTGGCCGAGGACAAGCTGCGAAAGCTGATGAACCTGCTGGAGTTCGACCCGGACGAACGCGAGGAGATGCTGCGGCTACGCGAAATCGCGAAGCGGCGTGGGTGGTGGTCGGAGTATGCCGAGCTGCTGCCGGATGATGTGGCCCGCTTCTACGGGTTGGAGCACGGAGCGGACGTCATACGGAGCTATACCAGCATTTTGATTCCCGGTTTGCTGCAGACCGAGGACTACGCACGCGCGGTGATCGCCAACGATCGGGCACGGATTCGCCAGGTCGAGATCGACAGCTGGGTCGAGGTGCGTATGCGGCGACAGAAGCGACTCGCGGGAGTCGAGCCGGTGCGGCTCACCGCGATCGTCAACGAGGCCGCGCTGACTCAGCGAACCGGGGGAGTCGAGGTGTTGAAAGGCCAGCTCCGGCACTTGATATCGGTTGTGGAGAAGCGTTGCGACGTGGTCGACATCCGGGTCATTCCGTTCGACGCGCCGGGTGGTTCACTGCTGACCGGTGCGTCGTTCCATCTGCTCGGGTTCGACAGCGCACTGCTACCCGATGTGGCATGGACCGAGACGCTGGTTCACCTCGCCGTCATCGAGGACGGTGCGTCTGTCCGGCACCTGTCCACCATGTTCGGCAATGCCCTCACCGACCACGCGCTCCCGCGGGAGGAGTCGATAGCGCTGATTGAACGCAGACTCGGTGCGCTGTAGCGTGACGGCATGGGGCGCGTGACCGGCTGGTTCAAGTCATCACATTCGAACGACAGCGTCGCCTGCGTGGAGGTGTGCTTCGATGGTGATCGGGTGCTGGTCCGCGACAGCAAGTTTCGGGGATCGCCGGCTGCCCGGCCCGTGCTGGCCTTCGCGCCCGCCCAGTGGTCCGCCTTCACATCCGCCATCCGGTCAGCCGAGCTTGCTCAACTGAGCGCTGACCGCGACAGTCGTCGCACTATTCCCAGCTGATTCTCAGCCCGGCCACCAGCGACCCTCAGCTGGAACGGCGAGAGTAGCCCCAGTCGGTGCAAGCAATCCGCCGACAGCCGGTGGACAACTGCCCTGTCCCACCACCCTCGCCGGCCGGCGGCGCCGACTCCCTCGCTCGCGCCGCCGGCCGCACCTGCGCTCCAGAGGTACGCAAGCCTGGTGAGCGACGAGCAATTCGACCGCCACGTTCCGTGGAATCGTTCTCCGGATATAGCGCGGGAGTCGACGTCGTCGCTGGTGTCGCGCTCGGTGTGGTCGGCGATTGTCATAAGGAAGTTTCGTGGGATTTCGGTAGATTCAACTGTTCGACCTGGACGGTCGGGGCGAGCCGAGTCCGCAGACCGCGGTCGATCTCACCGGCGACCGGGATGACCACGGCGGCAGCCGACGTCGCTACCGCGTCGGTGAGCAGGGCGGTCCAGTCCGGGCTGGAGGTGCCGGACAACCCGGCGATCACCGCCGCCACCGCGGAATCCCCGGCACCGGTGGGGTTTCCGGCGAGCGGCTGGGTCAGCGCGGCCGACCAGGCGCCGTCAGCGGTCACCGCGACCATGCCAACCGGCCCGCGGGTGGCGACCACGGCACGCACGCCGTGCGCGATGAGCGGGCGGGCGGCGGTCACGATCTGGTCGGCGCTGTCGGTTTCGGCGCCGGTGAGCAGACGCAGTTCCGCGACGTTCGGCGTCAGTACGATGCCCGGGACCTGAGCGGCCAGCCGCAACGCCTCGCCGTCGACGTCGACGACAGTCGGCACGTCGGCCGCGATGGCGGTGCGCGCGATCTCGGCGGGAAGTGCGGGTTCGATGCCGCCCGGCAGCGAGCCGGCGATGACCAGCCCGGAGATTTCGGGCAGCAGGCCGGCCACCCGGACGGCCAACTGCTCGGCGGCATGCGGATTGGAGACGCGGGCGCCCGGTTCCCACAGCGCGGTGGCCGTGCCGTCCTCGGATTCGCTGATGGCCACGGTGCGGCGCACCCAGGGCAGTGCGTGCACGAAGTCGACCGGCATCTCCAATTCCGCGGCGGCCGCGAAAGCGTGGTCGGAGAAACCGGTTGCCCGAGCGTATTTCCCGAGCTGATTCAGCACCCGCGTCACGTTGATGCCTTTGCCGCCGATGCGCTGCTCCACCGAGCGGACCTGGTGGGCCTTCCCACGTTCGAAACGTTCGACCCGGTAGGTCATGTCGTACGCGGGATTCATTGTCACGGTCAGGATCACGACAACCACTGTCCACGTCTGAGGACCCGGCGCAACTGGAGATCGTCATCGACTGTCACCAAGTCGGCGAAGTGGCCCGGCCGCAGGTCACCGACATCAGGCAGCCCGAGCGCGGTAGCCGGAGTGCAGGTGGCCGCGAGGACCGCGTCCCGCAAGGAAATACCGGACTCGTGCACCGCCCGCGCCACACACTGCAACAACGTGCTGAGCCCACCCGCGATCGACCCGTTGCCGACCCGCGCGACGCCGTCGCGCACCGTGACCGACTGCGGGCCGAGGCGATACTCGCCGTTGCCGAGACCCGCCGCTTGCATGGCATCGGTGACCAGCGCGACCCGCTCCGGCGCCGTCGCGAATACCAGGGCGGCGAAACCGGGATCGACGTGCACGCCGTCGCCGATCAGTTCCAGGAACACGTCACCGGCCGCCGCCGCGACCAGGGCAGCGGCGACCGGGCCGGCATCGCGATGATGCAGCGGCGGCATCCCGTTCGCCAGATGGGTGACCAGGCCGCCCGATCCGTTGGGGTACAGGGCGTCACGAAAGGTCAGGTAGTCGGCGTCGCTGTGGCCGAGCGCGACCACCACGCCGTGGTCGACCAATCGCCGGGCGAGCTCCACGTAGCCGGGGCGCTCCGGCGCGAGGGTCATCGCCCGCAGTCGCGCGCCGCCCGCCGCCAGCAGCTGGTCGGTCAGGTGAAGGTCCGGGTCGCGCAGAAAACGCGGGTCCTGTGCGCCGCAACGGGACTCGGACAAAAAGGGCCCCTCGACATGGATGCCCCCGAGCACGCCTTCCTCGGCCAGTTCGCGCAAGACTGCGGTCTGCGCCACCATCTCCGCGGCGGGACCGGTGACCACGCTCGCCACCACCGTGGTGGAGCCGCTCGCGTGATGTGCCGAGGCCGCGGCTCGTGCCGCTGCCGCGTCCACTGTGTCGAACCGATGCCCGAAGCCGCCATGATTGTGAATATCGACCAGCCCGGGAAGCAGCGTCCCGGAGAATGGCGGCTCAGGCAGATCCGGATGCACGGCCCGCCACTGCGCGAAGGACCGCACCGCGGTGATCCGCTCCCTGGAAGTGAGCACCACACCGTCATCGAGGACGACACTCGCCGAGACGATGCGTCCGCGAATCGTCAGCTCAGAGCGCTCGGTCATGCCAGTCCCTCCTGCCCCGCGAACCCAGCGCCCGCCGGCCCGTCCGTGTACCGCGCTCGGCGGGCGCCTGGCGACTGTTCGGTTCCCATGTTCGGCACAGTAGTTGTTGCCGGCGCCGCTGCCGCCGCACACGCGGCCTCGGTCATGACTTCAGCACCACGGAGCGGTTCAGGCCGCGCGGGCGGTCAGGATCGAGCCCCAGGTCAGCGGAACGTAGGACGCAGAGGCGGTGCACCCGGACCAGATCCGCCATCGGGTCGATATCACGGTGTTCCAGGTGCACGCCGGTGCCGGCGACATCCTGGGCGAAGTCCGGCTCCAGCGGCCCGAACGCCCAGACCGCGCGGCCGGGCGCGGAGACGCTGATCGGGCCGTGGCGATACTCGGTCGCCAAGTACGCCTCGGTCCAGGACTGGCAGGATTCGCGCAGTTTGAGCGCCGCCTCGTCGGCGATCGCCGACGCGAATCCCATACCGACGAAGCTGATCTGTTCGGCGGACCGCACCGCGGCCAGGGCGGTGGCGGGGTCTTCGGCGAGCACCGCGCGGGCCTGGGCGATCACCGGCGTGAGGTCCTGGCCCAGGTGCCAGCGCAGGCTGGCGAGGGCAGTCGTCGCGAAGCGGGTCTGGACCACCGACTGCTCGTCGACCGGCTCGATGAGGATCGGATCGCCCAGGTCTAGAACGGGTGTGCCGGGGGTGGAGCAGATCACCGCCCGCGGGATGTGCGCCGGAATGGCCCGCATCGCGCGCACCACTTCGGTGGTGGTTCCGGATCGGCAGATCACCAGGTAGCGGTCGTACTCGCGCTCGCGAACCGCGCTCGCGGGCCACGCGTCGGTGATGCCGTGACCGGCCTCCTCGCGCACCGCGGCGATCGCGCGTGACATGAAAAATGATGTGCCGCAACCGATAATGGCGATGCGCTCGCCCGGCCGGGGGAGCGCGGCTCGGTGGTCGGCGGCGACGGTCTCGGCGTAACCCCAGTTGTCGGGCTGGGTGGCTACCTCGGTGGCCATATGCGGCTCGGGTGGGTATTGGACAGGCACGCGAACACTTCCTCCTGTGATCGTTTATGTCGAATAACCGCCCGCCGTGCGCACTATGGTGGCCAACCCCCCGATCGGGCCGGAATGCCACACCCGCAAAGATCGTCGACGGTGTCCCGCATCATCAGTGCCGATCACCGGTGGGCGGGGCCGGTAAGTCACGGTCCATCCCCGTCGCCAGATCATCGCACGGGACGCACACCATATCGGTTCTGCCGGTCAAATATGCGCGGGCTCCGGAATCTCCTACGGCGTCTGCGCACACCGCATTCCAATGCTTGTGCGCGATCACAACGGGGTGCCCCGGTGCGTCGTGGAACACAGCCCGTGCGAGGCCGCTGGGCGTCGCGAGCGCGGCGGCGAGCACCCGGGCAACGACATCGGCGCCGACGTCGGGGGTGTCCACCGGCATGATCGCCACATAGCGCGCGGGGGTGCCGGCCGCGGCGATCAGACCGGCGCGGAGTGCGGCGCTGACCCCCGTGGCCCAGTCGGCAGCCCATACGTGGTGCACGCCCGCCGGCAGATCGATGATCTGCGGTGTCGGACCGGTCGCGCCGAGGACGACGATCACCGGATCGCAGCCGCCCCCGCGCAGCGCGGCCACCGCCGCGCGCAGCCATGCGCCGCCCTCGGCGAGCACCTTGGGCCGCCCGTAGCGGGTCCCCGCGCCGGCGGCGAGAACGACACCCGCGCAGGAGTCGGCAGGCGGGCCGTCTTGGTCAGCCATGGCTCTGAGTGTAATACCGGGCGGTCTGCGTCGCCCGAGGTGCGATCGGTGCTCGCGCCGTGATCAGGCGCGACACGCCGACAGCGAGGTATGCCGTTTCCCGTGGCGGCCCGGGCTCGATGCTGGTCGGATGACGGATCAGCGATCGGGACTCGCGTGCTGCCACGCTCTGTCCGAATTGGCGAAGATCTGCCGGATTCTGCTGCGCGCGCCACGGTGGAAACACTCGTGAGCGCGTTGAGCACCCATGTGCTGGACACCATGCGCGGCTCACCCGCCGTGGGCGTTTCGGTGACGCTGTATCTGCAAGCGCGGCAGCTTTGTTCGAGCCTTACCGATGCCGATGGCCGGATCAGCGCACTGGCCGAAGCGCTCGAACCGGGGAGCTATCGTCTGGTATTCGACACCGGCGCCTATTTCGCGCGCCAGCAGGTCGAAACCTTCTATCCCGAGGTCGTCGTGACGTTCGCCGTCACCGAGGACCGGCACTACCACGTCCCGTTGTTGTTGTCGCCGTTCGCCTTTTCCACCTATCGAGGGAGCTGAGCCGAGCATGGAACTGACCGGGCCGATCGTGCTGTCGGATCACCGATATGGCAAGGCGGAGAATCGGATCGTCCGGATCTACCGGGAGACCGCGCGGCACGAGATCCGGGACGTGAACGTCTCCACGGTGCTGCGTGGTGACTTCGCCGACGCGTACATCGCGGGCGACCAGGCGAAGGTACTGCCCACCGACACACAGAAGCAGACGGCCTACGCCTTCGCGAAACAGCCGGGCCTGCGCACGATCGAAGACTACGCGCTGGCGCTGGCGGAACACTTCGTCACCGAGGTCGAGCCGGTGACCAGCGCGCGAGTCGAGGTCGAGGAATACGCCTGGCAGCGGGTGGCCGCCGACGGCGCGGAACACGATCACACCTGGGTGCGGCAGGGTCCGGAGATACGCACGGCGGCGGTCACCGTGGCCGGAACGGGCGCCGACCGGCGGGCTTGGGTCGTGGGCGGGGTGAAGGACCTGACCATCCTGAAGTCGACCGGGTCGCAGTTCACGGGTTTCCTGACCGACGACTTCACCGTGCTCGCGCCGGCTGACGACCGGATGCTGGCCACCGCGCTGGTCGCCGAATGGCGCTTCGCCGACACCGGCGGCGTCGACTGGGACGAGGTATACGCGGGAGTACGAGACCGGTTGGTCGGGACTTTCGCGACGCTGCACTCGAAAGCGCTCCAGCAGACGCTGTTCGAGATGGGCAAAGTGGCGCTGGCGGCGTATCCGATGCTGGCCGAGATCCGGCTCGCCGCGCCGAACAAACACCATTTCGACTACGACCTGGCGCGTTTCGGCATCGAGAACCGCGGCGAGGTCTATCACGCCGCCGATCGCCCCTACGGTCTGATCCACGCCACCGTGGCGCGGGCCGACGCACCGGAAGCGGGTCTGGCGTGGAGTAAGTCGTGACCCTCGGGCGCGGGCGGCGCTGCTCGCCGTAGCGGGGCCCGGTAGTGGTAAGGCGCGAGTCGGGCTATGAGCTCGCTGTCGATGCGCGAGACCGCCGCGACGCGGTCGGTTTGATCGCTGCAAGATTGCTGTGATATTCGAGGCCGAGCCGGAGGAAGCTGTTCGATGGACCCGCCTTCCGGACGGCGGGCACGCGGGATGGTGAGCGGGCTGTCGGTCGGATCATGACGTCGATCAGCGGGGCGGCCGGACGCCGCAATCGCTGCTCTGAGCGAGGTGTTGTGCCTGGTCACGTCAGAAGCGGGATACTGAAGCAGTATCGGCTCGCGCGGGCCGCGAATGCAGCCGGGGTACTGGACGGCGGACGGTGCCCCGGCGAAGCGCCGGCCCGTGGTGAATACCGGCTGCGGGCGGGTGTCTGTGCGGCCAGGTAGTTACCGCGCAAGTTGACGGACAACATGGGCAATTTGTCGGCAACTGAATGGTTCGGCCGTGACGGAGCGGCGGGAACGAGGTGAGGCATGGACCTGGACACGATCCGCGAGGTAGTGATCGCCCGCGAGCGATCGGACTTGGCGCTGCTCGGCACGTCGACCGCGGTGCTCGCCGGCGGCACCTTCCTGTTCTCCGAACCGCAGGATCAGCTGGTGCGTCTGGTCGACATCACGACTATGGACTGGCCTCCGTTCGAGGTGGTGGACGACGGGTTGACGATCGCCGCGACCTGCACCCTGGCGGAGTTCGCGGGTGCGGGGCAGGGACATGAGCTGGGAGCGCCGGTCCTGCGCGACGTCTGGCCGGGGACGGCGCTGTTCGCGCCGTCCTGCCGGGCCCTGCTGGCGTCACACAAGATCTGGCGCACCGCCACCGTCGGCGGCAACGTCTGTCTCGCGCTGCCCGCCGGCGCGGTGCTCGGTGCGCTGGTCGCGCTCGACGGCTCGGCTCTGGTGTGGGCGCCGGACGGGGTAGACCGAGGTATTCCATTGCGGGACTTCGTCATCGGCCCCGGTCACAGCGCCCTGCGCCCCGGTGAGGTGCTGCGCTCGATTCACCTGCCTCGGTCGAGGCTGCTGGCGCACACCAGCTTTCGGAAGATCGCGGGTGCCCCGCTCGGCCGGTCCGGCGCCGTGGTGATGGGCCGGCGGGATACGGACGGTCACAGCGCGATCACCATCACGGCCGCCACGACCAAGCCGGTCGTCCTGGATTTCGCCGCGCCGCCGAGCGAGGTCGAGCTGCGGGACGCCCTGGGCGCGATCGATCCCACGCTCTGGTTCGACGATCCGCACGGATCACCGCCGTGGCGGCGGCATGTCGCCGGGCTTCTCGCCGGTGAAGTCGCCGGTGACCTGCGGGAAAGCGCATCATGACGCGGTCCGGGGTGGACGGCAGGTCGGTGGGAATCGCGGCGCTACCGGGCCGGTGCCCGCGAGTACGCGGCCATCGCGCGGCCGCCGGACGAGGACGGGGGTGGGTGTCCTGATCCGGTTCGAGGTGGATGGCAAGCCGGTCGAGTTCGAGACGCGACCGGGGCAGTGTCTGCGCACCGCCCTGCGTGAGAGCGGCCACCTGGCCGTGAAGAAAGGATGTGACGCGGGCGATTGCGGTGCCTGCTCGGTGCTGGTCGACGGAATGACGGTGCACTCCTGCGTGTTTCCCGCCTACCGTGCCGCCGGGCGATCCGTCACGACGGCGGCCGGGCTCGGGACGCCGGAGCACCCGCACGCCGTGCAGCGCAGATTCATCGACAACGCGGGCTTCCAATGTGGTTTCTGCACCGCGGGCATGGTGGTCACCGCCGCGGGACTGGGCTACGCCCCGGCGGGACCGCTGGGCGGACACGACATCGAACTCGACGAATTGATGAAAGGTAATCTGTGCCGCTGCACGGGGTACCGCGCGATTCGAGCGGCACTGGGTGAGCCGCTCGCGCCGGACGATCCAGCCGCCATCGCGCCGGACCAGAGCATGACGTCGGCCGCTGGCGCCGGAGTCGGCGCCCTCGCCGGACCACGCATCGTCACCGGCAGCGAGCCCTTCACCTTTGATCTGCCGCCCGTCAGGGCGGACGAGCTCGCCGCCGATTCCGCCGCGGCGGACCGGACGCGAACGAGCGACGTGCCCCCGACCGACCCGTTGCAGATCGCCGTGCTGGCGAGTCCGTACCCGCACGCGCGAATCCGATCGATCCGCACCGCGGCCGCCGAGGCGCTGCCCGGCGTGCACGCGGTGCTCACCTACGCCGACGCGCCGGACGTGGCGTTCTCGACCGCACGGCACGAGCTGCGGACCGACGACCCCGACGACACCTACGTGCTCGACCGGACCGTGCGCTTCGCCGGGCAGCGGGTGGCCGCGGTGGTGGCGGAGAATGTTGCGACCGCCCGCGCCGCGGTGCGCCTGCTGCACGTCGACTACGAGTTGCTGCCCGCGGTGTTCGAGCCCGAGGAGGCGCTGCGGCCCGAGGCGCCGAAACTGCACGGGGACAAACTCGGCTCGGCACGCATCGCCGATCCCGATCGCAATCTGGTCGCCGAACTGCACGGCGAGGTGGGCGACATTGCATGGGGACTGGCCGCGGCTGCCCAGGTCGTCCAGGGTGTGTGGCATTCACCGCGCGGGCAGCATGTGCACCTGGAGACACACGGCGGGGTCGGCTGGCTGGACGACGCGGGCCGGCTGGTCATCCGATGCAGCACCCAGGTTCCGTTCCTGGTGCGGGCCGAACTGTGCCGCGTTTTCGGACTGCCGCCCGAGCGGGTACGGGTGTTCGCGACCAGGGTCGGCGGCGGATTCGGCGCGAAGCAGGAGATGCTGGCCGAGGACCTGATCGCGCTCGCCGTGCTGCGGACCGGCAGGCCGGTGCAGTACGAGTTCACCCGCTCCGAGGAGTTCACCTCCGCGACCTGCCGGCACCCGATGCGGGTCGCGGTGACGGCGGGTGCCGACGTGCGCGGCGTGCTGACCGCACTGGCCATCGACGTTCTGGCGGACACCGGGGCCTACGGCAACCACAGCGGTGGCGTGATGTACCACGGGGTCGCCGAGTCGGTGGAGCTCTACCGCTGCGCCAACAAACGTGTCGACGCACAGGCGGTGTACACCAACAATGTTCCGTCCGGGGCGTTCCGCGGTTACGGTCTCGGCCAGGTGATCTTCGCGGTGGAATCGGCGCTGGACGATCTCGCGCATGCGCTGGGCATGGACCCCTTCGAATTCCGGCGCCGCAACGTCGTGGTGCCCGGTGACCGGTTCGTCGGGTCCGAAGTGGACGCGAGCGACTTGATGTTCGGTAGCTATGGCCTCGACCAGTGCCTCGACCTTGCCGAACGAGCGTTGCTGCGCGGCAACGACGTGCACGCGCCCGGCCCGCAGTGGCGCGTCGGCACCGGGATGGCCGCCGCGATGATCGCGACTATCCCGCCGCGCGGGCACCGATCCACCGCGACGGCGTCGCTGCTACCCGACGGGCGCTACGAGATCCGCGTCGGCACAGCCGAATTCGGCAACGGCACAACGACGGTACACGCGCAGCTCGCCGCCGCCGTGCTGGACGCCGACCTGTCCCGCATCGTGATCCGGCATGCCGACACCGATCTGGTGGAGCACGACACCGGTGCGTTCGGCTCGACCGGCATCGTGGTCGCGGGGAAGGCGGTGTACGCCGCCGCGAGCGCGTTGCGCGCAATCCTGCTGGTCAGGGCGGCGCAGCTGTCGGGTGTTCCGGAGCACGACTGCGCGCTGATTTCCGGCGGTGTGCGCTGCGGCGAACAGCTACTCGGCGCGGCCGAACTACTGGCCGACGGCGATCTCACCGCGCGGGGCGAGCACGGGGGCAGCCCGAGGTCGGTGAGTTTCAACGTGCACGCTTTCCGTGTGGCCGTGCACCCCGGCACCGGCTCGGTCCGCATCCTCCAATCGGTCCAGGCCGCCGACGCGGGCGTGGTACTCAATCCGGTGCAGTGCCGCGGACAGGTGGAAGGCGGTGTCGCGCAGGCCATCGGTACCGCGCTCTACGAGGACATGCGCAGCGACCACGGTGTGGTGCTCACCCGGACCTTGCGGCACTATCACGTGCCGCAATTCGCCGACGTGCCACGCACCGAGGTGTACTTCGCGGACACGAACGACGCGCTGGGACCGTTGGGCGCCAAATCGATGAGCGAATCCCCGTACAACCCGGTCGCGCCCGCACTGGCCAACGCGATCCGCGACGCGGTCGGCGTCCGTCTCGACCGCTTGCCGATGACCGCGGATCGGGTCTGGGCCGCGATGCGGGAAAAGGGTCTCGATGACTGAGGTGCCGTGTTCGATTTACGGCACTCTTGCCCCTACTCGGCGCGCTCGACTGCGCACGCGAGGCAACCCGGACTTCGCCGAGTTGCTGCCCGGATTCCGGACAGCTGCGGACTGGGCTGCGGGATGTGCCGGCGCACCACCTCACCCGGGCATCGCACTCGCGTGCCACCTGGAACCCGATCGACCAGTTTTTCGCTGCCGCTCGGCAGGTGCGGTGCCGAGGATTCGGCCTTCCGATCCTCGGGTGGCGCGGGCGACAGCCGACTTGTGAAGGTGCTCACAATCGGGAATCTCTGTGCGGGTCGGGCCGGTCCGCCCGCCGATCGCTAACAGTACGAGCGTTACGGTAAAACCCCATGTCAGGGCTACTCGCAGGTAGATTGCGGCCTCGCGATTCGGTGGCAAATTTTGCAGACTTAGCAAAGTGCTTGGTAAACCTAGCTGAGATTTACAGTAGCAACAGGTAGACGGCCATTTCTCCCTGTGTCATCGTGTGGAGGTAACCAGTAAGGCCCTAGCAAGCCTGCAAATTGCCGCTCCAGCAGTTCGAGTGCTCACTCGACCGGGCGGCATCGACCGAACGAGGAGTCACAGATGTCGACTGCCGGCACCCCGAAGACCGCTGCGGAAATCCAGCAGGATTGGGACACCAACCCGCGCTGGAAGGGCGTCACCCGTAACTACACCGCGGAGCAGGTGTCCAAGCTCCAGGGCACCGTCGTCGAGGAGGCCACCCTCGCTCGCCGTGGTTCGGAGATCCTGTGGGATCTCGTCAACAACGAGGACTACATCAACTCCCTCGGCGCCCTCACCGGCAACATGGCGGTCCAGCAGGTCCGTGCCGGCCTGCAGGCCATCTACCTGTCGGGTTGGCAGGTCGCCGGTGACGCGAACCTGTCCGGCCACACCTACCCCGACCAGTCGCTGTACCCGGCCAACTCGGTTCCGGCCGTGGTGCGCCGCATCAACAACGCGCTGCTGCGCGCCGACGAGATCGCCAAGGTCGAGGGCGACACCGCCGTCGCCAACTGGCTGGCCCCGATCGTCGCCGACGCCGAAGCCGGCTTCGGTGGCGCGCTGAACGCCTACGAGCTGCAGAAGGCCATGATCCAGGCCGGCGCCGCGGGCGTGCACTGGGAGGACCAGCTGGCGTCCGAGAAGAAGTGCGGCCACCTGGGCGGCAAGGTGCTGATCCCGACCCAGCAGCACATCCGCACCCTGACCTCCGCGCGGCTGGCCTCCGATGTCGCCGACGTGCCATCGGTGATCATCGCGCGCACCGATGCCGAGGCCGCCACCCTGATCACCTCCGACGTCGACGAGCGCGACCGCCCGTTCCTGGACGGCACCCGCACCGCCGAGGGCTTCTACGGCGTCCGCAACGGCATCGAGCCCTGCATCGCGCGCGCCAAGGCCTACGCGCCGTACGCCGACCTGATCTGGATGGAGACCGGCACCCCCGACCTCGAGCTGGCCAAGAAATTCTCCGAGGCCGTGCGCAGCGAGTTCCCGGACCAGCTGCTCGCCTACAACTGCTCGCCGTCGTTCAACTGGAAGGCGCACCTGGACGACGCGACCATCGCGAAATTCCAGAAGGAACTCGGCGCGATGGGCTTCAAGTTCCAGTTCATCACCCTGGCCGGCTTCCACTCGCTCAACTACGGCATGTTCGACCTGGCTTACGGCTACGCCCGCGAAGGCATGACCGCCTACGTCGATCTGCAGGAGCGCGAGTTCGCCGCCGAGGCGCGCGGCTACACCGCTACCAAGCACCAGCGTGAGGTCGGCGCCGGGTACTTCGACCTGATCGCGACCACTGTCGACCCGAACACCTCGACGGCCGCGCTGAAGGGCTCCACCGAAGAGGGACAGTTTCACTAGGCTCGACCATCCTCGATCCGGGCCGGGACCTACCGCCCTCCCCGCTGAACAGCCCTGGCGGGGAGGGCATCCTTATACCTCGGCCCCGCGAAGCGTGCTCGCTCACACCGGAGCGACACCTTCGCAGACCAGCCACCCCAGAACCGGACAACCCAGCAGGAGCGGGACGTGAGCAGCGAAAAGATACAACGTGTCGGCATCATCGGCGCCGGACAGATGGGCGCAGGAATCGCGGAGGTGTGCGCACGTGCGCACGTCGACGTGCTGGTGTACGAGCAGACCCGGGAACTGGCCGCAGCGGGCCGCGCCCGCATCCTGCGGTCCCTGGATCGCGGCGTGAGCAGCGGCAAGATCACCGAGCGCGAACGCGAACAGGCCGCGTGGCGGCTGCGCTTCACCTCCGACCTCGACGACTTCGCCGAC
The DNA here is from genome assembly GCF_052545115.1 of Nocardia glycosmidis. Classification (NCBI taxonomy): domain Bacteria; kingdom Bacillati; phylum Actinomycetota; class Actinomycetes; order Mycobacteriales; family Nocardiaceae; genus Nocardia; species Nocardia glycosmidis. The sequence goes on along the minus strand of NZ_JBQWRH010000002.1, from coordinate 225,966 downwards.
CGCCAGCTGGTCGTCGAGGCGGTGCTGGAGGACGAGAAGGTGAAGACCGGCATCTTCGCCGAACTCGACAAGGTCGTCACCGACCCGTCCGCGGTGCTGGCCTCCAACACCTCGTCGATCCCGATCATGAAGATCGCGGTCGCCACGGCGAATCCCGAGCGCGTGGTCGGCATGCACTTCTTCAACCCGGTCCCGGTGCTGCCGCTGGTCGAGCTGGTCACCACGCTCAAGACCACCGAGTCGGTCTCGGCGCGGGCCGAGGCGTTCGCCGGTGAGGTGCTCGGCAAGCAGGTGGTGCGTTCGGCCGACCGTTCCGGCTTCGTGGTCAACGCGCTGCTGGTGCCGTATCTCCTGTCGGCCATCCGCATGGTCGAATCCGGCTACGCCACCAAGGAAGACGTCGACAAGGCCATGGTGCTCGGCTGTGCCCATCCGATGGGCCCGCTGGCGCTGACCGACCTGGTCGGCCTGGACACCGTCAAGTCCATCGCCGACTCGATGTACGCGGAGTTCAAGGAGCCGCTGTACTCGGCACCGCCGCTGCTCATGCGGATGGTCGAGGCCGGGCTGCTGGGCAAGAAGACCGGAGCGGGCTTCTACGAATACCGTGCTTGATTTGCTGTGTTTGTTTGGCAGCGCCTGCGGCGCTGCGGGTTCGCGGCCCCGGGAAGTCTCGCGTCCGAGCGACCGAGACTCGCGCCTTCGGCGCATGCGCTTCGGTCACTCGGACTCGAGACGGGCCGCGAACGGGTGCTCGTAAGACTCGCACCCGACGGGTGGCGCATGTGCTTCGGTCGCTCGGGTGCGAGGCGGGGCGAACGGTGCTCGTATGACTTCTACTCGGCGGGTCCGGGATGGCGAAGATCGGGCGGTTGAACCAGCCGGAAACCGGTGATGCTCGACCTGTGGCAACTATCGGTAAAAGCTGCGAGAAGGCCGGGTCGTGGCAACGGCTCGGCCGGGTATCCGGGGCATACCGCCCAGGTGATCGAAAGGGAACACGCTCATGGTGAACGTGACCGACGGCTATGGGTCGAGCATCCTGGGCTATCCCAGGATCGGGCCGCACCGCGAGCTCAAGCGGGCGCTGGAATCCTACTGGCACGGCGGGATCGACCGCGACGCGCTGCTGGCGGTCGGGCGCGAGATCCAGCAGACCCAGTTCAACGAGCTGGCCGCCACCGGCCTGACCCAGGTGCCGGGCAACACCTTCTCCTTCTACGACCACGTGCTGGACAACGCACTGCTGTTCGGCGCCGTGCCCAAGCGGTTCGAACCGTACCGCGAGGGTATGCACCCGCTGGATTTCTACTTCTTGATGGCGCGCGGCCGCCCGGATCTGCCGCCCTTGGAGCTGGTCCGGTTCTTCGATACGAACTACCACTATCGCCAGCCGGAACTGGACGCCGATACGGAGTTCTCGCTGCATCCGCAGGCCCTGCTCGATGAATTCGACCGGGCGAAGCAGTACGACATCGAGCTACGGCCCGTAGTCATCGGCCCGGTGTCGTTGCTGCTGCTGTCCAAGGCCGGGCACATCCCTGGTGAGTCGGGTGGATTCGACACGCTGAGCCTGCTGGACAAATTGCTGCCCGTCTACGAGGAACTCTTCGAGATTCTCGCCAAGCGTGGCTCCACCTGTGTGCAGCTGGATGAGCCCGCGTTCACCAGCGAACGCACGCCTGCCGAGCTGGCCGCGTTCGAAGCCGCCTATCAGCGGCTGTCCACAGCGCCGCTGCGTCCGCGCATCCTGGTCACCGGGCAGTACGGGGACTTCGGTGCGGCGTTGACGATCCTGGCCGGTACCAGCGTCGAGGCGATCGGCCTCGATCTGGCGAGTCATCGGATTCGTCCGGAGGACCTGGCGAAGGTGCCCGGGATGCGGCGCAAGCGCCTGTACGCGGGCGTGATCAGTGGCCGCAACGTGTGGCGAGCCGACCGTTATGTGACGCTGGAATACCTCGGCGAGCTTGCTCAGGTGTGCCCGGACCTGGTGGTCTCGACCGGGACCACGCTGCTGCACGTGCCCTACGACCTGCTCATCGAATATGACATCGAGGGCCATGTGGCCGACCGGCTCGCCTTCGCGAAACAGAAGGTGGGCGAAGTGGTTTCGCTCGCCAAGGCGCTCACCGAGGGTGCGTCGGAGAAGTGGCGCAAGCGGCCGACCGAGGTGCATTTCAAGCAGAAGCACGCGGTGCGGCAGCGGGTGTACGCGATCACTTCGGACATGCGCTCGCGCGAGCCCTATGCGGTGCGCCGGGAAGCGCAGCAGCGGAAGCTGAACCTGCCGCTGGTGCCGACGACCACGCTCGGCTCCTTCCCGCAGACCACGGGAATCCGCCAGGCGCGCCACGAACTCGGTGCCGGCCGGTTGTCCTACGAGGAATACCGCAAGCGGATCGAGGCCGAGATCGAGGCGACGATCCGGTTCCAGGAGGACATCGGCCTGGATGTGCTGGTGCACGGCGAGCACGAGCGCAATGACATGGTCCAGTACTTCGCCGAGTTGCTCGACGGTTTCGCGACCACCCATTTCGGCTGGGTTCAGGTGTACGGATCGCGGTGCGTGCGGCCGCCGGTCCTCTACGGTGACGTGTCACGGCCCGCGCCGATGTCGGTGGAGTGGATCAGCTATGCGCAGTCGCTCACCGACAAGCCGGTCAAGGGCATGGTGACCGGGCCGGTCACCATGATCGCGCGCTCCTTTGTCCGGCAGGATCAGCCGCTGCACGAGACCGCCGACCAGGTGGCGCTGGCGGTTCGCGACGAGGTGGTGGACTTGGAGAAAGCAGGCATCTCGATCATCCAGGTCGACGAGCCCGCGATTCGGGAGATGCTGCCGCTGCGCCCGGAGGGCAGGGCGGAATACCTGCGCTGGGCAATCGGCGCGTTTCGGCTGGCGACCTCCGGGGTGCGGGCTGAGACCCAGATCCACACGCACATCGGCTATTCCGGCCGCGCCGAGGTGGTCGAGGCGATCGAGCAACTCGACGCCGACGTGACCGCGATCGTGGCGACCCGCTCCATCGAGTGGGTGCTGCGGGCGCTGAAGGAGGACTGCGCTTCCGGGTACGGGCTCAGCCACGGCGTCGGCCCCGGCGTGTACGAGAGCCGGTCCGCGCGCATTCCGGACATCGACGAGCTGGACGAATTGCTCGCCGCGGCAGCGGAAGCGGTGACGCCGCACCGATTGTGGGCCAACCCGGACGGCGGCCTGAAGACTCGGCACTATTGGCAGCTAGAGCCGTCGCTGCGCAACCTGGTCGCCGCGGCGCACCGAGTGCGCAGAAGGGTCGAATCCGCCGACCCCGCCGAATGAGCCAGGCGTATCAGCGTTTTCGCTCCGGCCGTGTGCGAGCAGGTCGGATACATCTGCCGCTGCCGGACGAACTCGCCGAGCGCCGGTCGCGGCGGATGCTGCGTGCGATCACCCGCCGGCCGCGGTCAGCGAGCTGAGTGTCGCGAGCAACTCGGTGGCGGCATCGGCGACGGAGCCCTTTTCCGTCGTGGCCGCCGCGGCGACGCGAATGTCGGGCAGCAGCGCCACGCTCACCCCGGCCGACCGCGCCGCAGCTGCCCGTTCACTCCGTGGGTGGGGGATCGGCACGTGCGAAGCGCAGGGGCAACTGCCTGGCCCACGGTCGGCGCCGCTTCGGTGGCCGCCGACGACCCGGCTGACCCGGCCCGGTTTCGTCGGCGGTCTCCACTCCGTAGCGACGGATGTAGGCGCTGGAGAATGCCTGTACCGTCGCGGTGACGGGGATGGCGAGCAGTGCGCCGGTCGCGCCGAGCAGCGCCGCGCCCGCCAGCACCGCGCCGAACGCGACGGCGGGGTGCATGTCCAGCGTGCTCGCGGTGATGCGCGGTTGCAGGACATAGTTCTCGAATTGTTGATAGAGCACGATGAATCCGAGAATCCACAGCGCCGTGGTCGGGCCGTGCACCAATCCGACGATCACTGGCAACGCACCGGCGAGATACGTGCCGACCGTGGGGATGAACTGGGAGACGACGCCCACCCACAGCGCCAAAGCGAACGCCGACGGAACGTCCAGCACCCGCAGCATGACGTAGTGCGCGAGCGTCGAGATGAGCGCGAGCAGTCCGCGCGAGTAGATGTAGCCGCCGGTCTTCTCCACCGCGATGTCCCAGGCGCGCAACACATGTCGCTGATGTCGCGGTGCCAGCAGCGAGCAGACCGCATTGCGGATGCGGGGGCCGTCGGCGGCGAAGTAGTAGGTGAACAGCAGGATGCCGAGGACCTGGAAGATCGCGCCGATCGCCGCGGTGCCGATGCCCCAGACGTTGCCCGCCAACCCGGTGAGGTAGCCCTCCAGGCTCGAGCTCCATTCGGTGGCGTACTTCTGGATGTCGGTGCCGGACAGGTCGGTATGGAAGGTGCGGTTGATCCATTCCACCCCCCGGTCGGCGTACTCCGGCGCGTGCTGCACCAACGTGGTGACCTGGTCCACCAGCAGCGCGCCGAGGGTCCACAGGAAGGCGACGAGCAGAGCGGTCAAGGCGAGGAACACCAGTCCGGTGGCGGGGCCGCGGCGCATCCCGCGCCGGGCCAGCCAGTTCACCGCGGGTTCGATGGCGAACGCGAGGAACAGCGAGACCAGCAGCACCGTCAGCAGGCCCTGCAAGCGCTGCAGCACCCAGAACGCTGCCAGCAGTCCCGCGATGGTCGCCGCGGCGAGCAAGAACGCGCGCGGCAACCACTGCGGCATTCGGGTGCCGCCGTTGGCGGGTTCGGCGGCTTGTGTTGTCTCGTCCTTGTCCTGCGCAGACACATAGTCAACGTACCCACGTCGCGACCGGTTCGCGGCCCCACACCGCCTGGCCGCGCCGGTGGGGCGAGACGGGTCACATGGTGGCGACGTCGATGACGAACCGATACCGCACGTCGCTGGCCACCACGCGGTCGTAGGCGCCGTCGATCTCGTCGGCGGAGATCAGCTCGATCTCGGCGCCGATGCCGTGTTCGGCGCAGAAGTTCAGCATCTCCTGGGTCTGCGCGATACCGCCGATCGCCGAGCCGGCCAGCGAGCGCCGGTACCCGGCGAGGGTGAACGGCTTGACCTGCAACGGGTGCTCCGGCAGACCCAGGATCACCAGGGTGCCGTCCAAGTTCAACAGGCGCAGATAGTCGTCCAGCGGCAGCTGCGCCGAGACCGTGTTGAGGATCAGGTCGAACCGCCCACGCAGGTCGCGGAAGGTCTGCTCGTCGCTGGTCGCGTAGTAGCCGCTCGCGCCGAAGAGCTTGCCGTCGCCCTGCTTACTCAGCGTGTGACTGAGCACGGTGACCTCGGCGCCCAATGCCGCGGCGATCTTCACGCCCACATGCCCGAGCCCGCCCATCCCGATGATCGCGACTTTCTTGCCCGGCCCGGCATTCCAGTGCCGCAGCGGCGAGTACAGCGTGATACCCGCGCACAGCAGTGGCGCGGCGACATCCAGCCCGATCCCCTCGGGAATCTGCACCACGAAGTTCTCGGTGACGACGATCTGGGTGGAGTAACCACCGAGGGTGTAGCCGCCGGGCTGCAGTGCCGCATCGACCGGGGTGTTGTAGGTCCCCGTCGCGCCGGCGGTGCAGTACTGCTCCTCGTCGGCGAGGCACGGCGCGCAGACGCCGCAGGAGTCGACCAGGCAGCCGACGCCTACCCGGTCGCCGACCCGGTGCTTCGTCACCGCTGATCCGACCGCGGCGACCGTGCCCGCGATCTCGTGCCCCGGCACGCACGGGTACCGGGTTCCGCCCCACTCCCCGCGCGCGGTGTGGATGTCGGAGTGACAGATGCCCACGTACTTGATGTCGATCAGCACGTCGCGCGGCCCGAGTCCTCTGCGCTCGATCGTGACTTTCTCGAACGCGCCGTCAGGGGCGGTCAGGGCGTAGGCGGCGGCGGTACTCATGGATACATGCCTACCGCCGCATGGGTGCGGTTGCCAACTGTGACAGGTGAACGACTTGGTCACAACCATTTTTCCGGCCGAGGTGCCGGTTCGGTGATCTTTGCCCGGATCTGCGGCGACAATAGAATCGATCAGCGGTTCGGCCGAGGCGGGAGAGCCATGGACGACAGACGACAGCAGATCACCGCGCGTCGCGGATCGGCGAGCGGGCGTGCGCTCGTCATGGTGGTCGCCTTCGTGCTCACCGTGGCCGCGTTCCTCGGATATCGCGGTGAGCTGACCGCCCGGAACTACCCCGATCCCGTGGGGACCGCGGCCTCCGTGCGGCCTGCGCCACTCGAGCCGATGGACCCCGCGTTCGTCGCGGCGGCCGTGCGACCGGCACTGGTCAACATCAACACCTCCACCAAGGTCTCCGGACCCGGCGCGGCAGGCTCCGGCATCGTCCTCACCGCCGATGGCGAAGTGCTCACCAGCCATCACGTGGTCATGGGCGCCGACAGTGTGACCGTCACCGACGTCGGCAACGGGAAGGCCTACGACGCCGTGGTGCTCGGCTACGACTCCGGTGCCGACATCGCGCTGCTCGACCTGCCCGCGGCTGACCTGCCGACCGCCGCGATCGGGAGTTCGGCCGGTTTGCGACTGCGTCAACCGGTCCTGGCGATCGGCAACGCGGGCGGGACCGGCGGCACACCGACGGCGGTGCACGGCCCGCTCACCAACCTGGACAGCGATATTGTGGCGGTCAACGTCGCCGATCTGTCCCGCAAAGCGCTCAGCGGCATGCTGGAGGTCGCCGCGGAGGTTACCGCCGGAGAGTCCGGCGGCGCGCTGGTCGATCGGAACGCGTCTGTGGTCGGGGTCATCGCGGCGGCGTCGGGCGACCCGGAGCACGCCCAGGGCCGCCCGCCGAACGGGTACGCGGTGCCGATCGACGCGGCGATGCGAGTGGTCCAGCAGATTCGATCCGGGACCCCGACCGACACGGTGCATATCGGCCCGACGGCCACCCTCGGTGTGCTGATCTCCAACGCGTTACCCACCGGCACGGGCGCTCGCGTGGACGTGGCGATCTACGGTATGCCCGCGCACGCCGCCGGGCTGAGCGCGGGCGACGTGATCACCTCGGTCGACGATCGCGCCGTCACCAGCGTCCAATCCCTGCGCGTCGCGCTGAACACCCGTAAACCGAACGACACTGTCCAAGTGGGCGTCAGCGGCGCACACGGGGTGCACACGATCCCGGTCGTGCTGAGCGCGGGTCCGCCGAACTGATCCGGCGGGGTCAGACCAGCGACAGCCAGTAGTCCTGGAAACGCAGGAACACCAGCAGCAGTACGACCGCGTAGAACACCGCGACGAGGGTCCAGCGCCACTCGGCGAGCACGCCGAGCGGCCCGCTGGAGCGCCCCCACAACTGGTCCGTGCTCACCGCGAGCAACGGTGTGATGACCGCCCAGACCACCATGCAGTACGGGCACAGTGCGTTGATCCGGTACAGGCTTTCGAAGATCAGCCAGCAGACGAAAACGACGCCCAGCACGGTGCCGAGCCACAACCCGCCCCAGATCCAGCGCGGGAAACCCACCCCGGCCACCGACAGCACGCCGAGAGTGACCACAACGGAGAAGCCGACGATGCCGATCAGTGGGTTCGGGAAACCGAACACCGCGGCCTGATCGGTCACCATGACCGAACCGCAGGACAGAATCGGGTTGATGCTGCACGAAGGGGTGTAGCCGGGCTCGGTGAACAGCTTGAATCGTTCCACGGTCAGCGCCACCGCGGCCAGCCAGCCGGCGAGTCCGCCGATCAGCAGGATCCAGGCCGACCGCGGCCCCGCGGCGCTCATTGGCCCGCGGCGGCGCGGATCGCGGGCGCGAGACCGCCGGGAGTGCCGAGCTCCTGGCCCGACTCGATCTTCTTGCCGTTGACGAAGACCGAGGGGGTCGCCGTGATGCCGCTGTTCAGTACGTCCTTGGTCCGGTCCTGGATGTACTTGTCGTAGGTGTGCTCGGAGATGCACTCGGCGGTCGCGTCGTCGGTGTAGCCCGCGCTCTTGGCGATCTGGATCAGCTGGTCGTCGGTCAGGCCCGCACCGCCCTCCGGTGGCTGCTGCGCGAACATCGTCTTCAGCCAGGCCTGGTATTTCGTCGGGTCGGCCTGGGCGACGCAGTAGGAGGCGTTCGCCGCGCGCGAGGAATACCGCGTGGTGGACGCCTTGTCCAGGAACGCGATCACGTTGTACTCGACGACCGCGGTGCCGTCGTGCACCGCGTCTTCGAGGACCTGACCGTTGGCCGCCTCGAAGGCCTTACACGCGGGACACTGTAGGTCGGCGACGACCCGTACGGTGACCTTCGCGTCCGGCTTGCCGATGCGGACCGCGCCGTTGTCGGTGATCGAGCCGGGAGCGCCGCCGGAGTTCGGATTCCCGGTCGCGGCGATCGATGGGCTGGGGCCGGGTTCGTTCTTGCGGGCCTGCTTGACCGCGATGCCGATGCCGATGGCCGCGATCAGCCCGACGAGCACGGCGCCGACCACCACCTGGGTCACGATCTTGCGGTTGCGGTCGGCGCGTTCCGCCGCCAGCAGCGGGTTCGACTTCCCACCCTGGTTTTTGCTCACCGTGCGCTCACCACGCCTTTCGTTCGCCGGACGGTTCCTGCCCGCCACGATGGTAAATGCGCCGGCCACGCCTGGGCGTGCCCGGGTTGCCGCCGCCATCATCGTCGGTCCACCTGAGAGTTCCCGAAATGTGACCCGCTTCCCCGGCGCCGCTGAACCCGCAGTCGGCTATCCGGCTGACCGGTCAGCCGATGTCGCGCACTGCCCGGCGTTGTGGATCTCCGGTGTCGCAGCCGGTTCCGACGACCAGGGCGGTGATGGTGGGTGGGTGGGGGCCGGTGAGCAGGATGAGGACAGCGTTGCGGCCCTGGAAGGTGATGTCGGTGGAGCCGAGGACGGTGCGGTCGAGTCCGTTGGCCTGCACGCAGCTGGTCAGTGCCGCAGGGTCGGCCAGCGCGCCGGTGACGGTGCGGCGGCCGAGTGCGGAGAGCGCGGTGGCGACGGTGAGATCCGCGCCGAGCTGGTCGGTCCCCGTGGTGGGGTGGGCGATGGGCGCGGGATCGTCTCCGCCGCGCGTCATCGAGGCAACCACGCCGACGGCGGTGACGGCGAGAATCGCCGCGGCTGCCGCGGCCGCCCAGCGCACCCGGCCGCGCCGGTGGCGGCGCTCGGCGAGCGTGACCGGCGCAGGCGGCGCGGTGGCGGAAACCGCCGGTCGGCGTTCGGGTTCGACGGTCGGCGCGGGGGACGGGATCGTGGTGTCCTGCGCGGCGGTGCCCTGGGTGGGCTCCAATTCGTCGAGAAACCGGGCGAGCCGGGCGGAGACATCGGCGGGCATGGGGTGGACGATGCGCTCGTCGCGGCCCAGGGCACGTAGCTCGGCGCTGACTTCGTCGAGTGACCGCAGCAACCGCAGCGCCTGCGGGTCGTGCGAGACCGCGGCCCACACCCGCTCACGTTGCTGTGGGCTCAGGTTCCCGGCGTGTAGGTCGGCGAGTAACTCCGCCGTAAACGCAGGCCGCGGCACCTCGGTCGCCATCGCCCCTCCGTTGTTCGCCCTCTGACATCACAGCAGTCCCGCCCGATCCGGGCAGACTGCCTCGCCATCGTCGTGTGGTCCGTCACTGTTATTGACGCAGCCGGGCCCGCTTCGGTTCCCGGGATCACAGAAAATCCGCCTCTCCTTTATCCCGCGCCGTATATCTGCCGCACCGGGACTGCATCGTCCACCCCGGCACGGCCGCCAACGCGCCTGTTTCGTGCCGCTCGGGTCACCGGCCCAGCCGCCGATGCCCGCCTCGCCACCGAACGCACTGCAGCTCACGCGCCCGGAGCGGCTGTCGGCGATGACGTGCACGCGGTCGCCGAAGCCGGCATCCGACCGGCCGAGGCGGAATACGGACGCCGTTGTCGGCAGACCACCGCCGACGTACCCGCCCCGGTCGCGTTCGGAGCGCTTGGTGGCCGAGCAGGTCCGGCTCGGGGTTCCGCGGCCGAGCGCTACGCCTGCGCGAGTCGGCGTTTCTGCGCATCGACGTCGAATTGCGCTGCGGGCCAGTCGAGTTGCAGCCGCTGCAGGGCGTCGATGAGCAGTTCGGTCACCGCGAGCCGGGAGAACCATTTGCGATCGGCGGGCAGCACATACCACGGCGCGTCCGCGGTGGACGTGCGGTCCAGCATCGCCTGATATGCCTGCTGATAGGCAGGCCAGAACGCGCGCTCGTCGATGTCGGCCGGGTTGAATTTCCAGTATTTGTCCGGGCGTTCCAGCCGCTCGGCGAGCCGCCTCTTCTGTTCGTCCAGCGACACGAACATCGCGACCTTCACCAGCACGGTGCCCTCGTCCACGAGTTCCCGCTCGAACGCGTTGATCTCGTCGTAGCGCGGCTCCCATTCCGCACGCGGCACCAGATTGTGCACCCGCACCACGAGCACGTCCTCGTAATGGGAGCGATCGAACACGCCGAGCTGACCCGCACGCGGCAGCGCTTTGCGGATGCGCCACAGGAAGTGATGACGCTTCTCCTCCGGGGTCGGCACGCCGAATGCGGCGTGGTCGACACCCTGCGGGTCCACCGAACCGATCACGTGCCGCACGATGCCGCCTTTGCCCGCGGTATCCATCCCCTGCAACACCAGCAGCACGCTGCGCCGGTAGCCGGATCGGCCGTTCGCGTACAACTTCTCCTGGAGCTCCGACAGCACCTGGCTTCGTTGCGCGAGCAACTCGAGGCCCGCCTGCTTGTCGCCGGTGAATCCCGGCCGCGCCGACGTGTCGAGGTCGGCTATCCGCAATCCATCGGCTTTCAGTGCTTCGGTAACCGCCACCGTCCACTGCTCGGCCATGGTCTACAGCTAACCACGCCGTCTCGGGCGTTCCGGCGAGAACTGGACCGGCTGTCCGCTCGGCCTCGACTTTCAGACGTGTGCCAGGCGCAGCAATTGTGCGGCGAATTCCGCATCCGACACCGGGGTGAGGATGAGATCGTGTGCGGTGGTGAGCAGGTAGCGGCCGTCGCCGGTGATGTCCAGCCAGGTGCGGTGGCGGGTCGGCGGAGACATCGGATTGTCGGGCTGCACCGTCACCGTGATGAAGCCGCGTCCGTCGACCGGTTTGCGCAGCGTCTGGCGAAATCGCGCCGCGCCGCGATGACCGTTGGTGCCGAATGGCTCCGCGCGATCAGGGCCCAGCACCGCGTCTTGGGGTTCGCGCAGCGGGGCGAGTCGCCCGGCGCCCGCGGAACCGATGATCTGCACCAGACGCTCGCCCACGGCGCGGGCATGGCACATCAGCACGGTCACCTTGTCCGGGCCCGCGACCAGGATGCCCGCGTGGTTGTGCACCACCGCGGCGAACGCGAGAATCCGTTCGGCTTCCCCGGCGTTTCCGTCGCGCGCACCGGCGCCGCGTTCGCCGGAGACGGTGATGGTGGTGGCGTCGTTGCGCGCGCACAGCATCAGCGCGGCAGCCAGGTCGGGATCGGCTTGTCGGGCGAAACGCTGCGGCAAACGCAATGCGCGATATTCGGATTCGGTGCGAACCGTGGCGGCGGGAACCATGTTGACCGGGTAGGGCCTACGGTCCAGGTTTGTCTCGTTTGTCCAGACATGCGTGAATTCGTCCGGGCTGAGCACCCATTTCACGGCACGCCGCCTTCACCAGCGGCGCTGGGATCGGCGCGGCGGCCATTGCCCGCCGGGGGTTGCTGTGGCTGAGGGAATTGCGGAACGCGATCGCCGGTAGCGGGCATCGTCGGGGTGTAGACGTACGTCATCGTATCCCGGACGTCCGCTTCGGTGTCTGCCGCCGCACTATCGTGTTCCATCCTACGTTTTCCACCGTAAACCGCTTCGGCGGCCGGATCCGCCAGCGGCTCGTACCGCAGGGGCGGCGCGATCGCGCCCCGGACTGTTTGCGCGGCGTCACTATTCAACTCCATCAGGTGCGCGACTGCCCGGCACACCTCGTGCGCTTCCTCGCCCACGCCGACGAACTGCCTGGTCGCGGTCACCGCGGCGGCGGCGGTTCGGCCGGTCCAGCGCGCGAACTCCCGGTTGGTGGCATCGGAAAAGGCTTGGAACGCCTCGGCTACCGCTCGGGCGTTGGCCTGCCACGCCGCGGCCGTCCGGCCCAGCGCCGCCGGGTCGAGCGCCTCGTGTACCAGATCCCAGAGCTGCTGGTGGGTGTAGGCGCCGAACAGTTCCCGGTCCGGCGCGTATACGGGATCGGTTGCTCCGCTGGAGAACTCGGACAGTTGCTGCCGGATGTCGTCGGCGCTCGCGCGTGCTGCGGGATCTGCCACGATCGTCCCCTCAGTCCGTCCCGGCGCGCCGGCGTGCGCTCACCGGGGTTCCAGGTACTCGGTGATCAACCGCAGCGCCGCCCGATTCGCCGCCTCGGCGTCGGCCAGCCGGTTGGCCGCCGCCAGATACGCGGCTTTGAACAGCAGCGCCGTTTCCTGGAACGCTGCCAGCGTGTCCAGGTATTGCCGGCCCTTATCGGCGAAGCCGCGGGTCAGAGCGTGTCCGGTCGGCAGGTCCGGGAAGCCCGTCACATCCGTCGCGAGTTGTCCGCCGTCCATGGCGTGACGTAGCTCGTCGACCAGCTTGTCGCATGCCGCGGCAAGATTTTCCGCGACCGCGGTGTCCAGCTCGAATGGTTCGCTCCCGCCCTCGCCGATGGCCGCCGCGTACAGCTTTCGCGCCATCCCCTGTCCGGTGTCGGGTACTGCCATCAGGAAGTTCCCTTCCGCTCGGTCCTGTCCGTACCGCGCTGTGCTGGACTCGCACTCTACCGCTCGATATCGCGGGGCGGACCGCCTCGGTGCGGACTCCGGAGAGTGCGCGAGCCCGTTGTTAGACTGGCCGACGGTCCGCGGGCAAGGGGAGGCGAATAATGACCGAAATCGACTGCGTACCCCCGCACAACGTACTCCCGAAATACCTGCAGATCTCGGCGCAGCTACGCGATCTGATCGAGCGCGGCGAGCTGGCTCCCGGTGCCGAGGTCCCCTCCGAGCGCGAGCTCGCCGCTCGATGGAAGGTCGCGCGACCCACCGCGGCGAAGGCGCTGAACACGTTGCGCCAGGAGGGACTCGTCCGGTCCCGCCAAGGGTCGGGTACCTATGTCACCGATCGGCCCACCACCCTGATGCGGGAGAACGCACCACGATACGGATCGCCGGTCGCCGAGGACGACGAGGTCGCGGTGCTCGAAGCGGCGGTGGTCGCGGCGCCGCCGGAGGTCGCGGAGGCGCTCGGTTCGCCGTGTGCACGTGCGGTGATGCGAAAAGAGTTGAGCGCCGGCTCCGCTGGTTCCAGGACGCTGATGACGTCCTGGTACCCCGGCGAGTTCGCCGAATCCGCCAGCCGCCTGCTTGCCGTCGAGCGCTTGGCCGGCGGGGCCCTGCGCTACCTGGAGTCCGTCACCGGGCGGGGTGCGGCGGTTGTGCGCGAGCGCGTCGGCGCCCGCCTGGCCACCGCCGGCGAGTGCCGGCAGCTGGCATTGCCGGCCCCGGCCGTGGTGCTGGTCGTGCACCGCCTCTGTCTCGACGCGGACGGCCGCGTCCTCGAGTTCTGCGCGGTAGTCCGCCCGTGCGGCCAGTGGATCTTCCAGCACGAGTATCCCGCCAGCTCAGCGGCCGATTTCCACCGTTGACACCGCTCGCCCGCAACTGGCATAGTCCACTTATCGGAAGTGTCGAAGGGTGGGAGTTGCGATGTCTGATCAGTTGACCATCGGCGGCTGGATGATCGTGGGGGACCACTGCTCGGTCCGCTTGGCCCCGCTACGCCGCAACAACTACCTCGCGTTCGTCTTCGAAAGCAGCGGAACCGAATTCGAACTCGCCCTCGCCCCGGCCATTCTCCAGCGCATGGTTGATCTCGGCGCCGCCCCGTCCGCACAGGGCTGCTCCGTACCCAGCCGGGGTGGTGGGGCGTCGGTTGGTTCTGGCGACGGGTGGCCTGGGTAGGACGAGCCGTACCTCGCGCTCCGATCCGCGGTGAAATCGCCACCTGGTGAAATCGCCCGGCCCCCAGGCGATGTCGAGCACCTTTCGTGCGCCGCCGCGGCGCGGCGCGGCGACGGCGTTGCGCGGGTCCGCCGACGGCCGTGTGTCCGTCGGCGAGACAGCACACCGCGGGCGCCCGGCCCGTTCGTACACCGCGGCCAAGACCGGGACATTCATCGTCTCGCGAACGAACGCACCGGAGATCCGCCTCAGGCGCGATCGACTTCGATGGTGATGCCCGCCGCACGCAGGCGATCGGTGAGTGTGTCGCCCATCGCCGCGGCGGGTGTGAGGACGCCTGCGAGGTCGGGTTGCTTGTCGGTGTCGAATGCCAGGCACAGACCGCTTTCGCCGAGCAGCACCGCGGTGGCCTGATATCCGGGGTCACCGGTGCCGGCGAAGGTCGCCACGTACTTCGTGCCGGAAGACGTGTGCGCGAACGTCTTCATGGTGAACCAGCCGCTGGCGCGGGCCGCTTCGCTCGGCCCGGTGCCCGGCTCGGGCAACACCCGGTCCAGTATCTTGCGGCCCGCAGACGACCGCGACAGCACTGCGCCTACGGCCACGCCCGCCACGATGCCACCCGCCACGCTCGCCGCGACCAGCGGCGCCATCCGCGACTTCCCGGCGTTCATCACCTCGCGGTAGCGGAAATTCTTGCCGTACACCCAGCCGAGCAGCCCGTTCGTGCGGCGCACGATCTTCGTGTTGTGCACGGCCATGACGAACGTGCTCACCCAGCCGTCCAGGCTCGGGTCGATCGTGCTCGCCCGGGACAGCGCCTGATCGGATTGGCGGCCGACGTCAGGGTCCCGCGACTTGTCCGGGCTCAGCGAATACGGATGTGACAGCACCGAGCCCTTGGCCGGGTCGGTGGCGATCGCCTCCATCATGGCGCGCGCGGTGTCGATGGTGCCGCCACTGAAACCGCCCCGGAGCGAGGCCACCGTCGTGGTGTCGGCCAACTCGCCGGTGTTGTCCTCGACCGAGCGGCGATAGAGCTGATACACGTTCAGATCCGACGGAATCGAGTCGAAGCCGCAGGAATTCACGATTTTCGCGCCCGTCGCGGCGGCTTGGTCGGAGTAGGCGTCGATGGCGTCGCGGATGAACAGCGGCTCACCGGTGAGGTCGGCGTAGTGGGTTCCGGCTTTCGCGCACGCCGCCACCAGCGGCATTCCGTAGCGCAGGTACGGACCGACGGTGGTGACGACCACCTTGGTGCGGGTGGCCAGCTCGTCCAGCGTGTTCTGGTCGGTCGAGTCGGCGACCACCAGGGCCCAACCGGCGGCTTTCGGCCCGAGTCCATCGCGCACGGCGGTGAGCTTGTCCAGCGACCGTCCGGCCAGCCCGATGCGCGCGGATTCCGGTGCCGCGCCGGCGAGGTACTGCGCGGTCAGCTTGCCGACGAAGCCCGTCGCGCCGAAGAGGACCAGGTCGAATTCCCGTGTGTCTGCCATGGTTTTCCCGTTCTGTGGTCGGGTAGCCGGGCGGCGGCTACTCGGTGATCTTTCCGTGCCCGCGGCCGCTGCGCTGCGACCGGCGAATGGTTGACGAGCCAGGGGCGGCGCGCGCGACCGAGCTCGGTGACCAGGCGCCACCGATCGCCATTCGCGGTGCGGCAGAGCCGACCGAGCATGCCGAGCTCAGGAGGTCGGCGCGGCGCGAGGAAGGGTGCGCCGGCGGCGGATTCTGCTTCATCCGGTGAACTCGCCGCTATCGGGTCCACCGCGAGTAGGGACGCACCGCTGGGCTGGGGAACTCCAGCAAGCAGTTCAGCTAGCACTCTCGGCATGCGGCCCGATCAGTCTCCCGCGGGCGATTCGGAAACAGGCAGCACGTGCGGCTGCGCGTGGAACGCCGCGGGCGAACCGCCCGCGCGGGCCATGCCCTCGATGGCGCTCCAGGCCAGCATGGTGAGGTAATCGATGACGTCCGCACGCGACAGCGACTTGTTCGTCGACCACCAGTGGGTCGCCAGTTGGATGCCGCCGACCAGCACATACGATGCCAGCGCCGCGCCCTCGGTCCGGACGCCGCGCTGCTGCGCGCGCTCGGTGATGACGGTGCACACCAGTTCGGCGAAGAGGTTCTCGAACTCCGCCAGCGAGGACTGATCGGCCGCTCCGTTGCCCATGATGAAGCGGTAGACCTCCGGGTCCTCGTCGACGGTGCCGACGTACTCGGCCAGCGCCGAGCGGATCAGTTGGTACTCGTCGGCGTCCCCCTTGATCGCGCCGTACACCCGCGGCATCAGGGTGGTCTCGATGTACCGCTGCATGGCCGCGCGGACCAGGTCGTTCTTGTCGGAGAAGTAGCGGTACAGCACGGTCTTGGAGACGCCGATCGCCGCGGCGATCTCGTCCATGCCCGCAGTGCTGCCCCGCGCGCGGACCGCGGCGAGGGTGCCATCGACCAGTTCCTCGCGGCGATCGATCTTGTGTTGCCGCCACCGCCGCTTGCGGCCGTCCACCCGGCCGCCGCGCGCCGCCGCCGGCCGCTCGCCGACGTCGGCAAGGTCTTCGGTGGACAGCGTGGGCTCCCTCGTTCGAATTGCTCGGTGGCTACCAGCTTAGGTCCCGGATACCGGTGATATGCGGGTTTGGGCTCGGATGCGGTGGGAACCGAAGCTTCCGGCGCGCCTGGTGTGGTCGGGACCCACTCGCCCGCTCGCCCGGTTCCGGCCGCACAGCAGAATGGGAGGCATGGAGAACGCTCCCGGCAATTCCGCGGTGCTGGACGCCCCCGCCGCGCCGGCCGCCGCACGCCTCGGCTTCGCCGCCGTGCTCGATGAGGCGGCTAAGCGTCGCGACCTGTGGCGGATGAAGGCGCTCGCCACCGGCCTGCTCGCGCTGGCCACCGCGATCTACCTGTTCTGCCGCTGGCTCGAGTCGCGCGGCGCGGGAGGCGACTGGGTCGGCTACCTGCGAGCCGCCTCGGAAGCCGGTATGGTCGGCGCGCTGGCGGACTGGTTCGCGGTGACCGCGCTGTTTCGGCATCCGCTCGGTCTGCCCATCCCGCACACCGCGATCATTCGACGCAAGAAAGACCAGTTGGGTGCCAGTCTCGGCACCTTCGTAGGCACGAACTTTCTTGCGCCGGAAGTGGTTTCGGCGAAGGTGAACTCCGCTCGGGTCTCCTGGCGGGTGGGCCGATGGATGGCCGATCCCGGCCACGCCGCCCGCGTCGCGCAGGAGAGTTCGACGATTCTGCGCGCCGTCGTCGGGGTCCTGCGTGACGAGGACGTGCAGCAGGTGATCGACAACACCATCGTCAAGCGGATCGCCGAGCCGCTGTGGGGTCCGCCGATCGGGCGGGTGCTGGCGGAATTGCTCGCCGACAACCGGCAGCAGGCGCTGCTGGATCTGCTCGCCGAGCGTGCCCACCAATGGGCGCTCGGCTCGCAGGAGACGATCGACCGGATCGTGCTGCGGGACGCGCCGCAGTGGGCGCCGAAATTCGTCAACATTTTGCTGTCCGAACGGATCTACCGGGAACTGGTCGAGTTCACCTGGAAGGTCCGCTCGAACCCCGAGCACGAGGTGCGGCTGGCGGCGAATCGGTTTCTGGAGGAATTCGCCGAAGACCTGCAATACGACGACGCCATGATCAAGAAGGCGGAGCGGATCAAAGCGCAGATCATGGGCCGTGAAGAGATCACCGGTATGGCCGAGGCCACGTGGCGGGCGGCCAAGCGGCTGATCCTGGAGTCCGCCGACGACCCGAACAGCACCCTGCGGCGCAAGGTCGCCGAAAACGTCCAGCAGCTCGGCGAACGTTTGCGCGACGAGGCCGATATGCGCGCGAAAGTGGATGGCTGGATCGACCGGGGCGCTCGCTACCTGGTGGAAAACTACGCCGGTGAAATCAGCACCCTGGTCACCGACACGGTTGCCAGGTGGGACGCGGACGAGGCGAGCAAGAAGATCGAATTGCAGGTGGGCAGGGACCTGCAGTTCATCCGAATCAATGGCACGGTGGTCGGTTCGCTCGCCGGACTGGCGATCTACACGATCTCCCAGCTGATGTTCGGCGGCTGATCCGCGGGCGCGCGGACCAGTTGCCGCGACTCTGCTAGCAGATCGCTTGCAATAGCTAGCACCCTGCTCTAGAATCGAACCGTACGACCGCCAGAAGGTGAGTTATGGCAGACCAGCCCGAGGTTTCCGCCGAGTGCACCGACAGATCGGACGAGCCCTCGTCCGGTGTCGGCGAACGAGGGGGTCGCGTCGCCAGCGCGGCGCACGACATCGGAGGCTTCATCCGGGCACAGCGAGAAGCCGCGCAAGTCTCGCTGCGTCAGCTCGCTCAGCTGGCGGGGGTGAGCAATCCGTATCTCAGTCAGATCGAACGCGGGCTGCGCAATCCGTCCGCCGAAGTGCTCACGCAGATCGCCAAGGCGCTGCGGGTCTCCTCGGAGGTCTTGTACATCCGGGCCGGCTATCTCGAGCAGCGGCCGCACAGTCCGGTTCGGGATGCCCTGCTTGCCGACACGTCGATCAGTGAGCGGCAAAAGCAGGTGCTGCTGGACATCTATGAATCGTTTCGCCGGGAAAACGGAGGAAACGAGGCAGGGGGGAACGTTTGGGACAGCGACGTTCCGCGCATGACAACCGAAACTCCGCCACGCCAGGAGAACGAAACATCATGACCGAGAAGAATTCCACAGTAACCAAACCCCTATTCGCCACCGTCGGTGCCGGCGACGCCGTCTATGCCGCCGTCCACGACGTCGTCGCGCAGGTTCGCGGGCGTGCCGCCGCGACCGACGTGCAGACCCGGGTGGAGGGTGCGCGCGAGCGGTTCGCGAACGTGCCCGCCGACGTGCAGACCCAGTTCGAGTCGTTGCGCGAGCGCCTGTCCGGGCTGCCTTCGGAGCTGCCGGACGACCTCGCCGAGCTGCGCGAGAAGTTCACCTCCGAGGAGCTGCGGGCGCGGGCCGAGAAGTACTACCGCCAGCTGCTCGACGCTTATGCCGACCTCGCCGTCCGCGGGGAGGAGACCATCGAGCGGCTGCGCACCAATGAGCGCGTCGAGGAGGGGATCGGCAAGGTCGAAAACCTCTACGGCGATGCGGTGAGCCGCGCCGAGGACGTGCTCGACCGCGTCAACGGGCTGCTCGGCCGCCCGGCCAAGACCGAGGGCGCGGCCGACGAGGATTCGGTCGTCGAGGCCGAGGTCCTCGATGTGACCACCGAGTCGACCCCGGCTCCGGAGGCGAACGACGAGTCGGCGAAGCCCCCGGTCAAGAAGGCCGCCCCCGCGGCGAAGAAGGCCCCCGCCAAGAAGGCGGCCCCGAAGATCGACTGAATCTCCTGCGGATAACCCGCGTCCAGCCCCCGTGCATCTCTGGTGCGCGGGGGCATTGCTCTTATCATGGTGTGGTGACTATGGTGCACGGACTGACCGGGATGATCCTGCTGGTGCTGTGGCTGGCGGCGCTCGGGGCGACGATCTTCGCGCTGATCCACGCGGTGCGTCAGCGTTCGGACGCGTTCACCGCGGTCGACAAATTGACCAAGCCGATCTGGCTGGCGATCCTCGGGGTCGCCGTGCTTGCGCTGCTCCTCTCACCCGCCGGGCTCGGCCTGCTTTCCTTCGCGGCGATCATCGCGACCGGTGTCTACCTCGCCGATGTGCGGCCCAAGGTGGACGAGGTTCAACGGGGTCCGCGCTGGTGAGGGATTAGTTTTCTCGGACGGCTCAGGGTGCTTGCTCTGGCAAGCAGCGCGCATCGGTGTTACTGTATCTAGCAGTAACACAAAGGAGTGTTCGATGCGCGCTATGTTGCCGACCTCGTTGACGAGTTTCCGGGCCCTGCTGCGGGGCTTGCGCGACGCGCACAGCGCGCAGCTGCGTTCCCGTACCTACCGGACCGCGGCGTTCAATCCCCCCACGACGGCCCCCGAGATGATCCCGGTACGCGGCCGGGACGGCGCGCTGCTGCGGGTGCACGCCTACGGCCCGTCCGATCGGCCGGTCATCGTGCTGATCCATGGCTGGACCTGCTGCCTGGAGTATTGGCATCCGCAGATCAACGCTTTCGCCGGGGAATACCGCGTGATCGCCTACGACCAGCGCGGCCACGGCGAGAGCGAGTACGGGGCCGGCCAGCTGAGCATCGACCTGCTGGCCGACGATCTGGCCGCAGTACTGGACGCCGCGCTCGCACCCGGGCAGCGGGCCGTGCTGGTCGGTCACAGCCTCGGCGGCATGGCCCTGCAGGCATGGGCCGGTCGATACCCGGAGCGGGTCCAGCGGCAGGCGTTGGCGGCGCTGCTGGTCAACACCGCCGCGGACCGGCTGATCCTGGAGACCACCCTGGTGCCGCTGCTGAACCGGCCGCTGCGGCTGCTGCAACTGAAGGTGCCGCTGCCGTTCCTGTTCGGCCGGCTCGGACTCGGGGCTCCGATGATCTTCCCGCCCATCGCGCCGGTGCGCTGGCTGTTCACCCGGCAGGTTCTCAGCACCGCGGCGAAAGGCGACGTACCGGCGTTCAGCATGGCGATAGTCCGCTCATGTCCGGCGTGGGTGCGTTCCAGGTTCGGTGTTCTGCTCGCCACAGTGGATGTCGGGCAGTCGGTGCGCAATCTGGTGGTGCCCACGACGGTGCTCGCAGGGCAATTCGACGACCTGACCCCACCGGTCCATTCCGAGCGGATCGCCCAGATGCTCCGGCAGACCGGCAGCTTGGTGCGCTACGGCGTGCTGCCCACCGGTCACCTGGGCAATATCGAAGCCTATGAACGGTTCAACGGGGAGCTCGCGCGTGTGCTCGCCGAGGTATGCGCGCGCGGGCGCGCCGACCTCGCGGGCTGACCCGCGAATTCCAAGGTTCCCGCGAGCGGTCAGGTAAAGACGACCGTGCGGCGGCCGTGCACCAGGACACGCCCTTCCAGATGCCAGCGCAGGCCGCGCGCCAGCACCACCCGTTCGATGTCGCGGCCCTGGCGGACCATGTCGCGCACTTCGTCGGCGTGGTCGATACGGATGACGTCCTGCTCGATGATCGGGCCCGCGTCCAGTTCCGCGGTGACGTAATGGCAGGTCGCCCCGATCAGCTTCACACCGCGGGCGAATGCCTGATGGTAGGGGCGGGCGCCGACGAACGACGGCAGGAAGCTGTGGTGAATGTTGATGGCCTTGCCCGCCCAGTGCTCGCACAGCTCGGTCGGCAACACCTGCATGAACCGCGCGAGCACCACCGCGTGCGGGTTGTGCGCGTCCACCAGGGCACGGACCTGCTCGAACGCCGGCCCGCGCTCGGCCGGGTCCTTCGGGAACGGCACGTGATGGAACGTCACTCCGTGCGCCTCGGTCATCGCGGCCAGATCCGGATGGTTGCCGATCACCGCCTCGATGGTGGCGGGCAGCTCGCCGCTGGCGGCGCGTCCGAGCAGGTCGTGCAGGCAGTGACCGTCCTTGCTGACCAGCAGGACCGCTCGGCGGCGCTCGTGCGAATCCAGCAGTTGCCATTCGGTTTCCGGACCCAGACCGGCCGCCAGCCCGGCGAACCGGTCCCGTAATTGGGCGAGCGAGAACGGCACCGTCGCGGCCTTGATCGCCTGACGGGTGAAGAACCAGCCGGTCTCCAGGTCGGAATGGTAGCCCGCCTCCACGATCGAGCCGCCGAACTCGGCAATGAACGAGGTGATCCCCGCGATGATGCCGGGGCGATCCAGGCACCCCAGCGTCAGCACGTAGCGGTGGTCGTCCGGAACGGAACTCATGATGCCATCCTCCCAGATGGGTTGCGCCGGATTTGCCACGGTTTCCGGGCGTCGAGGACGGCCGCGCCGAAACCGAGGCGGATCAGAGATCGTAAAACGGGTCGGCGTAATGGAATTCGCCGACTATGTGGGTGTCGTAGGCCGACAGGGAGCGGACCTGGAAATGACTGACCCAGGCGGGATCATCGGGGGTGATGCCGATGCGGGCGGCGGGGACGAAGCCGAAGCGGGGGTAGAACTCCAAGCTGCCGAGCAGGCCGACCAGCGTTTCGTCAAGGGCATCGGCGGCGCCGAGGGCCGCGTGCATGAGCGCCGAGCCGACGCCTGCCCCTTGACGCGCGGCGAGCACGCCGACCGGGCCGAGGGCCAGCACCGGAAACGGGCCGACCGTGGCCCTGGTCAGGCACAAGTGGCCGACCACGTGGTCGTGCTCGATCGCCACCAGGGAGAGCGTGGGGATCCACCCAGCGTCGCTGCGCAACCGGGCGACAAGACCCACTTCGGGCGGATCCGCGCGGTCGCGGTCGCCGGTCGCAGAATCGATGGCGGTGGCGTAGTGCGGTGCGAATGCGCTGCGGTGCACCGCAGCGATCGCCGCGGCGTCGTCGGCGCATTCGCGACGGATCAGCACGATCGTCTCCTCCCGAACGAAATGGGGCCCATCCGCACACGTTAGTCAGTTGACCGTAGCGGCACGCTGTTCGATGCGCCGTCAGCTACGAGTTTGCGTGAAGCGCTTGCGGGCGCGCAACGGAATTCGCCCTGCGAACGCGGTCTGGGTTCGGTGTGTCAGACTTTCGACCCATGGCAGATTCCGCGTCGCTGACCAGGTCCGAAGTGGCCGCCATGATCGACCATACGCTGCTGGCTCCGGAGGCGACCCCCGCCGAAGTCGCCGCACTGATCGAGGACGCGCGCGGGTTGGGCGTGCTCGCGGTCTGTGTATCGCCATCCCTGTTGCCGGTGCACGCGCCCGGGCTCCGGGTGGCGACGGTCGCCGGATTCCCTTCGGGGAAACATCATTCGCTGGTGAAGGGGACCGAGGCGCGGCTTGCGGTGGACCAGGGAGCGGACGAGATCGATATGGTGATCGACGTCGGCGCGGCGCGTACCGGGGACTACACGGCGGTGCTCGCCGACATCATCACGGTGCGCGAGGCGATCGGCGATCGGGCGCTGCTGAAAGTGATCCTCGAATCCGCCGCCCTGCCGGATCAAGCGATCGTGGAGGTCTGCCGGGTGGCCGAGCGCGCCGGTGCCGATTTCGTGAAGACCTCCACGGGCTTTCACCCTTCCGGTGGCGCCAGCGCCCACGCGGTGCGGCTGATGGCGGAGACGGTCGGGGGCCGGCTCGGTGTCAAGGCCAGTGGTGGGATCCGCACCGCCGCGGCCGCGGCCGAGATGATCGCGGCGGGTGCGACCCGGCTGGGGCTGTCGAAATCCCGCGACGTCCTCGACGGTTTTCCGGCCTGACGCGTCCGCCGGAAAGCTGTTCGTGGCGCGGGCGTTCGGGCCTCGGGCGGGTCGGCGGCCGACCGAAATGCGCTGCGGCTGCCCGAGTTTCAGCAGCCGGCCCCGGAGCTGTTGCCCGCAGGCTCCAGCTGGGTGTGTCCACCGGCCAGCTTGACGGCGACGCCGGAATCGGTGACCTGCAGGTTCGTCGCGGTCATGCCGAGCGGGTAGCTCTGCAGGCTCCGGGTGAACAGGTCGACGATGCTCTGCACCAGATCGGCGGGCACGCCGATGCCGAGCAGTTGCGCCGACATCGTCTCCACTTCAACTGTCCCGTTCTTGATCTGCGGCTTCAGCTGAAGCTCGGCGAGGCCACCGAGCACGGCCAGGGTGAGCATGCCCGAGCCGGCCGAGGAGCGCACGCTGCTGACCATGCCGCCGAGCGTCTCCCGGATACCTTCGTTACTCCAGGTGACGTCGGCGGAGGAACTGCCGATCGTGCTGCCGTTGCGATCCGCGACGTCGACGTCGCGGAAGACCGCATGGACCACCATGCCGACAGCGGGGCCGAATTTGGTGTCGTCGCTGTTCACCCGCACCGAGGGCACCTTGCCGTCGATCCAGGTGACCAGCATCGGCTTGGGACCGAAGCTCACGTTGATCTTCGATCCCATCTCCTTCTCGAACTGACTGCTGATGCAGCTCGAGACCGAGTGCCTGGCATAGGCCTCGCCGCCGACCAGGACTGTCGCGAGCAGAACCGCAACCACGGTCAGGGCGATCAGCAGGGCACGCCGGTTGATCCTCGAGGTGGACGGAGCGTTCGTACTCATGCTGGCGATTCTTCCCGACCTTTCTGTGCGGTCTCTGTGGCGGCATTGAGGACATCGAATGTGACATGCGACATAGATCCCGCGCGTAGCCTGAGGCGCATGGCTGGCGATGCGGTACGCGGCACGATCGGACCCGCGGAACAAGGATGGCGTGTTCTGCGCCGATTAGCCGGTCGGCACGCCGGTTTCTTCACCACCCGGCAGGTGCTGCGCACCGCGTGCGCGGAGCGGGTGCGGGACGGGCTCGGCGACGGTTCGGTGACCAGGACGGGGACGAGCGGTCTGCTGCGATTGGCCGGCTGGCGGGAGGGGCCACTCGACGCATACGCGATGTGGTCGGCCTGGTTCGACGGAGCCGCGGTCGTCTCCCATCACAGCGCTGCGGAGTTGCACGGCTTCGGCCGGCTGTCGCCGCGGTTCCTGCACCTGTCGGTGCGCGCGGGCAGCCCGCAGGCGCCACCGGGATTGGTGGTCCTGCGCCGCTCCCTGACCGAGGCCGACGTGGAATCAGCCGGTCCGTTCCTGGTGACGACACCGGTGCGCACCGTGCTCGACTTGGCCGAGGCCGGTATCGGTCAGGCCGCCCTGAACGAAGTGGTCGCCGACGCGGTCGCGATCCACCGCTGCGTAGGCGAGGAGATCACCGACGCCGGCGCGCGGTTGTCGCCCCGCGCCGCGAGCAGGGTGTACCGCGCGCTCGCCGTAGCGTGACCGGACCGCTGCGTTCGTTTCAACGCATGCCGAGCGGCGCCACAGCCGACCACGGCACCGAGAGCACGTTGTCGCGCAGGCGGCGACGGTAGTGGCGGATCGGGAAACCGTCCTCGCGCAGCGACCGTGCGGCCGCCCGCCAGCGGACGCGGGGACCGTAGGGCGCCAGCGGCGCCGCACGGGCCCACGCGCGATCCGCGGCGGTGAGCAGCGTGTGGATCGGCTCGCCGGGAATATTCCGGTGGATCAACGATTTCGGCAGCCGCTCGGCGAGATCGGAGGGCCGCTCGACGGTGAACGGATCCCAGGCCAGCGTGAGTGAGCGCGGGCCGGTGCGGTCGAGCAGCACCCACGCGCAGCGCCGGCCCACTTCGTCGCAGGTGCCATCGACCAGCAGACCATCCGGCGCCAGCCCGGACCGGATGGTCGCCCACGCGTGCGGGACCGCCGATTCCGGATACTGCCGCAAGACGTTGAACGCGCGCACCAGAACCGGTCGCAGCCCCGCCAATTCGAAACCGCCGCGGGCGAAGACGACGCCGTCGCGGCCCGGCACCACGCGCTGCGGATCGATCTCCAGCCCGACCACCCGGACATCGGCACGCACCGCGCGCAGCCGCGCGGCCAGCTCGAACGTGGTCCAGGGGCTCGCGCCGTACCCGAGGTCGACCACGAGCGGATCGGCCGTCTCGCGTAGTCGGGCGGCGACGAACTCGTCATTGATCAGCCAGCGATCGCTGCGGCGCAGACGGTTGACGGCGGTGGTGCCACGGGTGATGGTGCCGACCGGTTTGGTCAGCGGCTGGGGTGGTGTTCTGCCAACCACTGAACCGTGAACTCGGCCTCGGCGCGGAACAGGTCGACCAGGTTCACCAGCATCAGCTGCTCCAGGCGCGGTCCGACCATCGGGATGAAGACCTTCGCCTCCGAGGAAAAGCGCATGGTGCAGCCGGTTTCGGTGGGGAAGATACGGATGGTGCCGCCGAGGCTGCCCGGTCCCGCCGGAATGGACGCCGAGTACTTGCCGGTGATCTCGTCCGCAGCGTAGGGGCCGTAGCGCTCCTTGCGGGTGATCACCATGTCCTTGCGCATGACCGTCTGCGCGATCTCCGGCAACATCTCGCGGGGCAGGACGTGGCGCAGTTCCACGTCGATGCCGCCGTCGCCCGCCGCCAGCTCGGCCACGTCGTTGCCGGGGGTGTACTTCCGCATCTCCTCGATCCGCGCTTCCCAGAAGTCACGGCTCGACAGCGCCGCGTACAGCTCTTTTGTGGTGTGCAGCGGATAACGGGCGGAGTAGTCGAGTCGGCGTGCCATGGGCTCACAGATTACTGGGTCCGGTAACACCTACCGCGACGGGCGGGTGGTGTGCGGAGGCCACACAAACGCTGGTGCCGGACATGCGGTTGCACCCGGTGCGGGATTGTCCGGCGCGAATCAGTGTGCCGTGATCCAGGCCTCGGTGAACTCCGCCTCGTTCTTCAGCAGCTCGGTGAGGTGTTCGTCGATCGCGTTCTCGATCTTGCCGCCGAACAGTGGGATCTTCACCTCGATCGTGCCCTCGACCACTACGGTGGCGCCGGAGCCGTCGGCGGACAGCGTGATGGTGCCGTGTACCTCGGCGGGCGCACCCTCGACGCGCGCTTCGAAGCCGGCCGTGTCGCCGCTCCAGTGCTCGACGCGCGGAATGATCAGGCCACCCGGGCGCACTGCGGTGATCGCGGCGGGCAATTTGTCGGCGGCGATGGCCTGCACCATTTCGACGCGCACGTGGTCACTGCTGATGGTGACCGACTCCAGGCGGGCGCCGGCGCCGCCGACCTCGGTGATGCGGTCTTTCCAGTACAACTCGTTCGCGAAGGCCGCGCGCACGGCGGTGGGGGAATGCGAGTAGCGGGCCGTATACGCCAGCGGTGTAGCCATGGGTGCACACGCTACCGTGTGGCGCGCCGAGCATACGAGCGGTGCATCGGGCCTCCTCGTAGTGCGCAGTGCACGCTACCGTGTGGCGTGCGAACTTCACGTGTGGTGCCGTCGGATCTCCTCGCCGACACCGGTGCGCGGCTGCGCACCGACGTGCGGCTGGCGGAGCTGACCACGCTGCGGGTGGGCGGACCCGCCCTGGTCGCCGAGTGCGCGACGACTCGAGCGCTGGTCGCGACGGTGCGCGCGCTGGACGCCGCCGGTGTCCCGCTGCTGCTGCTGGCGGGTGGTTCGAATCTGCTCGTCGGCGATGACGGTTTCGATGGTGTGGTGGTCCGGGTCGCCACCACCGGTGTCGAGATCGGTGCCGGTGGCGTGGTCGCGGAAGCGGGCGCGAACTGGGAGGATGTTGTACGCGCCACGGTCGCCGCCGGCTTCGGTGGGCTGGAATGTCTGTCCGGTATTCCCGGTTCGGCGGGCGCGACGCCGGTGCAGAACGTCGGCGCGTACGGCGCCGAGGTGGCCAACCTGCTACGCCGGGCGCGTCTGCTGGACCGCGCCAGCGGCGAGATCCGCTGGGTGACAGCCGACGAGCTGGGCTTCGGCTACCGCACGAGCGTGTTGAAGCACCGAGATGACGCCGTAGTGCTCGCGGTCGACTTCGCACTCCGCGCCGACGGTTCCAGCGTGCCCCTGCGCTACGGCGAACTGGCCACCGCGCTGGGCGCCGAGGTCGGCGAGTCCCGGCCCGCGGCCGACGTCCGGGGCGCGGTGCTACGGCTGCGCGCGAGCAAGGGCATGGTGCTCGACCCGGCCGACCACGACACCTGGAGCGCGGGATCGTTCTTCACCAACCCGGTGGTCGCCCCCGCTCGGGTGGCGCGGGTTCAGGCCGCGATCGCCCGGCATGTGGGCGATGTCACGGTGCCGACCTACCCGGCGGCGGGCGGAGTCAAGTTCTCCGCGGGCTGGCTGATCGAGCAGGCCGGTTTCGGGAAAGGATTCCCTGGCGCCGAGGCGCGGGCCCGGCTGTCGACGAAACACACCCTGGCGCTGACCAATCGCGGTAACGCCAGCGCAGCCGACCTGGTGGCGCTGGCCAGAACGGTGCGCGACGGCGTCGCCGACCGCTTCGGGATCCGCTTGGAACCGGAACCCGTCACCGTCGGTGTCACGCTGTGATCGTCGCCGTCGCGGCGAGCCTTGAAGCCGTCGCCGTGCTGTGACGACAGGTCCGGCCGCGAGGTCCGCGTAAATTCGAACAAGTGAGTAACCGTCCGATGATGCGCCGCCCGGTGGCCGCGGTGTCGGCCGTGCTGCTGATGGTCATCGCGCTCGTGGCAGGGTGCGCGATGGACCGCGGCGCACCGGCCGGACGAGGTCCCGGTCCGATCGCCAAGGTGACGTTGGTTCCCGGCGCCGACGCCGCCGACGTCAACCCGACCGCGCCCGTTTCGGTGACGATCAGCGACGGCACGATCGACCAGATCGCGCTGACAAATGCCGCGGGCAGGCAGGTCCGCGGCGAATTCGCGCCGGACAAGCGCGGCTACGCCATTACCGAGCCACTCGGCTACGGCGCCACCTACACCTGGTCGGGGACCGCGATCGGGACCGATGGCAAACCGATCCCGATCGAGGGATCGTTCCGCACGCTCGCGCCGAAGAGCACGGTGCCCGCGACCGTCAATATCGGCGACAACCAGGAGGTCGGCATCGCCGCACCGATCATCCTGCAGTTCACTTCCGCCGTGTCGAACAAGGCCGCGGTGGAGAAGGCGCTCACCGTCACCACCGACCCGCCCACCGAGGGCGCGTGGGCCTGGTTTCCGGACGACGGCGGTTCACGGGCGCACTGGCGGCCGAAGGATTACTGGACACCCGGCACCACCGTGCACGTCTCGGCGCGGCTCTACGGACTCGACCTGGGTGGCGGCAACTACGGCTACTCCGATCTGACGTCGGACTTCCGCATCGGCCGAAGCCAGATCGTCAAGGCGAGTGCGCCGAGTCACCGCATGCAGGTGGTCCGCGACGGACAGACCGTGTTCGATTTCGCGGTCAGCTATGGCGAGGGCAACGAGCCACGCAATGTCACACGGTCCGGGATTCACGTGGTCACCGAGAAATATGACGACTTCATGATGTCGAATCCGCCGTATTACACCAATGTCCGCGAACGTTGGGCGGTCCGCATCTCCAACAACGGCGAATTCATCCACGCCAATCCGGCATCGCTTTCCGCGCAGGGCTCGGCGAACGTCACCAACGGTTGTATCAACCTGTCGCCCGGCGACGCGCAGGCTTATTTCCCCACCGCGCTCTATGGTGATCCGGTCGAGGTAACCGGGACGTCTATCCCGCTCTCCGCCGCCGATGGAGACCTCTACGACTGGACCATCGACTGGAACACTTGGAAGAGTATGTCGGCGGCCCAGGGCGCACCGTCGGCGGTGGTGTCGGCCACGCCGGTGCCGCCGCAGCCGGTCGGTCGGCGCTGAGCTGTGCTATCGGCCGCGCAAGCGCGGCCCAGGCGCACGCTCGTAAGACATGGCTGTAGCCAAGCGCCCGGCTCGGCCAGTCGAGGGTTCCGGCGCCCCTATATCCTGCTCTCTTGTTCGATTCGGCGGTCGGCGGTTCTTTCGGCGAGCACCGTCTCGTGCCGCTCGGCGAGCAGGTCGCGGATCTCGATCAGCAGTTCGATCTCGGTCGGCTCGGCCGCTTTGGTGGTGCCGAAGCGGTTCTTGATCGTCTTCATCGGCAGGATCAGCACGAAATACAGCACGGCCGCGACCATGACGAAATCGATGGTCGCCGTGATGATCGGCCCGATCGCGATGAACGTGGCGGGCTTGGATGCGATCAGCTGTACGCCGAGACCCAGTTCGTTGGTGCTGCCGAAGACGGCGAGCAAGGGGTTGACGATCCCTTTCGTCACCGAGGTCACTACGGCGGTGAACGCGGTGCCCATCACGACCGCGACCGCGAGGTCGATGACGTTCCCCCGCATCAGGAACTCTTTGAAGCCTTTGAGCATGAGCCGAACCACTCCCATCCGATGTCCTGTGTTCGGTCTGTCGGATGCTAACGGCTCACGAGCAACTCAACCGCGCCGGGCGAATCGGGCCGGGTCGGCCTGGTCGCGTGGCTTCACGATGATTTGATCCAGATTCACGTGCGGGGGCCGCGACGCCACGAAGCCGATGATCTCCGCGATGTCCTGGGCGACCAGCGGGTCGATGCCCTGGTACACCTTGGCGGCGCGTTCGGCGTCGCCACCGAAGCGCACGAGCGAGAACTCGGTGTCCACTGCGCCAGGGGCGATTTCGGTCAGCCGTACCGGCTGTCCGAGGAGTTCGCCGCGCAAGGTGCGGTGCAACACGGCCTGCGCGTGCTTGGCCGAGGTGTAGCCGGAGCCGTTGTCGTAGGCGGTGAACGCGGCTACCGACGTGATGGTGACGATCAATCCATCGCCGGAGTCGATCAGCTTGGGCAGCAGGGCTTTCGTGACGCGCAGGGTGCCGAGCACGTTCGTCTCCCACATCCAGCGCCAATCATCCAGATCGGCCTCGGCGACCGACGCCATGCCTTTGGCGCCGCCCGCGTTGTTGACCAGCACGTCGACCCGCTCGACCGCGTCGGCGAACGAGCGCACCGACTCCTCCGAGGTGACGTCGAGTTCCAGTGCGGTGCCGCCGATTTCGTCGGCGAGTACGCGCAGCCGGTCGATTCTGCGGGCGCCGACGTAGACGTGGTAGCCCTGTTTCGCCAGCTCCCGGGCAGTGGCCTCCCCGATTCCCGAGCTGGCTCCGGTGACGACGGCGGTGCGAGTACTCATGCCTGTCATCCTAAGTGCGCGGTGTTTGCCGGAGCCGAGCTGTCGCCCGAAGGAGGGTCGGCCTGAGCTCGTGCCGATTCGGGACGTGGTCGCCGATCAGCGACGTGGTTACAGCCTGTTCATCGAGGATCGCTCCCGGTTCGCCGCCGAGCCGAGCGCGTTCGTCGCGGGCCGGTGAGCTACGCATCCGCTGTGTGATAGGTCTCACTCGGAGCGGTCCGGGCGTCCGGGAGCGAGAAGGCTCCGTGCAAGTATGGACAGCGTGAGTCAGCGCCAGGACCTACGGCCGAACCGTATTGCCGTGCTATCGGTGCATACCTCACCACTCGCCCAGCCAGGAACCGGTGATGCGGGCGGTATGAACGTCTACGTGCTGCAAACCGCCGTTGAGCTGGCTCGGCGCGGCACCGAGGTGGAGATTTTCACCCGGGCCACCTCGTCGAACGTCCCGCCGGTCCAGGAGGCCGCGCCCGGCGTGCTCGTGCGCAATGTGGTGGCCGGCCCGTTCGAGGGACTGGACAAGCACGATCTGCCCACCCAGCTGTGCCCGTTCACCGCGGAGGTGCTGCGCCAGGAGGCCAGGAACCTGCCCGGCTACTACGACCTGGTGCACTCGCACTACTGGCTGTCCGGTCAGGTCGGCTGGCTGACCAGGGATCGGTGGCGGGTGCCGCTGGTGCACACCGCGCACACGCTCGCGGCGGTGAAGAACGCCGCGTTGGCCGACGGTGACTGCCCCGAACCGGCTACCCGCGAGATCGGCGAGAAGCAGGTGATCGCGGAGTCCGATCGGCTGGTCGCCAACACCGTCGAGGAGGCCCGTCAGCTGGTCGAGCTCTACGGCGCCGACCCCGAGCGGATCGATGTCGTGCCACCCGGGGCGGACCTGAGCTGCTACCACCCTGGCGACCGAGCCGCGGCCCGCGCGGCGCTCGGGTTGTCCGCGGACGAGCAGATCGTCGCGTTCGTCGGTCGCATCCAGCCGCTGAAGGCGCCCGACGTGCTGGTGCGCGCCGCCGCCGAGGTGCTGCGCGCCGATCCGGAATGCGCGTTGCGCGTCCTGATCGTCGGCGGGCCGTCCGGCAGTGGCCTCGAGCGACCGGACGCGTTGATCGAGCTGGCCGCCGAGTTGGGCATCGCCGAGCGGGTCAGCTTTCTGCCGCCGCAGCCACCGGAGCGGCTGGTGCTGGTCTACCGCGCCGCCGATCTGGTCGCGGTGCCGAGCTACAACGAATCTTTCGGCCTGGTCGCTATCGAGGCGCAGGCCAGCGGCACCCCGGTGCTCGCAGCCGACGTCGGCGGTCTCGGCACGGCTGTGCGGCACGACGTCTCCGGCCTGCTCGTCGCGGGACACCGCACCGCGGACTGGGCGAATGCGCTGCGCCACCTACTCGACGACCCCGATCGGCTGCGTCGGATGAGCGCGGGCGCCGTCGCGCACGCCGCGAACTTCTCCTGGGCGCACACCGCCGACGGCCTGCTCGCCAGCTACTCCGCGGCCCTGGCCGGTTTCCACGGCGACCGCGCCGTGCCCGGCGGCGGTGGTCTCGCACCCGGTGTGTTGCGCGACGACGCCTACGACCTCGTCTCCGGCGAGCGCACCCCACTGGCCGGTGAACGGACGGCCGCTCTGCTCGGGGAGAACAGCCAGGCCAGGTCGCGGGCGCTGTGGCAGCGCCGCGCCGGAGTGCACCGGTGACCGAGGTCCAGGCAACCGCGCAGGTCATCGACGCGACGCTGCGGGAACGGGAGATCGAGTACACCCGCCCTGGCGAGGCGACCTTCGTCGTCGTCTTGCCCGGCGAGCGCAAGCTGAAGACCACCGTGATGCTGACGGTGGGCAAGCACGGGATCCGCGTCGAAGCTTTTGTCTGCCGCAAGCCGGACGAGAACTTCGAGGGCGTTTACAAATTCCTGCTGCGCCGCAACCGCAGGCTCTACGCCGTGGCCTACACCCTGGACCGGATCGGCGACATCTACCTGGTCGGCCGGATGGCCACCCACGCGGTCACCCCGGACGAGCTGGATCGGGTGTTCGGCCAGGTGCTCGAGGCCGTCGACGCCGATTTCAACGTGCTGCTGGAACTCGGATTCGCCGAATCCATTCGGCGGGAATGGCAATGGCGCGTCTCGCGGGGCGAGTCGGTGCAGAATCTGCGTGCCTTCGAGCATCTGGTCGACCCGGCCGACCAGCCCTGAGCGGCCGGTCCGGCGAATCCGGCGCTTCGGTCAGTGTCCGGGTGACAAGCTCAGCTTGCTCGGATCGGTGCAGGGGAAGGGCGGTGAGGGGGAAAGGTATGACGGTTCTCGCTCTGGATATCGGCGCGACGAAGTTCGCGGCCGGGGTGGTACATCCCGGCTACGCGGTAGGGGACGTGCGCCGAGTGGATGTGCCGCGGGCGGGCGTGTGGGATGCCTGTCGCGGACTGCTGCTCGAGGTGGCGGGAGCGGAGTCGATCAGCGCCGTGGGGATCGGTTCGGCCGGGCCGGTGGATGTGCGAACGGGTGTCACCGGGCCGCTGAACATTCCCGAGTGGAAAGCGGGGTTTCCGATCGTCGCCGCCGTGCAGGAGCTGTTCGCCTCGGCCACGATTCGATTCGCTATCGACGGTGCCTGCCTCGCGTTGGCCGAGCACCGTGTCGGCGCGCTGCGCGGAGTGTCCGATGCCCTGGCCATGACCGTGTCATCTGGGATCGGCGGCGGGCTGATCGCGGGCGGCACAGTGCTGCTCGGGCGCACCGGCAATGCCGGGCATGTCGGGCACATCGTCGTGCCGGGTTGGGATACGCCGTGCGGGTGCGGCGGCGTGGGGTGCGTCGAGGCGGTCGCCAGTGGCATGTCGTCGGTGCGTTGGGCACGCGAGCAGGGGTGGCCCGGCGCCACCGGTGCCCAGTTGGCCGTGGACGCGCACGCGGGCGACCGAATCGCCCGCGCCGCGCTGCACCGGGCGGGCACCGCGCTGGGGACGGCCATCGCTTCCGCCGCCGCCCTGCTCGACATCGACCGGGTGGTGATCGGCGGCGGCTTCGCGCAATCCGGTGCGCCGCTGTGGGATCCGCTGCGGGCGGCGGTGGGCGAGCACGCCCGGCTGAACTTCCTGCGGGAACTGCGCGTGGAGCCGTCCCGAATCACCCACGGCGCCACGCTGGTGGGCGCGGGTGTACTCGCCACGGACCACACGGTCTGACTTCGCACTGGTCCCGCCCGGCCGGTCGGGGCCAGTGGCGGAACCGATGCGACCCGGCCGAGCGCGCATGGGAGGATGGCGGCATGACGTACACCCTCGTGCTGCTGCGCCACGGCGAAAGCGAATGGAACGCCCTGAACCTGTTCACCGGCTGGGTGGACGTGCACCTGACGGACAAGGGCATCGCCGAGGGCAAGCGCGCCGGGGAGCTGCTGGCCGAGCACGGCATCCTGCCGGACATCGTCTACACCTCGCTGCTGCGCCGCGCGATCTCCACCGCGAACATCGCCTTGGACGCCGCCGACCGGCAGTGGATTCCGGTGGTCCGCGACTGGCGGCTCAACGAGCGTCACTACGGCGAGCTGCAGGGCAAGAACAAGGCACAGGTCCGGGAGAAGTACGGCGACGAGCAGTTCATGCTGTGGCGCCGCAGCTACGACACACCTCCGCCGCCGATCGATCCGGCCAACGAGTACAGCCAGGAAGGTGACCCGCGGTACGCGGGCATCGATGTCCCGAAGACGGAGTGCCTACTCGATGTCGTGAACCGGATGGTCCCGTATTGGGAGTCGACCATCTCCAAGGACCTGCTCGCCGGCAAGACCGTGCTGGTCGCCGCGCACGGCAACTCGCTGCGCGCACTGGTCAAGCACCTCGACCAGATCTCCGATCAGGACATCGCGGGCCTGAACATCCCTACCGGCATCCCGCTGCGTTACGAGCTCGACGAGAACCTGCGCCCGGTGCGTCCCCATGAGTACCTGGACCCGGAGGCGGCCGCCGCGGGCGCCGCCGCCGTCGCCGGGCAGGGCGCCAAGTAACCCGCGAACGCGAATTTCCCACCCGCCGCCACCCGAATGGGTGGCGGTGCGGTTGTCTTACGGCTCGTTCGGGACCGCTTCCGGTTGGGGCGTCGTGCGACACGCCCGCCCGGGTAAACGCCAGTTGGCAGTGGGGGGTCTACGGTTCCTGCGGTGAGCCGTGATTCTGCTGGCGAGATCGAGCTATGACCGGCATGACCAGTGCAAAGGCCGGTCGATGTAATCACGTCCGTTCGGTTGGCCGAGAGGTGGACCGCGTCCGGTGAAGCACGTGTTGCGGGCCGCAGTGGCGGCGCTCGCTGTCGCGGCACTCGTCCGGTGCCCAGCCGATGGCGCCGCCGCTGTGCCACCGACCGGTCCGGACGGCGGCCGGGCCGGGGCTGCGTGGACGGCGACCCAAGACGGCCCACAGCGGTACCCGAACATCCACATTCAGTGGGACGTCCCGATCACGATGAGTGACGGCACTGTCCTGAAGGGCAATGTCTACCGGCCCGCGGACGCCTCGGGTCTTCCGATCGGCACCCCGACGCCGACGGTGGTCAACATGACGCCCTACACCAAACTGGTGTCGAATCTGGCCGATCACGCGCAATCCATTCCCGGCCTGTCCGGCGCGCTGCTCCAACTGCTGCGGCAGATCGATCTGAGCGGCACTCCGTTGTCCGGCGTCACCGACTTGACCAAGGCGTTCGGCGGCGGCGAGTTGCGCAATTTCACCGTCGACCGCCAGCTGATCAAGAGCGGCTACGCGCAGGTGGTCGTCGACGTGCGAGGTACCGGCTTCTCCCAGGGCACCTGGGACATGCTGCGCGGTCGCGAGCAGCGCGACACCGTCGAGGTGATCGACTGGGCGGCGCGACAGCCGTGGTCCAACGGGCGCATCGGCATGAATGGCATCTCCTACTCGGGGATCAATCAGCTGCAGGCCGCCGAGCGGAATCCACCTGCCCTCCAGGCGATCTTCCCCGTCGTGCCGGGCAGCGACCTGGTGAACGACGTACTCGCGCCCGGCGGCGGCTTCGGCTTCACCTTCATCCCGCTGTGGCTCACCGCGATCAATGGACTGAAGCTGATTCCCGACCTCGCGTCCGTGCTCGCCGGGCAGCTCGACACCACCTGGCTGGCCGACCGCGCCCGTGACCCATGGACATTCATGGACGTCCTGCTCAACGTGTACACCACCGCCCGGATCGACGATCTCGACCCACGCGCGAAGGAACTGCTGACCGACAGCTCCGGGTCGCGACAGGACTGGCTGGGTGATCCGAGCCGGATCCAGGCGCCGACCTTCGTCACCGGCGGCTGGCACGATCTGTTCACCTACTCGGAATCCAAGATCTACAACGAGATCCCGCTGCTGCCCGGCCGAAAGCAGCTACTGGTGGGCAATACCTATCACCTCAACTCGGGCAACGAGTACGGTCAGCCGGGCTTGCCACCGCGGCTGGACGTGCTGCAACGCGCGTGGTTCGACAAGTGGCTCAAGGACATCGACAACGGCATCGAGCAGTACGGCCCCGTCACGGTGCGCCGGCAGGGCGGCGATTGGATCAGCACCGACTCCTTCGCCGCGCCCGTCGACGAAACTGGTCCGGTGCACCGCAGGATGTACCTGTCGGCGGCGCCCAGTGGCATGGCGAACAGCCGCTACGACGGGTCGCTCACACCGGAAGCAACCGGCGAGACCGCACGCCTGACCGTCGCGCCCGGCTTGACCGGTCTGTGCTCGAACGATGCCGCGCAGGGCAGCGCGGGCGTGCTGTCGGTGATCGACGGCTGCGCGAAGGACGCCAGGATCCAGGAGCGCAACGGGCTGACCTTCACCAGCGCCCCGGTCCTCGAGCCGACCTCCGTCTCCGGTCGGATCGCGGTGCGGCTCAATACCGTTCAGGATGCCGCCGACGGTTACTGGGTGGTCACGGTGAACGACGTCGCGCCGGACGGCCGATCCGGCGTGCTGTCGTCGGGGCAGCTCATGGCCTCGCTGCGCGCGATCGACGATGCGAACAGCACGAAATCGGCCAATGGTGACTACACCGACCCGCGCCCGTTCACCTCGTTGGATCGGCGGCAGCCGACCGTCCCCGGTGAGGCGACCACGCTGGACATCGCGCTGCCCGCCACCGAGGCGATCCTGCAGCCCGGCCACCGCCTGCGGGTCGACGTCTACGCGGGCAACTTCCCCAAGGGCCTGCCGATTCTGCCGATGCTCATCGACACGGGGCTGCGGCCACAGCATGTCCAACTGGATCCCGAGCGGCCGAGTTTCGTCAATGTCCCGGTCCGTGGGAATCCGGGCTGGTAATCGGCGCGGTCCGACCGTGCACCTTTGCGCATCGTGGAGGCGCTGCATGTGGAGACGACTGACTTCGACACCTGAGTGCGTGCGCGTGAATACGTCCAGATGCCGAGCGGCTTTCAACGCGGGACAAGCACGGCGAATACCGCGTCCGCAACCTGCTATGGGCTGAAGACACGCAGCGGCGAGGAGTACGGGCGAACGGCGCGTAAACATGCGGCTAACGTGTCCATAAGGTGCCATGACCTGCGCGAAACTTCGCGCACCCGCCGTTGGCCGATCCGTCGGCGACCGTACGATTCAAGGGTGAGTGTTCCCCAGGCCGTGCTCTTGGCAGTCCTCGCGGCTGTCGTCGGTCTGGCAGTCGGCGGGCTACTGATCCCGTATGTGAATGCCAGGCAAGCCGCCCGTAGGCAGGCCGACTCCGGGCTCACCATGTCGCAGGTCCTCGACCTGATCGTGCTCGCTTCCGAAAGCGGTATCGCGGTGGTCGACGAGTATCGCGACGTAGTGCTGGTCAATCCGCGCGCCGAGGAGCTCGGCCTGGTGCGCAACCGCCTGCTCGACGAGCGCGCCTGGGTCGCGGTGGAGAAAGTGCTCGGCAGCGGCGAGTCCGCCGAGTTCGACCTCACCGCCAAGAACCCCGTCCCCGGCCGCGGCCGCATCGCCGTGCGTGGCGTCGCCAGGCAACTGTCGCGCGAAGACACCACGTTCACCGTGCTGTTCGCCGACGACGATTCCGAGCAGGCGCGGATGGAGGCCACCCGGCGCGATTTCGTCGCCAACGTCAGCCATGAGCTCAAGACCCCGGTCGGTGCGATGAGCCTGCTGGCCGAGGCACTGCTGGAATCGGCGGAGGACCCGGAGGCCGTGCGGCACTTCGGTCAGCGCGTGCTCGGCGAATCGCGGCGGCTCGGCAAGATGGTGACCGAACTCATCGCGCTCTCGCGTCTGCAAGGTGCGGAGAAGTTGCCCGAGCTCGAAGTGGTGGACGTGGACACCGTGGTGATGCAGGCGGTGGACCGCTCGCGTACCGCCGCCGAGGCCGCCGGTATCACGGTCAGCACCGACCGGCCGAGCGGCCTGGAGGTGCTCGGCGATGAAACCTTGCTGGTCACCGCCCTGTCCAACCTGGTGGAGAACGCGATCGCCTATTCACCGCCCGGTTCGCACGTGTCGGTGAGCCGCTCGCTGCGCGGCGATCATGTCGCGATGGCGGTCACCGACCGTGGCATCGGCATCGCCAAGGAAGACCAAGAGCGAGTTTTCGAACGATTCTTCCGATCCGACAAGGCACGTTCCCGCTCCACCGGCGGTACCGGGCTCGGTCTGGCTATCGTCAAACACGTGGCCGCCAACCACAACGGGGAAATCACCCTGTGGAGCAAGTTGGGTACCGGATCGACGTTCACTTTGCGCATACCCGCCCACCACGAAGCGGGCGCCGACGACGATCACGACGGCACTGTGGTGAGCACGATAGAAACAAGCCCGCGTCCG
Organism: Nocardia glycosmidis; assembly: GCF_052545115.1. NCBI lineage: Bacteria > Bacillati > Actinomycetota > Actinomycetes > Mycobacteriales > Nocardiaceae > Nocardia > Nocardia glycosmidis. Next base: position 187,662 of record NZ_JBQWRH010000002.1, on the reverse strand, counting down.
TCAGGGCCGGGCCGACCGAATGGTGTGGAGGCACGCAGATGACGAGTGTTCTGATCGTCGAGGATGAGGAGTCGCTGGCCGATCCGCTCGCGTTCCTGCTGCGCAAGGAGGGTTTCGAGGTCACTGTGGTCGGTGACGGACCGTCCGCGCTCGCCGAATTCGACCGGTCCGGGGCGGACATCGTGCTGCTCGATCTGATGCTGCCCGGCATGAGCGGCACCGACGTGTGCAAGCAGTTGCGCATCCGCAGCGGCGTCCCGGTGATCATGGTCACCGCGCGTGACAGCGAAATCGACAAGGTGGTCGGCCTGGAACTCGGCGCCGACGACTACGTCACCAAGCCGTATTCCGCGCGCGAGCTCATCGCGCGCATCCGCGCGGTGCTGCGCCGCGGCGCGGGCGAAGACCTGGACGGTTCCAATGAGAGCGGCGTGCTGGAGGCTGGTCCGGTCCGGATGGACGTCGACCGGCACACCGTCCTGGTGAACGGCAAGCAGGTCACGTTGCCGCTCAAGGAATTCGACCTGCTCGAATATCTGCTGCGCAATTCCGGGCGGGTACTCACCCGCGGGCAGCTGATCGACCGGGTGTGGGGCGCGGACTACGTCGGCGACACCAAGACGCTGGACGTGCACGTCAAACGGTTGCGCTCGAAGATCGAAGCCGATCCGGCCAAGCCGGAGCACCTGGTCACGGTGCGCGGCCTCGGCTACAAGCTGGAGGCGTAAAACCCACCCGACACCCCATGTGCTCACGAAACAGCACAACTGATCTCGTGAGCACATGGGTAACTCGCCGGGCACGCCCAGAACCCCCCCGGGGGGCGCCGAACCGACCAGTACGGCCTGAAGACGGGGAGGTGGGAAGGCTACGGCAAGTAGATCCAGGTGGTGCCGAGCGGGGTCTCGGTCTTCTGCAGGGTGATCCAGCCCAGGGCGTCTTCCTGCATGCAGTCGTAGAGGTCAGCGGTGTTGGTGCCGCGGCAGGCGATGGTGTGCGAGGTGCCGTATGGGCTCGCGATCAGGAGCTTGCCCGCGGCCTTGGCGTTGCCCGCGGCCGGATCGGTGGCCGAGACGAATTCCGAGGTGAAGTCGTAGAACTTGTGCGGGTCGCCATTCGGCTCCGCGTGGGCTACTCCGGTCAGCGAGAGGACGGCGCCCAGCGCGATGGTCGCCGTGGTGAGAACTTTCTTCGACATAGCGGCACATCAAACCCCATTCGGGTAAAGCTCGCATGGCGAGGGGGTGAACCCGGCACCGGAGGCGGTGGCGCTGCGCAAGCGCTCGGTGCGCAAACGATCAGGCCGGCGGGTGGGCGCAATCGCGCATCCGCTCGGCGTGCACGGTGGCCGGGTGTACGGCGATCAGTCCGAGGCCCTCCCGGCGCTTGCAGTGCCTGGCCAGCTCCTCGTAGGCGGGTGCGCCGATCAACTCGGTCAGTTCCGGCGCATAGGTCTGCCAGACCGGCTTGCTGCCGACGTGGGCGTCGGGGGAGCCGGAGCAGTACCAGTCCAGATCTGTTCCGCCCGGGCCCCAACCGCGGCGGTCGTACTCGGTGATCATGGTTCGAAGGATCTGCACGCCGTCCGGGCGGTCCACCCAGTCCTGGGTGCGCCGGATGGGCAACTGCCAGCACACGTCGGGCTTCACTTCCAGCGGTTCGATGCCGCGGCGCAGTGCCATGGTGTGCAGTGCGCAACCGACGCCGCCGGCGAAGCCGGGGCGGTTGAGGAAAATGCACGCGCCGTCGAACCGGCGGGTGCGCAGCGCGGGCTCCTCGTCCAGCTCGTCGAGCTCGAGATAGCCCTTCTTGGTGACCTTGCCTTCCGCGTTGACGGCTTCATCCCGCAACTGCCAATCCTCTGGTGTGAGCATTTTCACAGCACGTTGCAGCCGTTTGCGGTCGTCCTCATCGGAGAGGAAGGCGCCGTGCGAGCAGCAGCCGTCGTCCGGCCGATCGGCCAGAATCCCCTGACAGGCCGGTGTGCCGAAGACACACGTCCAGCTCGACAACAGCCAGGTCAAATCGGCGACGATCAGATGCTCGTCGTTTGCCGGGTCAACGAACTCGATCCATTCCCGGGGAAAGTCGAGATCGACTTCGGGGGTCGGGTCGATCTTTCCTGCTGGTCGGGGCCGGGTCTGGCTGCTCGCGGATGCGCCTACCGTCACACATCCAGACGCTAACAGCTCGATCGCCTGGGCTGAAGGGCCGCAGTACCCAGTACCGTGTTCATGTGCGGCTTGGGGTACTGGATGTCGGAAGCAATACCGTTCACCTGCTGGTGGTGGACGCGCATCGTGGCGGTCACCCACTGCCCATGAGCTCGACGAAAGCGACGCTGCGGCTGTCGGAGAACATCGACGCCGCGGGCCGCATCACCGAAGCGGGCGCGCGGCGGCTGATCGACACCGTCGCCGAATTCGCCAGCATCGCCGAGACCTCCCGATGCGTCGAGCTGATGCCGTTCGCGACCTCGGCGCTGCGCGAGGCGACCAACTCCGAGGAGGTCCTCGCCGAGGTGCGCGCATCCACCGGCGTCGACCTGCGGGTGCTGTCCGGTGTCGATGAGGCGCGGCTGACCTTCCTCGCGGTGCGGCGGTGGTACGGCTGGAGCGCCGGCCGCATTCTCAATCTGGACATCGGTGGCGGGTCGCTGGAGATGACGAACGGCGGCGACGAAGAACCGGACGTCGCGTTATCGCTGCAGCTGGGTGCGGGGCGCCTGACCAGGGAATGGCTGCGCGAGGATCCGCCGGGCAAGCGCCGGGTGGCCGTGCTGCGGGACTGGCTCGACGCCGAACTGGTGGTTCCGGCGAAGAAACTGATCGAGCCGGGCAAACCCGACCTGGCCGTCGGCACGTCGAAGACGTTTCGATCGCTGGCCAGACTGACCGGGGCGGCTCCCTCCACCGCGGGGCCACGGGTGCGCCGTGCACTGACCGGCTCGGGTCTGCGCCAACTGATTGCGTTCATCTCGCGGATGACGGCGTCGGACCGTGCAGAATTGGAAGGCGTAAGTTCCGATCGGTCACAGCAATTGGTGGCTGGCGCACTGGTCGCGGAGGCGAGTATGCGGGCACTGTCGCTGGATACATTAGAGATTTGTCCGTGGGCGCTGCGCGAAGGGCTCATCCTGCGCAAACTGGATACCGATATGAATGGTGGACTCGAAGCAACCTACGCAGCGGGCCCGGCAGCCTCGGACGGTAAGCCGGCGCCGGGTGGTGGCGCCCCGCTGTCGGGACCGATCGGGACGGTGTCGTCATGACCGAGGATTCCAAACAGCTGTCGGTCGCGGAACTGCTGGCACGCAACGGCCAGCAGGGAGCCGCCTCGTCCGGTGGGGGCAGGCGCCGCCGCGGCAGCCGCAGCGTCTCCGTCGCCGAACTGACCGGAGACCTGCCGGTCATCCGGGAGGGCGGCGGACATTCGGCGCACGCGGCGCCTGATTCCGGCGCGGAAGAACCCGCAGAGGCGGAAGAACCCGCAGCCGCGTCGTCCTCGTTCGATCCGCCGGCGCCGGTTTCCTACGCACCGCAACCGGCGCCCGACCCTTCGGTGTATTCGCCCATGTCGGGCCCGATTTCGATCTACGACCCGCTGGCGGGTTACGCCCAGCCCGAACCGCCACGGACCGACAATCCACCCCGGGTCGATAATCTCGGCCCCGGTTGGTCGAGCCGGGTGATGCCGGGTCGGGAGATGCCCTCCGACACGCGGCGCGGTGTGCCCCTCGATCCGCTCTCCTCGGATACTCCGGTCTCCGAACTGTTTTCGGCCGCGCCCGGTGCTTCCGCGCCGGACCCGCAGTTCAGTGCGGCCGTGCCGGAGACGCCGCCGCGCTCCCGCCGCAGACGCAGACAAGACGAGCCGGAGGAGGAAGCCACCGAGGAACGCGGCTGGCACGAGTCGCAGGGCCGGGAGGTGCCGCCCGACTCCCGGGCCGCCGACCTCGGCCGAACCCACCACACGGAATTCGATGAGCCCGGACTCGGTCGGTCCGAGCCCGGCAGATCGCACGGGCGCCCGGAGCGCAACGGTGTCCAGGGCGGCCGCGCGGCCAGGCGCAGAGCGGCGGAGGCGGCCGAGGCGGCGGAGGAACTCGGGCCCGCCACCGCGGCGTGGTCACCGGCCACGGGCGGCTTCGCCGCGGAATCGGAGCCGCCACCCGACGCGCGCCCGAAACCGGGACGGCCACCTCTTCCTGACCCGCACCCGCAGGCGCACCGAAACGGATCCCGGAGCAACGCCGCCGGTGAAAACGGCCTTCCCGCCTGGTCTGCCCGGCGGCACAAGGGTCAGGCCCCGGCGCGCGACGCGGCCCTGGACTCCGGTGCGATCCCGACCTCCGCGTGGTCGCTGGCCAGCCAGGACCAGCAACTGGTATCCGGGCCGACGGTGGCGGGTGACCTCCTGCGCGATGGCGTCGAGCGAGCCGAGCGCGCCGCAGCGCTGCGGGGCAGGCGCGGTGGCGAACGTTCCGTGGTCGATGCCGGCGAGCTGGACGGTGCCACCGATGTCTACGAGCCGATCGAGCTGGACGACGAGGACGACGAGGACGAGGCCGCCGAGCGGCCGAGGGCTATCTCGCGCCGGTCGCGGGCCGGCCGGAATTCGGAGTACGAGGCCAACCGGCGCCAGTGGATGATCCTGGGCGGCCAGAGTGCCGGCGCGGTGATCGCGGGAATGTTGCTGTTCAAGGGTTTCGAGCGCATGTGGGAGATGCTGCCCTGGGTAGCGCTGGCCTTGGCGATGATCGCGATTCTCGGGTTGGTGGCCCTCGTGCGAATTCTGCGCCGGACCGACGATATTCTCAGCACTGTGATCGCCGTCGTCGTGGGCATCTTCGTCACGCTGGGGCCGCTAGCTTTTCTCCTCAATACGAACTGAGCAGGGAGCGGGCTGTGCGGAATATCGGGCAAGCGGGCGAGACCGGGGTGCGGCAGGCACCCGGGACGCGATCGTGGACCGGAGCCGTCTCGCCGGATGAGCCCGGCGGCGCGCCGCGACCCACGCCTATCCAGGTCGGCCTTTCGACGGCGGCGGTGTACCCGCAGAATGCCGAGGACGCGTTCCGCTACGCGGCCGAAGTCGGTTATGACGGTGTCGAATTGATGGTCTGGGCCGAACCGGCCAGTCAGAGCATCAGCACTGTGCAGACCTACTCCCGCAGATACGGTGTCCCGGTGATCGCCCTGCACGCGCCCTGCCTGCTGATCTCGCAGCGAGTGTGGGGCTCGGACCCGATCGCGAAGCTCGAGCGCAGTGTGCGCACCGCGGAGGAGCTCGGCGCGCGCACCGTGGTGGTGCACCCGCCGTTCCGCTGGCAGCGCCGCTACGCGGCGGGGTTCGCCGCGCAGGTGGCCGAGCTGGAGGACAACAGCCAGGTCATCGTCGCGGTGGAGAACATGTTCCCGATGCGGGCGGACACCTTGTTCGGTCGGCGGGAAGGCGCGGTCAGACGGCTGGAGCGCCGCGGTGGCCCGGGTCCCGCGCTGACCGCGTTCAGCCCGTCGTACGACCCCACCGATACCGGTTTCCGGCACTACACCCTCGACCTGTCGCATACCGCGATCGCGGGCACCGACGCGCTGGCACTGGCCGCCCGCATGGGGCCGGGCCTGGCCCACCTGCACCTGGCCGACGGCCGCGGCGCCGCCCACGACGAGCATCTGGTTCCCGGCGAGGGCACCCAGCCGTGTGCCGAGGTGTGCGAGAGTCTGGTCCGCGCCGGTTTCACCGGCCAGGTAGTAGCCGAGATCAACACGCAGAACGCCCGCACAACCCAGGACCGGGCCGCCATGCTGCACCGCACGCTCGCGTTCGCGCGCAGGCACCTGAACGTGGCCGCCGCCGCGCCCGAGCCGACCGGGGCGCACCGTGCCTCGGCCGAGCCGCCGATGTGACGGTCGTCCCAACCTCGGGCATAGCGCAATTCCCTGTCGCACCTTGCGTTCTACGCTGTACGAAGCTTGCGGGACAGTCCGCCGCCGATGGACGACAGGAGTGAGGATGACTTCGGAGCTGACGGCCGATTTCGGCCCGGCCGCCGCGACCGACGCGCCGTTCAGCCAGGTGTGTGCGCTGACCGAACTGCCGTCTTCCGCCTCGGATACCGGCCGCTACCTGGGCGTCATCGATGACATCTGGACTATCGGACCCAAGGTGCACGGCGGGACGATGGTCGCGGCGAGCGCGGCGGCCGCGACCAACTGGCTGCGTGCGACCGATCCGGCCCTGGTCGGCATGGCGCCGATCGCCGCCAGCTCCGACTTTCTCGGTGCGCCCGAACCCGGCGAGGTCGAGTACGAGGTGCGCGTCCGCAAGATCGGCCGCCAGATCTGCCTGGCCGGCACCGACCTTGTGCAGGGCGGTCGCGTCCTGGTGCGTACCGCGTTGACCTTCGGTCACTTGGACGACGAGAACCCGATCTACGTGCGGCAGCACACCGACATGCCGGTGCGCCCGCCCGCCGACGCGATCCGGTACGAGCCCGGCACCCTGCTGGGCGAGGTGGTGCACATCGGCCAGGGTGCCGACATCTACCTGGACCGTGCCGGTGCCCGCTTTCTGGACGGCGAGCAGGGGCCACCACACCTGCGACTGTGGATACGTCCGCGACCGGGCGACGAGCGGGACCCCGACATCGCGATGTTCTTCGCGATGATGACCGCCGATCTGAGCCCGCCGGTGCCGATGAACCTCGGTCACTTCGGCTGGGCGCCGACCGTGCAGTTGACCACCTACCTGCGCCGCAGGCCCGCGCCGGGCTGGTTGCGGATCATCGCGACCACACACGAGATCGGCGGGCGGTTGTTCGATGAGGACCATTTGGTGCTCGATTCGACCGGGGCCGTGGTCGTGCAGAGTCGTCAGCTGGCGCTCGTTCCCCAACGCTGAGCCCGAGTCCGCCCCGTCTAGCCTTGACACCCATGACGAGAATTGCGGTGATCGGCGGCGGCCGCATCGGAGAGGCGCTGGTCGCCGGGTTGCTGGAGTCCGGGCGACCGGCCAAGGATTTGGTTGTGGTGGAGACGCATCGGGAACGAGCGGATCTGCTCGCCGATCGGCTCGGTATCCGGGTCACCGACGACGTGGCCGATGCGGCCATCGGCGCGGATCTGCTGGTGATCGCGGTGAAGCCGGGCGATGTGGACGCGGTGCTCGCCCCGCTGGGGAAGGCCGAACTGGGCAGCGACCGCGATCAGGTGCTGGCCTCGTTGGCTGCTGGTGTGCCGACCGCCCGGTTGGAGGGCAAGTTGCCTGCCGGATTCCCGGTAGTGCGGGTGATGCCGAATACGCCGATGCTGGTGGGGCAGGGCATGAGCGTGATCGCGCCGGGGCGCTACGCACGCGAACAGCATCTGGAGCTGGTGACCGAGATACTCGCCGCGGTCGGCAAGGTGGTGACGGTCGCGGAGAGCCAGATGGACGCGGTCACCGCCGTGTCCGGCTCGGGGCCCGCCTACTTCTTCCTGGTCGTCGAGGCCATGGTGGACGCGGGCGTGGGGCTCGGACTGAGCCGGGACGTCGCCACTGCCCTCGTGGTGCAGACCATGGTCGGCTCTGCTGCCTTGCTGGATGAATCCGGCCAGTCCGCCGCGGAACTGCGTGCCGCGGTGACCTCGCCGGCGGGCACCACCGCCGCCGCGATGCGCGAGTTGGAGCGCGGCGGTCTGCGCTCGTCGTTCCTGGAGGCGCTCTGCGCGGCCAAACAACGGTCAGTCGAACAGGGCACGTCAACGGATTGACCGGTCTGTTGCCGATCGGAAAACCCGATTTCTCACTCCCGTCGCAGTAACACCACTGGTCCCGCTAAGCTTCAAGGAGCACGTGCGTGTCTGTTCCGCCGGTGGGGAAGCCGGCGGCGCGGACGTGCCGGAGGTCAATGGTGCAATGATGTCTTCGAATAAGATGTCTGCGAGTTCCGGAGCGTCCGGCGGCTCCGGTCCCGCAGGCGCTCGGGGGAATTCCCACACTCAACGTGACGCCGCGACACCGGGGCAATCAGTGCTCGGTGGCGGCACCCAGTTTCTCACCGTCGCGGAAGTGGCGAATCTTATGCGGGTGTCCAAGATGACGGTGTACCGGCTCGTGCACTCGGGCGAGCTGCCCGCCGTGCGCGTCGGCAGATCGTTCCGAGTGCACGCCAAGGCAGTGCACGACTATCTGGAAACCTCCTATTTCGACGCTGGATGAGGCGGTTTCGGGACCACCGCGCCGGGCCGGTACGATAGCTCTTCGGTTCGTGTTCGCCCGCCGGTGGCATCGATGTCGGTTGCCTCGTGGTTTCCGGCGGCGCGAACACGGGGCGTGAGCTTGCCGAGCGACCCCGGCTCGTCGGCCGGGGGCTCGGCGGACGGACGTCCGGTAATCGCGCACGGCGAGCGTGCGCGCCGAGTAGAGAGAACGCGAGGACAACCCTATGGGTTCTGTGATCAAGAAGCGCCGCAAGCGCATGTCGAAGAAGAAGCACCGTAAGCTGCTTCGCCGCACGCGTGTTCAGCGTCGCAAACTCGGCAAGTAAGCGTCGCTGTGTGGTAGCTGCGTCGGGCCCGTCACCAATAGGTGACGGGCCTTTCGTTTGAAAGTTGAAATTTTGAATATCACCATTTGTATCGCGTGGCTGAAGTCATCGTTAGATCCTGGTTAATACTCTCGGTGAGCGGGTAGCCACCCGCTACGCTAGGACCGGGAATTAATCACATGGCGGCTGGCCGATGGGAAGCGGGTGCCGGTGGGTTCTGAGGGTCGGGAAGGGCACACACCGAAGGTCGTGCTGGTCACCGGGGCCAGCCGGTTCTTCGGCGGCACTGTTGTCGCACGACTGGCTCAGGATCACAGTATCGAACGCATTCTCGCCGTCGACACGATGACACCCGGCCGAGAGTTGCAGCGGCGCATGGGCCGCGCGGAATTCGTGCGCGCCGACATTCGAAACCCCTTGATCCGTAAGGTGATCGATGGTGGCCGGGTGGACACCGTGGTGCACGCCGCGGTACTGGCCCGCCCACCGGCGGGCGGCGGTCGCGCGGTGATGAAGGATTTGAACGTCCTCGGCGCGATGCAACTGTTTGCGGTGTGCCAGAAGGCGCCGTCGGTGCGTCGGGTGGTGTTGCGCTCCTCGTCGGCGGTGTACGGATGCAGCGCGAAAGATCCCGCGAAATTCAGCGAGGAAATGAGTGCGCGCACGCCGCCGAGGGGAGGGTTTGCGCGCGATCTGATCGATATCGAGGGTTACGTTCGCGGGCTCGCGCGTCGACGTCCGGATATCGCCACATCAATTCTGCGCTTCGCCCCGATTGTCGGGCCGCGGCTGGCCGCCCGGGGCGTGCAATATCTGCGGTCGCCGGTGACGCCCACCGTATTCGGCCGGGACGCCAGGATGCAGCTGTTGCACGAGGAGGACGCGGTGGCCGCGCTGACCCTCGCGGCGCGCACCATGGCGAGCGGCACCTACAACATCGCGGGTGACGGTGCGCTGTCGCTGTCGCAAGCGGTTCGGCGGGCGGGCCGGGTCGAGTTGCCGGTGCCGTTCACGGTGTTCCGCACCGCGGGGCGCCTGGTGATGGGAACGGTGATGCGGGAGTTCTCCACCGAACAGCTCGACTATTTCCATTTCGGCTGTGGCCTGGACACCACGCGGATGCGCACCGAACTCGGGTTCGAACCGCGCTGGACAACGGTACAGGCGTTCGACGACTTCATCGGGGGCGCAGCGTTGCGGCCCGTGGTCGATCCAACATGGATCGACGCCGCAGAACAAAAACTGCTCGGCCTGTTCGGGGCCGGTACGGGAGCACACGAATGAGTGACGTAGCGAAGGTCATCCAACTGCACGACCTCCAGGTCGAAGCGCGTCAGCGGCTCGCGCCGCGACGTATGTCCGCTCCCAGCCCGGTGACGTCGCTGATCGAGCGGCGCGCCGCGGTGGCACCGCCCCCGCCGCGGTCGGTGACCGACATGCTGCGCGGCGCGCTCGGCAAACAGGTCGCCAAGACCGCCGATTTCGCCCGCCGCAGGCTCACCGGCGACTATCAGGTCGACGAGTTCGGCTTCGACGAACACCTGCTCGAATCGCTGATCCTGCCCGCGCTGCGCCCGCTGTCGGATCTGTGGTTCCGGGTGGAGGTCAGCGGAATGGACAACATCCCCGAGGCCGGTGGCGCGCTGATCGTGGCCAACCACGCCGGTACCGTGCCACTGGACGGGCTGATGCTGCAGCTGGCCGTGCACGATCGCCACCCCAAGCAGCGTGCGCTGCGCCTGCTGGCCGCCGACCTGATCTTCGAGCTGCCGGTCCTCGGCGTCCTGGCTCGCAAGGCCGGGCACACGCTCGCCTGCCGCGAGGACGCCGAGCGCCTGCTGCGCGCCGGCGAACTGACCGGCGTGTTTCCCGAAGGCTTCAAAGGCGTCGGCAAGCAGTACACCGACCGCTACAAGTTGCAGCGTTTCGGCCGTGGCGGTTTCGTCGCCGCGGCGGTGCGCACCGGAGTGCCGATCATCCCGTGCTCCATCGTCGGTTCCGAGGAGATCTATCCCAAGCTGGCTGATCTCAAGCCGCTGGCGCGGTTGCTCGGGCTGCCCTATTTCCCGGTGACGCCGCTGTTCCCGCACCTGGGTGTGCTCGGCGCGGTGCCGCTGCCATCGAAGTGGTACATCGAGTTCGGCACCCCCGTCGCGACCACCGTTTACGAGCCGGAGGCGGCCGACGATCCGATGACCATGTTCGAGATCACCGATCAGGTGCGCGAGACCATCCAGCAGACGCTCTACAAGCTGCTCACCAAGCGCCGCAACGTTTTCACGGGGTAATTGTTCACGGGGTAATCGGCTAGCCGCCGTCGCGCCGACGGGTCACCGCCGCGGCGACGGCGCCGCCGGCGGCGCCGAGGGCGAGCGCGGTCGGGACGCCGATCTTGGCGGCCTTGCGCCCGGTCCGGAAATCGCGGATCTCCCAGCCCCGATTCTTGGCCACCTCGCGCAGATCCGAATCCGGGTTGATCGCCACCGCCGTTCCGACCAGCGAAAGCATCGGCACGTCGTTGTGGCTGTCGGAGTAGGCCGTACACCGCTTGAGATTCAGGCCCTCGCGGATCGCCAGCGTGCGCACCGCGTGCGCCTTGCCGAGTCCGTGCAGGATGTCACCGACCAGGCGTCCGGTGAACGTGCCGTCCACGCTTTCGGCGACGGTGCCCAGCGCACCGGTCAGCCCGAGCCGTTTCGCGATCACCTGGGCCAGCTCGACGGGCGTCGCGGTCACCAGCCACACCTGCTGGCCCGCGTCCAGGTGCATCTGCGCGAGCGCGCGGGTGCCGGGCCAGATCTTGTCGGCGATGATCTCGTCGTAGATCTCCTCACCGAGCGCGGCCAGTTCGGCGGTGGAGCGACCGGCGATGAACGCCAGCGCCTTTTCCTTGCCGCTGGCCATATCGGTGCTGCTTTCCTTACCCGTGACCCGGAATTTCACCTGCTTCCACGCGACGTCTACCAGGTCGGAGGTCTTGAAGTACTTGCGCGCGGCGAGCCCGCGGGCGAAATGGATGATCGACGCGCCCTGCACCATCGTGTTGTCGACATCGAAGAACGCCGCCGCGGTCAGATCCCGCGGCGCCTCCGGTCCGGCCGCTTCCGCCTCGCCCGCGGCCAGCTCGGCGTCGTGCAACGTGAGTGCGGCGTCCGCGCTCGCCTCACCGGCCAGGTTGGCGCGCAATTCCTCTTCGCTCGGTCCGAAGGGGCTGCGCGAGATGCGGGCGAGCTGGTCGTGCAGCCCCTGGCCCATCTGGCTCCACCGCGCCGGAAACTCACCGAACCGTCCCGCGATGAATCCGGCCCTTGCCACCTTCGATCGTTCCGGCACCAGTACCTCCGCCCGTCGCGCGAACCATGTCAACAGTAACCGGAGCGGGTGACAGTCACGGCGGAAGGCGGCGTGCGACACAAACGAGTGGCACCTACCGGGCCCGCGGGGCGCGCAGGCCCCCGATTAAATATCCGTCATGACCAATCCCACACATTCGGTGACATTGCTTACCCGAGTCGGCTGCGGCCTGTGTGCGACGGCGTGGGAACAGTTGCGTGCGATCTGCGCCGAATTCGGTATCGAACCGCGAACCATCGACGTCGATGAAGCCGCCGCAACCGACCCTGGCCTGCGCGCGGAGTACGGTGACCGGCTTCCCGTCGTGCTACTCGACGGCCGCGAGCACAGCTATTTCGATGTCGACGAGAACCGGCTACGGGCGGACCTGGCGCGCTGAACGATGGCATTTCCGGCCCGTTTCGGCCGTTATGCTGGTCGAGGCGGAAAATGAGGCCAATTTCACCGACTTTGTGCAGGGCTTCACAAGCAGATACGGTGGTGGCACGCGACCCGCATGCCGAGGCTGCGGAGCCGCCCCCCCGAAATGCGAAACTTCGACACCATGGCACCGGACCGTTTCCGGGCCAGCGGGTCGAGCGACGAACCGGTGCCAGAGGTGCGCCGGGACGAGGAGCCGACGACGTGACAGAGCAGCATGAGGCGCCAGGTGGCGTCTCCGGCAGGGCTCTGCAGAAAGACATCCCGCAGGCCACTGTCGCGCGGCTGGCTACCTATCTCCGGGTCCTCGCCCTATTGGCCGACGACAGTGTGGCCATCGTATCGAGTGAGGAACTGGCTGTCGCGGCGGGTGTCAATTCGGCCAAATTACGTAAGGACCTATCCTTCCTCGGCCCCAACGGAGTTCGTGGTGTCGGGTACGACGTGGCCAAGCTGCGGTCCCGGATCGAGGATGTGCTCGGCCTGTCGAAGGGGCACCGCGTGGTGCTGGTGGGGGCGGGCAATCTGGGCCGGGCACTGGTCGGGTACGGCGGCTTCCGGCGGCGCGGCTTCAGCGTGGTCGGCATGTTCGACAGCCACCCCGAGGTGATCGGCATGACGGTCGCCGGTCTGGTGGTGCGTGATGTCGCCGAACTGGCCGAAGCGGTCGCCGAGCTGGAGCCCACCATCGCGGTCATCACCGTTCCCGATGACGCGGCCCAAGACGTGTGTGACCGGCTCGTCGCGGCCGGTCTGCCGTCGATCCTGAGTTTCGCCCCGTGCGAGCTGGTCGCGCCGGCGTCGGTCGAGGTGCGCCGCGTCGATCTGGCCGTCGAGATGCAAATGCTTTCCTTCGAACAGGTGCGCAATGCGGAGCAGACCTCGCTACCCGAGGTCGCGCACGGCGGGTCGGGCCGTATCGGCCATCGCCTGCCGACACCGCACGCGGGATCCGCGCACCCGGTCCTTCAGCACTCGACAACCCCGCATAAGGCAACGGAGCCAAGCAGCAAGGGATCGGTGGTCACACCATGAGTGAGCGCAGCGAGCGGATCTATCAGCGCGGCACGGCGATGCCGAGCAATAGCGAGGCCCGGGCATGAGCGGTCAAGCCTGGAGGCGGCAGCGCAGCGTGGCCACGGAGGGCTCCGCTCATGCCCAGATGAGACACGGCATGAGCGGTCAAGCCTGGAGGGTCGCGGCATGAGCGTTCTCGTCGTCGGCATCTCGCATCGCAGTGCGCCGGTATCGGTGCTGGAGAAAGTGGCCATCACCGATGCCGACCGGCCGAAACTGATCGCCCGCCTGATCGCCTCCAGCCACGTGTCCGAGGTGATGATCGTCTCCACCTGCAACCGCGTGGAGGTCTACGCGGTGGTGGACGCCTTCCACGGCGGCCTGGCCGAGATCGGCGACCTGCTCGCCGAGCACTCCGGTCTGCCGATGCCCGATCTGACCAAGCATGCCTACGTCCGCTATTCGGAGGCTGCCGTCGAGCATTTGTTCGCGGTGGCCAGTGGCCTTGACTCGATGGTGGTCGGCGAGCAGCAGGTACTCAGCCAGATTCGCGGAGCCTATGCCTCAGCCGACGCGCAGCAGGCTGTCGGGCGGACCCTGCACGAGCTGGCCCAGCACGCATTGCGGGTGGGCAAGCGGGTGCACGCCGAGACCGGGATCGACCGCGCGGGCGCGTCGGTGGTGTCGGTGGCACTGGACCGTGCCCAGCATGTGCTCGGGCCGCTGGCCGGCCGGACGGCCGCGGTCGTCGGAGCGGGCGCGATGGGCGGTCTCGCGGTAGCGCACCTTTCGCGTGCGGGAATCGGCCGGATCATCGTGGTGAACCGCACGATCGGACGGGCGCGCAGGCTCGCCGAGACGGCGCGCACGCACGGTGTCGTGGCCGACGCGAAAGAGCTGTTCCGGCTTCCCGAGGCGATGGCCGCGGCCGACGTGGTGGTCACCTGTACCGGCGCGGTCGGCGTGGTCGTGACGCTCGCCGACACGCACCGCGCACTGACCGACCGCGAGCGCGGCGAGGACTTCGCGACGGTGGAGCGCCCGCTGGTGTTCTGTGATCTCGGCCTGCCCCGCGATGTGGAGCACGCCGTGGCCGGGCTGCCGGGCGTCACGCTCATCGATATCGAGACGTTGCAGCGCGATCCCGCCGCGGGCGCCGCCGCCGCCGACACCGCGGCCGCCCGCTCGATCGTCGCAGGCGAACTCGCCAGATACCTTGCCGGACAGCGGATGGCCGAAGTCACCCCGACCGTTGCCGCGCTGCGCCAGCGCGCGGCGGAGGTGGTCGAAGCCGAACTGCTGCGGCTGGATTCGCGGCTGCCCGGCCTGGCCGACCCGGAGCGCAACGAGGTCGCGCGCACCGTCCGCCGGGTGGTCGACAAGCTGCTGCACGCACCGACCGTACGGGTCAAGCAGTTGGCATCCACGCCGGGCGGCGACAGCTACGCCGAGGCGTTGCGCGAACTGTTCGAACTGAAGCCGGGTGCGGCGCAGGCAGTCGCGGCGCCGATGGAGATCACCGCGCTGGCCGGCGATCGCGGCGAGATCACACTGGCCGACGGAGAGATCGCGCTGGCCGACGACTTCACCGCCGGGCATCGCGGCGAGGAACAGGGGCAGACGACATGACCATGGTGCATCACCAAGGCAACTCGACCACGGACGGCACCCGCGCGCCGTGGCGGATCGGCACCCGGGGGAGCCTGCTCGCGCTCACCCAGGCGGGCACGGTGCGCGACGCGCTGATCGCCGCCGGGCACCCGGCAGAACTGGTTGTGATCAAGACCGCCGGAGACCTGTCCGCCGATCCGGTGCAGAAGATCGGCGTCGGCGTGTTCACCTCCGCGCTGCGCGACGAACTGGCCGCAGGCGCGATCGACATCGCGGTGCATTCCTATAAGGATCTGCCGACCGCGCAGGACCCGCGCTTCACCATCGCCGCCATCCCGCCCAGGGAGGATCCGCGTGATGCCCTGGTCGCGCGCGATGGACTGGTGCTGGGCGAGCTGCCGGCGGGAGCCAAGGTCGGCACCTCCGCGCCGCGCCGCGCCGCGCAGCTGCGGGCGCTCGGTCTCGGTCTGGACATCGTCCCGTTGCGCGGCAACCTGGACACCCGCCTGCGCAAGGTCAGCGAGGGTGAACTGGACGCCGTCGTGGTGGCCAGAGCCGGGCTGGCCCGCATCGAGCGGCTGGACGTGGTCACCGAGGCGCTGGAGCCGGTGCAGATGCTGCCCGCACCCGCCCAGGGCGCGCTGGCCGTGGAGTGCCGCAGCGCTGATGCCGCCGTCGTGGAGATCCTCACCGGCCTGGACGACGCGGCCACCCGCGCGTCCGTGCTCGCCGAACGGTCACTGTTGGCCGAGCTGGAGGCCGGCTGTACCGCGCCGATCGGAGCGCTCGCCGAGGTGGTCGAGTCGCTCGATGACGACGGACGGATCGTGGAGGAACTATCGCTGCGCGCATGCGCGGCGGCCGTCGACGGGGCCGACGTGTTGCGGGCGTCGGTGGTCGGCGCCCCGGCGGACGCGGCGCAGCTCGGCCGTGCGTTGGCCCGCGAGTTGCTCGATATGGGCGCGCGCGAGCTGCTGGCCACCGAGCCAGATGACGGTTCACTCACCCGGGCGGTGAGTCCGCCCGCCCCAGACTTGCCCAACCCCAGCCCAATGGAGAACAGCCGATGAGCGACCGAATCGTAGGCGCCTTGCCTTCGGGCACGCCGGAGCCGAGCGTAAGCGAGGTGCAGGCATGAGCCGAGGCACGAAGAAGCACCCCGGTCGGATCCTTTTCGTCGGATCCGGTCCCGGCGACCCGGCCCTGCTCACCGTGCGGGCCCGTGCAGTGATCGGACGGGCGACGCTGGCTTTCACCGATCCGGACGTCGACAAGGGCGTGCTGGCCTTGATCGGCACGGAGGTCGAGCCGGGACCTGATGGCGAACGCCCCGTCGACGTGCGACCCGCGCTGGGCGAACCCGCCGAAGTGGCCAAGACGCTGATCGCCGAGGCACGGACCGGGCACGACGTGGTGCGCGTGGTCGCGGGCGACCCACTGACCGCGGACTCGGTGATCGCCGAGGTCAACGCCGTCACCCGGTCGCACATGGTCTTCGAGGTGCTGCCCGGTCTGCCCAATGGCTCGGCGGTGCCCAGTTACGCGGGCATAGCGCTCGGCTCGGGGCACACCGAGGCCGATGTGCGCGGTGAGGTCGACTGGGCCGCGCTGGCCGCCGCACCTGGCCCGCTCGTGCTGCACGCGACCTCCGGGCATCTCGCCGAAACCGCGAGTGCCCTGGTCGAGCACGGCATGGCGCCGCAGACCCCGGTGGCGGTCACGGTGCGCGGCACCACCCGTCAGCAGCGCACCATCGAGGCGACCTTGGCCACGCTGAACAGCGCGGCCTCGGAGCTGGTCGGTCCGCTGGTGGTGACGATCGGTAAGGCGGTCGCGCACCGCTCGAAGATGTCCTGGTGGGAATCGCGCGCGCTGTACGGCTGGACCGTGCTGGTGCCGCGCACCAAGGAGCAGGCATCCGAGATGAGCGATCGGCTCGTCACCCACGGTGCCATCCCGATGGAGGTGCCGACCATCGCGGTCGAGCCGCCGCGCAGCCCGGCGCAGATGGAGCGCGCGGTCAAGGGTTTGGTCGACGGGCGCTACCAGTGGGTGGTGTTCACCTCCACCAACGCGGTGCGCGCGGTCTGGGAGAAGTTCGCCGAATTCGGTTTGGACGCACGGGCGTTCTCCGGTGTGAAGATCGCCTGTGTCGGTGAGGCCACTGCGGACAAGGTGCGCGCGTTCGGTATCAACCCGGAGTTGGTGCCGAGCGGTGAGCAATCCTCGGAGGGGCTGCTTGCCGACTTCCCGCCCTACGACGACGTTTTCGACCCGGTGAACCGGGTGCTCCTGCCGCGTGCGGACATCGCCACCGAGACGCTGGCCGAGGGTCTGCGCGATCGTGGGTGGGAGATCGACGACGTTACGGCCTACCGCACGGTGCGCGCCTCGCCGCCGCCCGCGGAGACCCGCGAGATGATCAAGACCGGCGGTTTCGACGCGGTCCTGTTCACCTCGTCCTCCACAGTGCGCAATCTGGTCGGCATCGCGGGCAAGCCGCACGCGCGCACGATCGTGGCGTGCATCGGCCCGAAGACCGCCGAAACCGCCGTCGAGTTCGGTCTGCGTGTGGACGTGCAGCCCGAGGTGGCTCAGGTCGGTCCGCTGGTCGAGGCACTGGCGGAGCATGCCGCCCGCCTGCGCGCCGAGGGATTGCTGCCGCCGCCGCGCAAGAAGAGCCGCCGCAGCCGCTGAGCTGTGTTCGATTCGCAGCGCCTGCGGCGCCGCGAACACGGCAGATGCTTCGTTCGGTGCCGAAGCGTTGCGCTCGATTCGGGCTTCGGGCGGTCTGCGACGGCGAGCCTCGCCCAGCGGTTTCAGTACCGCCTGCGCATCAGGGTGCGGACCATGGTGCAGGTGGCGTCGGAGGGCGGTCGGATGCCGATCACCTCGGCGGTATGCCTGATCCGCTTGTTGGTGGCGTAACTCGGTGCGTAGACGCCCGAGTCGAGCAGGGCGATTGCCAGGCGCATCGCTTTCAGGCGCCGGTTGTGCAGGACGTACCACGCCCGGGGGCGGCCCGGTGGCAGCGGGCGCTTCGGCAACGGCGTGTAGGGGCGATCGATGAGAACGGTTTGCGGTGTGCGCACTGGCGTCCCTCCCGTGGCGATCGGGGGCGAGCCCCCTCGAACATATCTTCGATTCTACCGCGTGGTACCGACAAACTCCGCTGGCCACAAGGGTTTTCATGGAATGGTGCACAGATTGTGCAGCAGCCGCAGCGACTGCGGCGGGCCGGGGGAGGGCGGTGGCGCGTTCGAGTCACGGTCCGGACTCCTGCTGGGCCGGCGTGCGACCGCTCGCGATCGCAGCGACGGTCCGCAACGGTTCGATCCCGCTCGGCGGCTCGGTCGGGTCGGCGCGCCTGCTCGGGCGGAGTCGGCGGCCGGTATGCCGATCATCGCCGCTGCCCGAGCGGGGCCGGGTAGCCATGCTCGCGCGCATACGCGATCAGCTGCGCGTCATAGCTGCTGAGGCTGTTCAGTAGCCAGGCGTGTCCAGTGTCCTTGACGACCACGATCGGTCCTCGGGTGCCCGGGGGGAGCGTGGGCATCGCGCCGTCGGTATACCAGGACGTGGTCGACCACGGAAAGATGAAGGCCCAGCCGATGTCACAGACCCGCTCCGGCGGCCCCAGCTGTAAGGGGTCGGCCGGCGTGCTGTACTGGGCGCTGTGCATCGCGAGCAGGTGCCGTGCGCTGTTACGGGCCACCCGCACATCCAGCGGCCCGGCGGCGGTGTCCGGGAACGGCAGATTCGCCTCGGTCCCGGTGAGTAGCTGTCGGCCCGCCCCCGCCGTCACCGGGCACGGCATGCTCTGCAGGCGGAGGAAGAGCGTACGCGCGGTGTCGGAGTACCGCAGCCCGACGGTCGCGTCCGCGGTACGGCCGGCCAGGTGGGTGCCGCGGCTGCGCCGCCATTCGGGCTCGTCGAGGCGGATGCCGAGGGTGGTGCAAGCGGTGTGCGCGCTGGGCATGAGCCGCGGATCGGCCCACTGCCGCGCGACGAACTCGACGTAGACGTTCTGCGCGGTGGCGTCGGTGGCACGCCAGGCGCGCAGCGTGGTCGCAGGCGGGGGCAGGCCGCCGGTCAGCACCGGCCACCAGTCCGACAGCAGCACCGCCGCCCATGATTCGAAGTCGGCGGCTCTGGCCAGCGAGATGTCGTTGTGTGGATCGGTCATCGCAGTCCCCCAGCGGGTCTCGCTCAGTCGGAGTATGCGCCTCGGGATGAGGTCTCATATGTGATTTCGCACACCGTTACCTCTCGGATGACAGGTCGCCGCGAAGACGTGTCCCGCACCACCGGCAGCTGCTCGCACAGCGCGGTGTCGTGCGCTGCGCCCAGGGGCCGGCCGGTCCCTGGGCTCCCGGGCGCTCGCGACAGCGGATCGGACCGGGCGTATCGTGCGATTCATGACCGGAATGGACCGCCCGCGGCGGTTGCGCCGTACCCCGGCTTTGCGTCGTCTCGTGGCCGAAACCACACTGGAACCACGGCAATTGGTGCTGCCTATGTTCGTCGCCGACGGGCTGGTGGAACCGCGCGCGATCGGCTCGATGCCGGGAGTGGTGCAACATTCGCTGGACTCGCTACGCAAGGCCGCCGTCGAGGCGGTCACGGCAGGCGTCGGCGGGATCATGTTGTTCGGCGTGCCCCGTCCCGAAGACAAAGACGCCGTCGGCAGTCAGGCCGACGATCCGCAAGGCATCCTCAACCGAGGTCTGCGCGCGCTCGCCGACGAGGTGGGGGATTCGACCGTAGTCATGGCCGACACCTGCCTGGACGAGTTCACCGACCACGGCCACTGCGGGGTGGTCGCGGCCGACGGCACCGTCGACAACGACGCCACGCTGGGCCGCTACGTCGAGATGGCACTCGCTCAGGCCGAAGCCGGTGCCGACCTGCTCGGCACCAGCGGCATGATGGACGGTCAGGTCGGCGCGATCCGGCACGGACTGGACGCGGCCGGGCGCACCGATACCGGCATTCTGGCCTACTCCGCGAAGTACGCCTCGGCGTTCTACGGCCCGTTCCGTGAGGCGGTGGGTTCGTCGCTGCAAGGCGACCGGCGCACCTACCAGCAGGACCCGGCCAATCGCCGCGAGGCGATCCGCGAAGTGGAGTTGGACCTCGCCGAGGGCGCGGACATCGTCATGGTGAAGCCGGCCATGTCGTATCTGGACATCCTGCGCGATGTCGCGGACCGCTCGACCGTCCCGGTCGCCGCCTACCAGATCTCCGGTGAGTACGCGATGATCACGGCCGCCGCCGAGCGCGGGTGGATCGATCGCCGCGGCGCCATTCTCGAGTCGTTGCTCGGTATCCGCCGGGCGGGTGCGGACATCGTGCTCACCTACTGGGCGACCGAGGCCGCGCACTGGCTGTCGTGACGAACATGGCGCGGCCGTTCGGCGTTCGACCGGCCCGGATCCCGATGCCGGAGGATGTCGGCACCGCACGGCAACTGTGGTGGGGTGCCGTCGGATTGGGCATCGTGCAGCTGGTCGCGTCGGTCATCGCCGCGCTGGAGCGTCGGCGCGCCTTCGCCGAGGAGGTCTACCAGCAGGCCAGTGCGCAGGACCCGCAGGTAACCATGGCCGGCGTCGAACTCATGGTGTCACTGGTGTACGTGCTCGTGGTGCTGATCGGGCTGGGCGCCGCGGCGCTCACGCTGGTGGTGGTGCACCAGTTCGGGCGCGGCAAGCTCTGGGCGCGTACTGTGCTGACGGTGCTCGGCGCGTGGGTCGTTCTGCTCGGCGTCGGTGTGCTGCTGGCGATCGACGCGGTGACCGGGACGGCTTCGCTGGTGGCGGGCGCAGCCGCGATCGTGCAGGCCGTGCTCGCGATCGGAGCCATCTATCTGTCGCACCGCCCGGAGTCCAACGCGTACTTCCAGCCCGGCAGACAGTGAGCGATCGATCGATGCAACACGTTGCCAGTTTGTCCGAGACGAAGCTGCAGGTATGGTGAGGGTTGTCACAGTGGACATGGAGCCGGTGGTCGTCTGCCCCGCACTCTCGTGCATTGCGTGCAGGAGTTCCGTTGATGACATCGGAGGATCGGAGGCAGCGATGCGAGTGGTGATCCAGCAGCCGCACAGCATTCGACGGGATCTGGCCATACTGAGCCTGCTGATTCTGTTCGCCGTGCTGACCGTCGCCGTGCTGTTGCTGCCCGGCCTGACTCGCTGATCGGTCCCGCTTTCCGTCGTGTCGCCGCGCGCCGCCGGGCTGGGCTCGGTGTGACCGCCGCGACCGTCTTGTTCGCTGAACCGGGCGCCCGCTGGCGTGTGGTGTCCTATGGGCCGATCCTGTGCCTGGCCATTCTGGTTCTCGAATTCGTCACGGGTAGCTCTGTGCACTGGTTCGCCTTGCTGTTCTGTTCGGCGCTGATCGCGGGTTTCGTCGCGCTGCAAGTGTTCGCCGGCAAGCGGCACGTCAGCGTGGAGCTGACCCCCGCGACACTGCGCTCGGGCACGGAGTCGCTGCCGCTGACCTCGATCGCGCAGGTGCTTCCCGAACGTGACGAGCAATCCTTTGACGACGAGCTGTGGGAGTCGGCGAGGGCGCTCGGGGAATTGACCGGCGTGCCGCGTCGCCGCACCGGCATCGGGCTGCGACTGGCCGACGCTACGCTGGTGCAGGCTTGGGCCAAGGACCATCAAGCGTTGCGGGCGGCGTTGACCGCGGCGGTGCGGCGCGGCGAGAACGGAGCGGACGGATGAGGCGCTGGATCATCGCGGTGCTCGTCGAACTCGACGTGATGGTGCTCGCGCTGGTGGCGGCGGTGCTCAGCTGGCGCAACAGTGTGCGCACCCTCGACTTCGCGCCGTTCGGCGACGCGCCGGAATTCACCGCGACCCGATACGTCGCGCCCTGGCAGGTGCTGGCCGCGGTGCTCGTCGCGGTGGCCGGAGTGCTCGCGATCGACGCGGCGGCCCGACTCGTTCGCGGCATCCGCGGTCCGGCCCGAATCGGCCACTGATCGGGCATGCGCGGCCGTTCGACGCCGGCGGCCGCGGTTGCCGAAACTGTTACCGCACCGCTGATTCCGGTGCGCCCGGCATTCCCGGCCACGGCGCTCGCACCGTTGCTGCACGTGCTTCCCGCGCCGCTGGCGTGTCCGGCGACCACCGGATTCGCTGTTTTCCGTCTCGGCATCACTTAGCCGTGGCTTGCCTGGGAGCTGCTGCGAACAGCGCGCGGCTGGGCTACCGTGCAAGCGCGTGGTGTTCGGCGGGACACCCGAAGACCGCGCGCTTTGCCAGGAATGTCCCTGTGGCCGTTAGTATTTCGGCTGTATTTCGGAATGCGTGTCGATGAAGGAAAGTGTTTGATGAACCGGTTCGCCGTGAAGATCTGTGCCGCGTTTGCCGTGGCCGCCGCCCTCGGATTCGGGGCCGCGCCGTCCGGCGCGAGCCCGGGTCTGCCGCTGGAAGACGCGACCGCGGTCGACGCGCCGATCTTGGTGCCGGATTCGGGGTCCGCAGGGCCCTACAACTCGTTCATGTGCGTCCTGCACACCATATCGGCGCAGGCGCCCTGCATGTACGCCTGACAGCGAGCCCGTGGCGACCTCAGTTCCAGTGCTGGTAGATGTCCAGCAGGCGGCCGTCGCGGGTACCGGGGGCATTGAGATAGACGGTGATCGTCCCGTCCGGATGCTCGGCCGCCTCCATCATCACTTGGCGCAGTGAGGCGTACACCCGGCCGTGCTGGTCGCGGTAGATCTCGGAGTCGCTCTTCAGGCCGGCGCCGATGCGATTGGGCGGGACGACCATGGTGACCACGGCGGGAATCGGCCCGCCGGCCAGGGTCGTGGTCGCCGCATGGTCCAGGTGGATGCCGATGCGCGCTGGGTCGGGCTGATCGAGCGGTTCCGCGCCGGCGGAACCGGCGCCCAGCGCCGCAGTGGCGCAGGCGACCGCGGTGAGTACACCCGCGCTGACGATGGCAATCCGCATGCAGACCCTCCCGACCGGTAGACGATGGCCTCCCGACACTACGCATCGGCAACCCTTCAGCGATCGAAATTCGCGCGAACCTGGTCTCGGCGTGTTGCCGGTGGTCTGCGGCCTGCGTCACCGCACTACACCCTGTCGTCGAGCCGTTTCAGCGAAGCTGAGAGACTGGAGCACGTGAGTTCTTCTCCGCGTGTGACCAGTGCGACGGTGCCGGTCTCCGCTCAGCTCTTCGACCGGGCGAGTTCGGTGATTCCAGGGGGCGTCAACTCGCCGGTGCGGGCGTTCCGATCCGTTGGCGGCACACCTCGATTCATCGCCTCGGCCGACGGCTACACGCTCGTGGACGCCGACGGTAACGAGTACGTCGACCTGGTCTGCTCCTGGGGTCCGATGATTCTCGGCCACGCGCACCCCGCGGTCGTCGAGGCGGTGCGGCGTGCGGCATCGAGCGGGCTATCGTTCGGCGCGCCGACCGAGGCGGAGATCGAGCTGGCCGAGGCGATCGTGCGGCGGGTCGCGCCGGTGGAACGGGTTCGGCTGGTGAACTCCGGCACCGAGGCCACCATGAGCGCGGTCCGGCTGGCGCGCGGCTACACCGGGCGCACCAAGATCATCAAGTTCGCCGGCTGCTACCACGGTCACGTCGACGCGCTGCTCGCCGACGCCGGATCCGGCGTCGCCACCTTGGGCCTGCCCACCTCGCCCGGCGTCACCGGCGCCCAGGCGGCCGACACCATCGTGCTGCCCTACAACGACCTCGACGCCGTAGCCGCCGCGTTCGCGGCGAATCCCGGCGAGATCGCGTGTGTGATCACCGAGGCGGCGGCGGGCAATATGGGCGCGGTCGCACCGGTGCCCGGGTTCAACGCGGGTCTGCGCGCACTGACCGCCGAGCACGGCGCGCTGCTGATCATGGACGAGGTGATGACCGGCTTCCGGGTCAGCAGTGCGGGTTGGTTCGGCCGCGAAGGCGTCGCCGGTGACCTGTACACCTTCGGGAAGGTGATGAGCGGAGGGCTGCCGGCCGCCGCGTTCGGCGGGCGCGCCGAGATCATGAATCATCTCGCCCCGCTGGGGCCCGTCTACCAGGCGGGCACGCTATCCGGTAACCCGGTCGCGGTGGCCGCGGGTCTGGCTACCCTGCGCGCGGCCGACGACGAGGTCTACGCCGCGCTGGACCGCAACGCCGAGCGGCTCGGTGATTTGTTCAGCGGCGCGCTGACCGCGGCGGGTGTCGGGCACCAGGTTCAATTCGCAGGCAATATGGTGAGCGTGTTCTTCGCCGAACGCCCGGTCACCGATTACGCCGCCGCCAAGGCGAGCGAGACGTGGCGTTACCCAGCGTTCTTCCACGCCCTGCTCGATGGTGGCGTGTACGCGCCGCCGAGTGCGTTCGAAGCATGGTTCGTCTCCGCGGCGCTCGACGAGAACGCATTCGACCGTATCGCTGCCGCCCTGCCCGCCGCCGCGCACGCGGCGGCGGCCGCCACCCCCGAAGGACCCCGCGCGTGAGCTCCGATCTCGATCAACCCGATACCGACCGGCGCGAGCCCGCCGAGCCTACTGCCGTCGATGCCGGAATCGAGTCCGCCGATTCGGCCGCTCCAGCGACGGGCGACGGGTCCGCCGCGGCCGTGCCGATCATCGATCCCGTTTCGGAAGCGACCGTGATCGACGCGGGTGAGCAGTTCGCGGCCGCGAGTGCCGCCACCGAGTCCGCGACGGCCGAGGCCGGGTCCGCCGAATCGAGTGTGGTCGACGCGGGCGCCCACTTCGCCGCGGCCGCGGCGCCTGCGGTGGCGTCCGCCGCTGCCCGTCAAGCAGGGAAGACGGCTCCGGCGGCCGACGAGGTCCCGGCTGATTCGACCGAGCCCGCCGAGGAACCGGCTCCCGAGCGGGCGCCCGCCGCAGCGACCGCAGCGATGGAGACGATCGTGCACGTGCTGCGGCACGGCGAGGTGCACAACCCGAACGGCATCCTCTACGGACGCCTGCCCGGATTCAGTCTGTCGGTGGCGGGCCGCGCGCAGGCCGGCGCGGTCGCCCGGGCGCTGGCCGATCACGACATCGCGTTGGTGATCGCCTCGCCGCTGCAGCGGGCACAGGAGACCGCCGAGGCGATCGCCGGGCAGCACGACCTGCTGGTGCGGACCGACGAGAACCTCATCGAGGCCGGTAACACGTTCGAAGGTCTGCGCGTCTCGGTCGGCGACGGCGCGCTGCGCAAGCCGCGGCACTGGTGGAAGCTGCGCGACCCGTTCACCCCGTCCTGGGGCGAGCCTTATCTGCAGATCGCGCACCGCATGCTGGCCGCGGTGAACAAGGCACGGGTGGAAGCAGCCGGGCGCGAGGCGGTGCTGGTGTCGCACCAGCTCCCCGTGTGGACGCTGCGCCGATTCCTGCAAGGACAGCGGCTCTGGCACGACCCGCGGCACCGGCAGTGCGCACTCGCATCGCTGACCTCGCTGGTCTACCACGGCGACACGCTCGTCGACATCGTCTACTCCGAGCCGGCCGGTGGCTCGGACCCCTCGGTACACGGCGCATGATTCGCTACACCGGGTCCGTCACTGCGCCCCCGAAACACACCGGGCGGATGCTGCCGGTTCTGCTCGCGTGCGTGGCGCTGGTCGCCGCGCTCACGGGCTGTTCGACCGGATCGGACGCGGTGTCCTCGGGCGGCACCTTCGAATTCGTCTCGCCCGGCGGACAGACCGCCATCCGCTACGATCCGCCCGCCGCGCGCGGTACCATCGGCAAGCTGGCCGGTCCGGACCTGATCACGGCCGGCAAGACCATCTCGGTCGAGGACTATCCGGGCAAGGTCGTGGTGCTCAATCTGTGGGGCCAGTGGTGCGGTCCGTGTCGTGCGGAGGCGCCTGCCCTGGAGAAGGTCTACGAGGCGACCAAGGACAAAGGCGTTGCCTTCCTCGGCATCAACGTGCGCGATCCACAGCAGGACAAAGCCCAAGATTTCGTGGTCGACAACAAGGTCGGCTACCCGTCCATCTACGACCCGTCGATGCGTACTCTGCTTGCGCTCGGCGGGAATTTCCCTACCAGTGTCATCCCCACCACCCTCGTCCTCGACCGGCAACACCGGGTCGCCGCGGTATACCTGCGGTCCCTGCTCGCCGAGGACCTGCAGCCGGTGGTCGAAACTCTCGCCGCGGAGGAATCACAGTGAACCGTGACCGTCGTACCCGCCACCTGCGTGCCTGCCGGCCACGGCAGGGCGCTCGACGCATCGGCGGCGGATGGGCCGTCGATGACCGGTGGGCGGGGATCGCCACCGTGCCGCGCAGCGTCGCCGCCGACTCGCTGCTGGACTTCGCCGTGTTCGAGGTGGCCGAAGAGCCGGCCGCCACCGAGCGAAAGGTGTCCTTGCGCCGCGGCACGGAACGGTCGCCAGAGGATACGCGGGAGGAATCGGTGTGAGACCTGAGCGCCTCGCGCCGCGAGCCCGGGAGGTCATCTGATGGTGCTTGCCGGAATCGGTGAATCGTTCCAGCAAACGGCGGCCTCCGGGCCGCTGCTGCTGGCGCTCGGCGCGTGCCTGCTCGCGGGTTTGGTGTCGTTCGCCTCGCCATGCGTGGTGCCGCTCGTCCCCGGGTATCTGTCGTATCTGGCCGGGCTGGTCGGCGCGGAGGCGCCGCCGGCCACTGTCGCGCAGGCCAGTGCGCCGCGGTCGGGGTCGGCCGTCGTTGCGCCACCGGATCGCTCGGGACGGATCCGGGTCGCCGGCGCGGCCGGGTTGTTCGTCACCGGGTTCACCGTCGTGTTCGTGCTTGCCACCGCCACCGTGTTCGGGGTCATCCAGACGCTCAACCTGAACCGGGAACTGCTGCAACGGGTCGGCGGCGTGGTGACGATCCTGATGGGTCTGGTCTTCATCGGTCTGGTGCCCGCGTTGCAGCGCGATACCAGGATGCAACCGCGCAGGCTCTCCAGCATCCTGGGTGCGCCGCTGCTCGGCGGGGTTTTCGCGCTCGGGTGGACGCCATGTCTCGGCCCGACGCTGTCCGGCGTCATGGCGGTGGCGGCGGGTACCGACGGGACCACGGCCGTGCGCGGCGTCACGCTGATCGTCGCCTACTGCCTGGGCCTCGGCTTGCCGTTCGTCGTGCTCGCTTTCGGGTCGGCGAGCGCTCTGCGCGGGGTCGGCTGGCTGCGCCGTAACTCGCGCACCATCCAGATCATCGGGGGCATGCTGCTCGTCGCGGTCGGTGCCGCGCTGGTCACCGGAGCATGGGACCAGTTCGTCGCTTGGGTGCGCGACGCGTTCGTCTCCGAGGTGACCCTGCCGATATGACCGTGCCTCCTCCGACCGTGACCCAAATGACCGCGACCCACCGGCCGACGACCGCGAACTCGGCGCGGCCGCCGCACCGATCGCCGGCCGGACGGGCCTGGGCGCTGGTCCGCAACACTTGGCGCGGACTCACCAGCATGCGCACCGCCCTGGTACTTCTGTTCCTGCTCGCGCTGGCCGCAATTCCCGGCGCGCTGCTGCCGCAGCGAAATCTCAACGAGCAAAAGGTCGCCAAGTACATCGCCGACCGGCCCACGCTCGGTCCGTGGATGGACCGCTTCGAGCTGTTCGATGTGTTCTCCAGCTTCTGGTTCACCGCGATCTACGCACTGTTGTTCATCTCGCTGGTCGGTTGCATCCTCCCGCGCACGTTCGATCACTACCGCGCCCTGCGCACGCCGCCGGTGCGGGCGCCGCGGAACCTGACCAGGCTGCCGCACCACTACTCGGGCCGCGTCGCGCAGTCGCCCGGCGAGGTGATCGACCACGCGCGGTCCCAGCTGCGCGGCTGGCGCACCGAGGTCCGGCCCGGCGACCGCGATGGCGAACTGGCGCTCTCGGCGGAAAAGGGCTACACCCGTGAACTCGGCAATCTGGTATTTCATCTCGCGCTGGTCGGGCTGCTGATCGCGATCGCGGTGGGCAAGCTGTTCGGCTACGAGGGCAGCGTCATCGTCCTGGCGAACAACGGACCTGGGTTCTGCACCACCTCGCCTGCGGTATTCGACTCCTTCAAGGCGGGCAACGTCAACGACGGCACCGGCATGACCCCGGTCTGCGTGCGGGTCAAGAACTTCCGGGCCGACTATCTGGCCAACGGACAAGCCGAGATGTTCACCGCGGACCTGGCCTACCAGGCCGGCGAGGACCTCCGGACGAATACCTGGCACGACACCCAGGTGCAGGTCAATCACCCGCTGCGCGTCGTCGGCGACCGGCTCTACCTGCAGGGCCACGGCTACGCGCCGACCTTCACGGTTACCTTTCCCAATGGTCAGACGCGCACCGAGTCCATCCAGTGGCGTCCGGATGACGCGTCGACGTTCCTGTCCAGCGGCGTGCTGAGGATCGACCCGCCCGGCGGTATGTATGCCACCGACGACGAACGCCGCAAGAACCAGATCGCGATCGAGGGCCTGTTCGCCCCCACGGCCATGTTCCATGGGTCGCTGCTGACCTCGGCGTTTCCCGAGATGAAGGACCCGGCCGTCGCGGTCGACATCTATCGCGGTGACACCGGGCTGGACACCGGGAAGCCGCAGTCGCTGTTCGCGCTGGATCCCGAACAGGTCAAGCAGGGCAGGCTGACCAAGGAGGCCAGGGTCAATCTGCGCCCCGGCGAGTCGACCGCGCTGCCGAACGGCACCAAGGTCACCTTCGACGGCGCGCAGGAGTTCGTCAATTTGCAGGTCTCGCACGATCCGGCCCAGCAGTGGGTGCTGGTGAGCGCGCTGCTGATGATGGCCGGGCTGCTGGTCTCGCTGCTGATCAAGCGCAGGCGGATCTGGGTGCGGGTCTACCCGGCCGATGACGGAGCCGGTACCGTTGACCAACGACGCACTGTAGTAGAGATGGGCGGGCTCGCCAGGACCGATCAGGCCGGCTGGGGCAGCGAGTTCGACCGACTGCGCACGCGCCTGCTCGACGAGCAGCCCGACGCCGGGACCGCTGCGGCGCGTGGCGCGGAGACTACTGCGGCGCGTGGCGCGGAGACTACTGCGGCGCGTGGCGCGGAGACTACTGCGGCGCGTGGCGCCGAGACCACGGGAGAGTGATCATGACGATCGACGAGACCATCGCAAGATATAGCGATTTCGCGTTCAAAACGGCGATCGTGGTGTACGCGCTGGTGCTGGTTCTGCTGATCTGGCAGTACGCGACGGCGCGCAGCCGCATGGTCGCCGAGCGCGAACTCGTCACGGTGGGTGGTGGCGCGACGCCGCAGGGGCCGGGCCGCGTCGTCGAGCCGTCGCGGACGCCGCTGTCGGAGCGGCTCGGCAACATGGCGTTCTCGGTGCTGATGGTCGCGATCGCGTTGCACCTGGGCTCGATCGTGTTGCGTGGCTTCGCGACCCACCGCTTTCCGCTGGGCAACATGTACGAGTTCGTCACCATGGCGACGGCGGCCGCCGTGCTGGTGGGACTGCTGTTTCTGCGCGAGCAGCGCTACCGTGCGATGTGGGCATTCCTCTTGGTGCCGGTGCTGATTCTGCTGTTCCTCGCGGGCACTGTGCTCTACGCCGATGCTGCACCCGTGGTGCCCGCGCTGAAATCGTTCTGGCTGCCCGTGCACGTCACCATCGTCAGTGTCGGCAGCGGTGTATTCCTGTTCGCGGGCGTGGCGAGCATGCTGTTCCTGTACCGCCTGCGCCAGCCCGACGGCCAGGAGTCGAACAACGTCCTCGGCGCGATCGCCCGTCGTCTGCCGGACGCCCGCACCTTGGATCGGCTCGCTTACAAGGCCACCATCATCGGCTTCCCGCTGTTCGGCGCGGGCGTCATCCTCGGCGCGATCTGGGCCGAGGCCGCCTGGGGCCGCTTCTGGGGCTGGGATCCCAAGGAAACCTGCTCCTTCATCGCCTGGGTCCTCTACGCCGCCTACCTGCACGCCCGCGCCACCTCCGGCTGGCGCGACCTGAGGGCCGCCTGGATCAACATCGCCGCGTTCGTCGCCATGCTGTTCAACCTGTTCATCATCAACATGGTGATCAGCGGGCTGCACTCGTACGCGGGCCTCAATTAATAGGTGCAGTCTGGACCTGGGCAGCGATCCACGGATTTCTGTCGTTCGCAACGCGCTGGTCCGCAACAGGAATCTCGACAAGGGGAACGCAAACCCGGGCAACCTCGGCAATGACTTCGCAATCCTGGGAATGACGCTGTGGCCCGATATCCATGCAGCGTATGCGTCTCGCGGGGTGAAGTGGCGCGAGACCAGAAACAGCCGCTCAACCTTGCCGCGTTCAAGAGGTGGCGGCGATCTCTCGACGGTGCTGCATCTGGCCTGGATAGAGTGGTCGAGGCATACTCGCAGAAGACGGCCGATGCCGGATGGGAAACGTTGTAGGAAAGCGGGTGAACGATGCGTAAGGGCGAGGACCACATGCTGCGGCCCGGGGACCGTGTCCGTGTACGGTTCGGGCATCGCATCGTTGAAGGCACTGTGACCAGCGTGGACGGTGGCCGTATTCATGTCGCGCTCGACATCGACGGCACCGACGAACCGGTAGCCGGGCTGTACCGGGAAAGCGAACTCGTGCCCGCTTAGGCCAGGAGGAATTTGGACTACTCGCTGGCGTCGCTTGAATCGTCGGTGCGCGGTGAGTGCGCAGTAGTCTGGAGTCGGGCCTGGAGTACGCCGCTGACCGCGGCTCGCGTCGTCTCGTCGGCATGAGGTCACAGGGGGCGTGGTAGAGCAAGGTGGTCGCGGGCTCCCGTGCCGGACACGGGCCGGCACGGTCTTGATGTCGGCGCCCTTGCCTGCGGCCACACTTGACGTTGGAGCCTCTACACGCGAAGAGCGGGTGTTAAGGGGCAGGCCGGTGGCCTGTCCCTGGTCGAGGAGCAAGCGCCACCGGGGTAGAAGAGCCCGCCGACTCGGCGGTCTGCGGTGGGGTTCAGCGGAACTACGAACGGGCGAAGGAGATCGTTCCGGAAGAACTCGACCGAGCCACGGCTGAGTGATCGTGCATCGTCGGATAACTCCGCGTGTGCCGCCTCGGTCAGATAGTGTCGCGGCAGCGGAGGAGTGGGCGACGTGGCTCCTCGCGCACGTGATCAGAGTCGCATGACGCAGACCACGTAATGTCGCTGCTGGTAGACGATTCCGCTGTCGGCGGAGCCGCAGGCGTTGACGTCGACGGTGTTTTGTTTGATGTCGATCACGTGTACGGCGTTCGGGGTGCGGGTGGCACAGTCCAGGCGTTGGGGGCTGCCGGGAACCAGGTCCATACAGCCGCCGACCGCCCAGTCGATGTCCAGGCATAGCGCAGCTTGCATCGCACCCTGCAGGGTTTCGTTGTAGGTGTGGTCGGCGTCGGTGGGACACTGGCTGTTTGCCGGGGCCTTCTCGAAGACCTTGTAGATCGAGTTCGCGGTGCCGCAGGCGGCCTTGTCGATGCCAGCGGAGCCGCCGAGGTACACGCAGTCGCCGATGTTCACCTGCAAACTCGTGGCTTCTTTGTTCGCCGCCCCGCGCATTGCCGGTGTGGTCGGCAGCTCTTCGGTGGTGGTCGGCGGTTCGTCAGTGGTGGCCGGTGGCGCCGATGTCATTGCCACATTGTCGGTCTGAGCCGCATTGGCCGGTTTCTCCACAGGATCCGACATCGACACTGCCGCGACGACGACGAAGCCTGCCGCGAGAGCGGTCCCGGCCATGAACGCAAATAGGTTGAGACCGGCACGAATTCGTTGGCGCGACACGTCATGTCCTCCACAGCGGTTACCTTCGAACCCACGCCTGAGCCGACCCGAAGTTGTGAATTTTGCGGATTGAAGACCACGCCATGCTTACACCACAGCCCGCGATCGCGTCGAGTTTTGTCTCCAGGCACAGGATTTGCCCTCGGCGTCAATCTGCTTGTCGTCCTGGTCGGACGGACTGATCACAGTTGTGTAACGAACCTTCGGCGGGACGTGTGCCGATCGCCGAGTCGGGCAACAAGCTACCGGCGCTTACAAGTCGCACGCCATCCGGTCTCGGGTGCCGGTGGTCTCGGTGAGAAGGGTTCCAGAATGAAGTTCGGCACTATTGCCGCCATCACGCTCAGTGCGGTTGCCGCCGTGGGTATCACGGCGGGGGCCGCGAACGCGCAACCCGTGCACGCGGATAAGGAGACGGTGACGGTCGGCGTCGAGCAGGGCGTCGACTACCGCACCACGGTCTCCCGCGAAACCGGTGCTATCACCACCGATGTCGAGCACGGCAGCTTCGCGGTCGTCGACGACGGTACCAAGATCGAACTGACTTCCGACACCGGTGCGGTGGTCGCCGAGGTGCCAGTGAGCTTCCACGTTTCCGGAAGCAAGCTGGCGGTCGCACACGAGATCAGCGACAACGGACGGCATCTGGCGCTCACGCCGGTGGCGGATGCGAAGCAGATCGGCGAGATGCAGCCGATCAGCTCGATGAATCGCCTGATCGCCGAATTGAACAAGAACGTCGTCGGCGTGGTCGGTGGCGCCGTGCTCGGCGGTCTGATCGGAGCACTGATCGGCCTGGGCTTCTTCAGCATCATCACCGGCCCGGTCGGCCTGGTCGTCGGCGCGATCGCGGGCGGCGCCATCCAGGGTGGCCAGCCCTTCACGGACGCGTTGCTGGCGGTTGTCCGCGGCGAGCCCTGATCGGCGCATGGGTCGGTGCGGCAGGCGCACCGCAGCGCGCCTGCCGAGCTCGGACCGAATTGCCGATATCCGTGCGTCCCGGCGGGACGAGGGGCTACCCCGCTGGGACGACGTCACAGTGAAACGCGCGGCGCGGAACGAGGGGAATCCACGCCTGATCGCGCTGGGTGTACCCGGCGAATCGCGTCAGCGCTCGGCGGAACCGGACTCGCCGTCACGGTGCTGGCGGGACAGCCGCCAGAGGAACTCCGGGTCGTCGTCGGGCCCGATGATGCGCTTGCGCCGTGGTGAACGCGTTTGCGGG
Source organism: Nocardia glycosmidis (assembly GCF_052545115.1). Lineage (NCBI taxonomy): Bacteria > Bacillati > Actinomycetota > Actinomycetes > Mycobacteriales > Nocardiaceae > Nocardia > Nocardia glycosmidis. The sequence goes on along the minus strand of NZ_JBQWRH010000002.1, from coordinate 154,802 downwards.
AGAGTAGGTCCGGTCCGGTTGGGGCCGAACGCCTTCCAGCACAACACCGCGATTGCCACCACTGCGATGAGTGCCAATAGGAACGTCACGTCGCTCACCTCCTGGTTACGAGGGTAGTCGCGGTCGTGACTTCAGCACACCGCAGACGCTGTATCCGCCTGCGGGTGAGCGCGGGCCCGAGCGACGAGGGGCCCGCGCTCCCTGCGATCAGCGTGCAGTCGCCTCGGTGGTCAGCGACTCGAGCAGCTGGAGTACTTCCGCTTCGCGGAACCGGCGATGTCCGCCCGGTGTGCGCAGCGACCCGAGACGCCCGGCGTGGGCCCAGCGCGTCACGGTCTTGGGGTCGACGTGGAACAGGGCAGCAACCTGGCCCGGAGTCAGCAGGGTGTCCTGGCCGCCGACGGTGATCGCAGTCATAGCAAACCTCTCCGTTCTCGACAGTTCCCTCATCAGATGGCGCCATCGTCGCACTGAAACCCCTAAGTACTCGAACTACCTACTGTTGGTAAAGGGGAGGTAATAGACAAAAAGGATGTGCGCCTCACTCCCGGCTATGGGGCGTGCACCGGGTGCGGGCAACAGCTTCGCATAGGCTGGCGTATGTGCGTGACGCAACTCCACCAGAAAAGGCTTCCGGACAGCAAACCGCTGGCGCAGGTCGTCGGCTGGCCCGGAATCTTGCACTGTATACGGTCGCGAGGTTGGGTCTCGTGGTAGTGCTCACCGCGGTGATCGTGCTGGCCGCCAAAGTGGCGTCGGTGGACATACCGCTGGTGGTCGCCGCGTTGTTCGCCTTGATCATCGCGATGCCGCTGTCGCTGACCCTGTTCAAGCGGCTGCGCGCCAGGGTCAACGAGGACATCGCCCTGGTCGACGAGCGCAGACGCCGCGACAAAGCTCAGCTGCGAGCGCGGCTGCGCGGCGAGGATCCGCGCGATCCCCCGGACTCGGGGACGACTGCGTGAGGTCCTGCGACCACGCCGCCCCGCGCGATTGGGTCGACAACGCGGTGCGGCTGATCGACGCCGACGCCCAGCGCAGCGCCGACACTCATCTGCTGCGCTACCCGTTGCCCGCGCAGTGGAACGTGCAGTTGTATCTCAAAGACGAGTCGACCCACATCACCGGCAGTCTCAAACATCGCCTGGCCCGCTCGCTGTTCCTGTACGCGATCTGCAACGGCTGGGTCACCGCGGGCACCACCGTGGTGGAGGCATCTTCTGGGTCGACCGCGATCAGCGAGGCCTACTTCGCGAAACTCCTTGGCCTCGACTTCGTCGCGGTGATGCCCGCGAGCACCTCCCCGCAGAAGGTCGCGCTGATCGAGGCGCAGGGGGGCCGCTGTCATTTCGTGCGGCGTCCGCCGGACATGTACACCGAGGCGGCGCGCTTGGCGGCCGAATGCGGCGGTCACTACATGGATCAGTTCACCCACGCCGAGCGGGCCACCGACTGGCGCGGCAACAACAACATCGCCGAATCGATCTTCGATCAGATGACGTTGGAGACCCATCCGGTGCCGAAGTGGATCGTGGTCGGCGCCGGCACTGGAGGCACCAGCGCCACCATCGGTCGCTATATCCGGTATCGCCGGCACGCAACGAAATTGGCCGTGGTCGACCCGGAGAATTCCGCGTTCTACGGCGGGTACCAGACCGGCGACTCGGCTTACCAGACCGGCATGCCCTCGCGCATCGAGGGGATCGGCCGACCCAGGGTGGAGCCGTCGTTCGTCGGGCAGGTGGTGGACCGGATGTTCGAGGTGCCGGACGCTGCCTCGATCGCGGCCGCGCGGCATGCGAGCGCACGGCTCGGGCGCCGGGTGGGCGGATCGACCGGCACCAATCTGTGGGGTGTGTTCGCCCTCATTGCGGAAATGATCGCCGAGGGGAGCAGCGGCAGCGTGGTCACACTGCTCTGTGATGGTGGCGATCGTTATGCGGGAACATATTTCGATGACGGGTGGGTCGCGTCGCAGGGTTTGAGCCTCGCCGAGCCGACCATGATCTTGGACAAGTTCCTGGCAACCGGTATCTGGGGCGGTTGAGCGGTTCGAAGCCGTCGCGAGTTCTCGCGGCCGCGGGATTGCCGAAGCGGCCGGTAGCCACAGTTCGCCGATAGCAGAGTCGGGCTCCTCGGCGTTCTCCGTTGTCAATTTTTGTTGACATCACTCGACGATGTCAATCAAAATTGACACATGACGGAAGCAACCACATTGGCGGCCGCCGCGGGCAGCCCCGACCCGAGGGTCGGGCTGCGCGCGGTGCTCGCGCTGCGCAGGCTGCTCGAACGTCTCGAAGCGATCCAGGTGGCCAATGCCCGTGCCCAGGGCTGGTCGTGGCAGGCGATCGCGGAAGCGCTCGAGGTCAGCAAGCAGGCAGTCCACCAGAAGTACAACCGGAAAGGCAGGGGCCGCTGATGTTCGAACGGTTCAGCAGGTCGGCGCGCACGGCGATCGTCGCCGCCCAGGAGGACGCCCGCGAACTCGGCGCGTCGAATATCGAGGTGGAGCATGTGCTGCTCGGCCTGCTCGCGCACACCGAGCAGGAGTTGACGGCGCTGCTCGCGCACGCGGGACTCACTCGCGAGGGCGTCCGCCGCGCACTGGCCGAGCCGGACAAGGACGAACCGCTCGGTCCAGAGGACGCCGAGGCCTTGCGATCGATCGGCATCGATCTGGATGCCGTCCGGGAATCGCTGGAGGCGCACTTCGGCGAGGACGCGCTGGACCGCGCGGCGCCGGACCAGCGGGGGCCGCGCGCCTGGCCGCGCGGCGGGTACGGGCATATTCCGTTCACCCGGCAGGCGAAGAAGGTGCTCGAACTCTCCCTGCGTGAGGCGCTGGCGCGTAAGGACAAGACCATCGAATCCGGGCATATCGTGCTCGGCATCCTTCGGGCGCCGAACGAGACCACCGAGCGCCTGTTCGGCGGCCTCGCGGCGATCCACGAGTTGCGTCCCAAGGTGCACGCCCTGCTCGATCGTGCGGCCTGAGCGAGCGAACGAGCAACACAGCCGAGCGGAGATGCGCTGTCGGAGTTCGTGCTTCCGGCGGCGCGTGTCCCCACCTCGGGCCTAGCATTGGCCCATGCAGCTTGTGATTCGGTTGGTCATCAACGCGGTCGCCATCTGGCTGGCCGCCGTCTGGGTCGACAAAATCGACATCCTCGCCCCGGAAGGGGGCACCGGCGCCAAGATCGCCGTCGTGCTCGCGGTGGCCGCGGTGTTCACGGCAGTCAACGCACTGGTCAAACCGATCGTCAAGCTGCTGTCGCTGCCGCTGGTGATCGTCACCCTCGGCCTGTTCCTGCTGCTGATCAACGCGCTCATGCTCTGGCTGACCGCCGAGATCACCGACGCCTTCACCGACTACGGCCTGCGCGTGGAGGGTTTCTGGGCGGCCGTGTTCGGTGGCATCATCGTCTCGCTGGTGAACTGGGTGCTCGGCATCCTGGTTCCCGACGAGGACTGATCGCCTGCGACGCTGTGTTTTCGCGGCTTCGCGGTCCGGCTCGTGTCCCGGCGAGCCCCGGCCGGCGACTTCGTCGCCGACCCGGACACTCGGACCGGAGCCGGACCGCGAACGGCGAATGCTCGATCGCTTCGGTCGAAGTGAGAGTGCGGCCGCGGCGGTTGCTGTCGGGAGCAACCACGCTCCACTAACCGAGACCCACCGCCAGTGCGATCACCGCCGACCAGGCCAGCAGCGCTAAGCCGGAATCGCGCAGCGCGGGGATCAGTTCCGGCCCGCTTTTGCCGGCGCGCACCGGCGCGTTGGCGCGCACCGCCAGCGGAATGGCGATCAGCCCGGCCAGCGCCAACGGCGTACGAACGACCAGGATCAACGTCACGATGAACGGCACCGTGAGCAGCACGAGATGCAGGGTGCGGGTACGGGTGGCGCCGAGTTTCACCGCGAGGGTGACCTTCCCGGAGTCGGTGTCGGTGGGGATGTCGCGCAGGTTGTTCGCGACGAGCACGGCGCTGGAAAACGCGCCCACCGAGATCGCGAGCAGCGCACCCACCCAGTCGATTCGGTTCGCCTGCACGAACTGGGTGCCGAGCACGCCGATCAGGCCGAAGAAGACGAACACCGCCAGCTCGCCGAATCCGCTGTACCCGTAGGGCTTGCTGCCCCCGGTGTAGTACCAGGCCCCGGCCAGGCAGACCGCGCCGATCAGCAGTAGCCACCACGCGCTGGTGACGACGAGAATCAGGCCGAAGACCGCGCCGATGGCGAGGCTGGCGATGGCGGCGTTCTTCACGGCGGCGGGGGAAGCCAGTCGCTGCCCGACCAAGCGCACGGGACCGACCCGGTCGTCGTCGGTGCCACGGATGCCGTCGGAGTAGTCGTTGGCGTAGTTGACGCCGATGATCAGCGCCAGCGAAACCAGCAGCGCGAGAACAGCCTTCCACCACACCGCGCCGTCGATGGACGCGGCGGCGCCGGTCCCGGCGAGCACGGGAGCGATCGCATTCGGCAGGGTACGCGGTCGCGCGCCCTCGATCCATTGCGCTGCAGTAGCCATATCCGCAGCATAATGCGCGCAGTCGGACGTAGTCCGTCCTCAGCCTGCGTGCGGGGATCAGGCCGTCGCTGCCTGCTGCAAGCGGGCGAGTCCCTTCTCGAAGTCCCGGCCGACGAATTTGTCCATCGGGATGAGTTTGCCGATGAGGCCCATCAGGCCGGTCTGTTGTCCGGTCATCCGCCAGATCACCTCGGTGCCGGTCTCGACCGGGTCCAGCGTGAAGGTCACCTGATTGGTGGCCTTCATCGGTTTCCGGAATTCGAGGCGCACCCCGATCTGCCGCTCGCTGCTGGCGGTGATCTCCATGCCGCCCGCGCCCGCCTTGCGGTTGCCGCTCCAAGCGTAGCGGGCGCCCACGCCGGAGTCCGCGCCGGAATAACTGCGCTGCAACTGCGGGTCGAGGTCCTCCCAGGGCGACCACTGGACCCACTCGTGAAAATCGTTGATCAGCGCGTGCACTCGCGCGGGCTCGGCCGTGATCACAGCCGACCGGACCACCTCGAACTCAGCCATGAGATCAGCCTATGCGAGGCGATGACTCGCAGCGGCGGCAACAGAATCGTGTCGGCTCGGCCGGGCCGCTCGCCTACGATGACCGCGGGATGTTTCCGGAGCACAACGGCCCGCACGGCCACCGTCGAGCAGTGACAACGCCCGCAGGCGAATCGGTCGTGGTGGCCCTGCTGGGCGAGGTGTCGCTGCGCCGTGACGGTGCGCTGACGCCGCTGCCCGGTGCGCGTTCCCGGCTCCTGCTCGCGGCGCTGGCGCTGCGGCCGGGCCGCAGCCGCAGCGCGCAGGCCCTGATCGATGACGTCTGGGGCGAACAGCCGCCGCGGTCGCCGATGAACGCGCTGCACACCCAGGTCTCTCGGCTGCGTGCCGCGCTGCCGGAAGGCGCGCTGGAGATCGGCCCCGCGGGCTACCGGCTGACGTTCGGTGGCGGGCAAGTCGATGTGACCTCGGCCGGCGAAAGGTTGCGAGCGGCTCGCCGCTACTACACCGCGGGCGATCCAGCCGCGTGCCTCGCGGCGATCGGGCAGGCGCGGGCGCTGTGGCGTGGCGAACCCGGCGCCGACCTGCCCCCCGGTGATATCGCCGATGACCTGCGCGCCACGGCCGGGCATCTGCTCGCCGAACTCGACGACCTCGAGCTGACCGCGCGGGAGGGCGGCGGCGATATCGACGGCGCTCTGCGTCTGGCCCGCCGCCGCGTCGCCGCCGATGCACTGGACGAGGACGCGCAGCAGACCTTGATGCGTCTGCTGGCCGCGGCGGGGCGGGCCAATGAGGCGTTGGAATCTTTCGCGGCCTTCCGTTCCCGGCTGGTCGAGCAGCTCGGCGCCGACCCGGGACCGGCGCTTGCCGCGTTGCACACGGCGATCCTGCGGGGGGAGGGGGTGGGCCGCGCGGCGGCGCAGCGGGGCTCTACTGGTGTGTCCGCGGAGGCCGGCGGCTTCCGGAGCGGTTTCGCGCCCGCCTCGACGGCTGTGGCCGGTAGCGCGGCGGACCCATCGCGAGGACCGTCACACGCGGCCGAGCTCGTCGCGGAACCGCCGCCCGCCGCCATCGGCCTGCGCGCCGCGCCCAACGCGCTGTTCGGCCGTGCGGCCGAGCTCGCCGTGCTCGCCGACCTGCTGTGCGATTCGCGCGTGGTGACTGTGCTCGGCCCGGGCGGTGTGGGAAAGACCAGGGTCGCCAACGAAATCGGCACCCGCGCGGCAGGCTCGCGTCCGGTGGTGCTGGTCGAGCTCGCCTCGGTGCGCGCCGAGGCCGCCGACGCCAGAGTCGAGATCGAGGCGGCGATCGCCGCGACGCTCGGGCTCAGCGATGTCACCTTCGACCCAGCCGCACTGCGCTCCGGACAGGCTATCGACGCTCGCCGACGGTTGCACGATGCTGTGTCGGCACGCTCCATGCTGCTCATCCTGGACAACTGCGAGCACCTGATCGACGCCGTCGCCGTGGTGGTCGCCGACCTGATCGGCATCGCGAACCGGCTCACCGTGCTCACCACGAGCCGGTCGCCGCTGTCGATCACCGCGGAGACCGTGTATCCGTTGCCGCCCTTGACCATCGACCCGGCGGGCTCGCCGGCGACGGAGCTGTTCGCCGCGCGCGCCAGGGCGGTACGGCCGACCGTGCGGCTCGCCCCGGACGTCGTCGCGCAGCTCTGCCAGACCCTCGACGGGCTGCCGCTGGCCATCGAGCTGGCCGCCGCCCGGGTGCGGGTGATGAGCGTCGAGGAGATCAACGAACGGCTGGCCGACCGTTTCGCGCTGTTGCGCCACGGTGACCGCAGCTCGCCCGAGCGGCACCGCACCCTGCACGCGGTGATCGACTGGAGCTGGAACCTGCTCGACACCGCACAGCAGGTGGCGCTGCGCCGATTATGCCGGTTCCCGGCTGGATTCACGCTGTCGGCCGCCGAAGCGGTGGCGGGCGGCGCCGATCTGGTGGACGTCGCCGCGGCCGTCGACGGACTGGTCGATCAGTCGCTGCTCACCGTGCTGGATGACGAGGTACTCGGTATCCGCTACCGGATGCTGGAGACGGTGCGCGAATTCGGCGAAGAGCGATTGACCGGGATCGCGGGCGAGGCGGAAACGGTCGACACCCGAATGATGCGGTGGGCCAAGAACTATGCCGACGACGTGGCGCGCCGACATCTGACCGGCGATCAGTTCCGGCTCGCGCTGTCGGTGGCGGCGGAGCTGGACAATCTGCTCGCGGCGCTGCGCTGCGCGCTGGAACGACGAGACACCTCGACGGCGTACACGGTCTTCCCGGTGGTCGGGACACTGTGGGTGATCCGCGGTTCGCACATGGAGGTCGTCGCGTGGGCACAGCGCGTCGTCGAGCTGGACCCGATCGCCTTCGGTCCGGACGCCCCGAGCCCCGACCTCGTGCTCGTCACCTACGAGATGATGTTCCTGCACCTCGCTTACAGCGGCGGCAGCGCCCGCGAGCTCGCCCGGCTGCGCCTGCGGGCGCGCCGACTGCTGCGCCACCGCGCCGCCGATCTCACCGAGAACAACCGCTTCATCGGCCGGGTCGTGCTCACCAGGTTCGACGGACGCGGACTCGGCAGACTGATCGCCGAAGCTCTGCGCTCGACCGATCCGGAGACCAGGGCTACGGCGCTGCTGCTGCGCGCCAACGTCCGGGAGAACCTCGGCGATGTGCGTGGCTCGACCGTCGATGCGATCAGGGCGCTGGAGATCTTCGGGCACGACAACGTCTGGAGCGTGGCCATGGTGTGCCGCCACCTCGGCCAGGTATGCGGCCAGATCGCCCAGTACGCCGAATCGGTGACCTACTACCGCCGTTCGTTGGAGCTGCTGCAGCGGCTCGGCGCTTACGAGGACACCGTGGAGACCCGCAGCATGCTGGTTGCTTCGCTGGTGGGCATCGGCGAGCTGACGCAGGCCGAGCGGGAACTCGAGCTGGCGTTCGGCACAATGGATCTGGACACCTCGACCGGCGGGCGGAATCGGTTGCTGTCCACTGTCATGCAGAGTTCGGCGGAAGTGGCGTTCGCGGCGGGCGATACCGCGGAGGGTTTTGTTCGCTATCACCGCGCACTGGAACTGCTCGGCTGGCCGGGCCACGCGCTCGGACCGGGGCCGGGTGCGCTGATGCTCGCCGCGGCGGCGCTCGACGCGAAGGTGCTCTACGGTGCGGCCGATACCGCCGCGACCCTGGCCGCGGAACTGGCCGAGCTCACGGTGCCGCTGATGACGCAGTACCAGGACTTGCCGCAGATCGGCGCCGTCGCCTGTGCGATCGGCTCGTACCTCATGGCTGTCGGCCAGCACGTTTCGCGTGGTCTCGAGCTGCTCGTTCTGGCTCCGAATGTGTTCTGCCGCCAGGACTTTCCCACGATGCGCTGGGATCGGCACCTGGCCGCCGCAGCCACGATACTCGGCGCCGAGCGAGTCGGGGCGGAACGCGACCGGGTCGGCCACCTGCGCCGCAGGGACTCGGCCGACCGGATCATGCGGATGATCCAGGAACTGAACGACGCTCGCTGATCCGCACGGTGTTCGCGGCGGCGGGATCGATGGTGACGGCCCCACCCGCAGCGAGCAGGCCAGACCACGCGACGGCCGACTCGGCGCTTTCGGCGACAGGTCGGTGTCGACGTCGCTTCCCCCGCACGATCGGGCCGAGTGTCATGCCGATCGCCTCGGTGCCTTTCGTCGGTCTCGGGAAATCGGGGCCCTGCTCGGTGCACTGCGACGGAATGGCGGTGCACTCTGCGCGTTCCCGCGATGGTTGGGCGGCCATATATCGGCGCGGCGCAGTGGCAAACTCCGAGAGCTTGCACACGTGACGGCACGCCGGGCAACTGGTCGTCACCCGGCGTGCAGATCTTCGCGCGCTTCAGGCCCGGCGCATGTACGCCTTGACGGTGAGGGGGGCGAAGATCGCGATCACGACCAGCGAGCCGATCAGCGACCAAGCCAGGTCGCCGCCGTACGCGCCGCCGTTCATCAACTCGCGGCAGGCGTTCACCATGTAGTACACGGGATTCGCGTGGTTGAGCCCCTGCATCCAGCCCGGCATGGTGCGCACCAGCGCGAATGCGCCGGACATGAACGTCAGCGGAAACATGATCATCATCGAGATGCCTTGCACCCCCGCCGCGCTCTTACCGGTGACCCCGACCAGCGCCCAGATCCAGCTGATCGCAAACGAGCAGACCACGATGACCAGACTCGCCGCGGCGACACCGAACACGCCGCCTTCGGGCCGATAGCCGATGCAAAGTCCGACGATGATGGTCAGCACGGTCGCGATGATGTAGCGCACCATGTCCGCGATCAATGCCCCGGCCAGGGGCGAGATACGGGCGATCGGAAGGGATTTGAACCGATCGAAGACGCCCTTGTCCATGTCCTCGCGCAACTGGGTGCCGGTGACGACCGACGTGAGCACCACGGTCTGCACCAGGATGCCGGGAATCAGGATCGGCAGGTAGTCCCGCACACTGCCGCCGATGGCGCCGCCGAAGATGTAGGCGAACAAGGCGGTGAACAGGATCGGCTGAATGGTGACGTCGAACAGCTGCTCGGGCTTGTGCTTGATCTTCAGCAGGCCGCGGTAGGCCATGGTGAACGAGTTCGCCACCGCCTGCGCGATCGGAATCCGGTTGCTCACTTCGGGAAGCGGGGTCGGCGCGGCATGGTGCGCCGCGGTTTCGGTCGGGGTGATGGTGGTCATGCTGTGTCCTTCTATCGGTCCGTTCAGCGGTCCTCTGTCGGCATGTGTGGGCCCTCCGTGGTCACGCAAGCTGCCGCCTGCGGGCCTGACCGCTCATGCTGTGTCCTTTGTCGGCGTGAGCGGGGCCCTGCGTGGTTACGCTGTGCTGCCGCCTGCGGGCCTGACCGCTCATGCTGTGTCCTGTGTCGGCATGAGCGGGGCTCTGCGTGGTTACGCTGTGCTGCCGCCTGCTGGCCTGACCGCTCATGCTGTGTCCTGTGTCGGCATGAGCGGGGCCCTGCGTGGTTACGCTGTGCTGCCTCCTCCGGGCCTGACCGCTCATGCCGCGCTCCTGTCGGACTCGTCGGTGGTGTCGTCGGCCGGGTGGCCGGTGATGCTGAGGAAGACTTCGTCCAGGCTCGGCTTGTTCACGGTGAACTCGTCGACGTTGATCTCCCACTCGCGCAGGCGGATCAACAGATCGGCGGCGACACCGGCGTCGGGCAGTGGTGCGGTGAGCCGTCCCACCTCCGGGGTGATTTGAATTTCGATGCCGAGGAAATCGCCGATGATGCGGCGCGCCTCGTCCAACTGGCCGCGATCGACCAGGGTCAAGTGCAGGGAGGAGCCGCCCACCGACGCTTTGAGTTCGTCGGCCGTGCCGTCGGCGATCACCTTGCCGCGGTCGATCACCGCGATCCGGTCGGCCAGCTGATCGGCCTCGTCCAGATACTGCGTGGTGAGCAGCACCGTGGCGCCCTCGCGCACGAGGCGGCGGATGGTCTCCCACATCTGGGCGCGGGTCCGCGGGTCGAGGCCGGTGGTCGGTTCGTCCAGGAACAGCAGCGGCGGCGTCGCGATCAGGCTGGCCGCCAGATCGAGTCTGCGCCGCATGCCGCCGGAGAAGTTGCGCAGCGGTTTGGTCGCCGCCTCGACGAGGTCGAATTCCTCCAGCAGTTCGGCTGTCCTGCGCTGGGCGTCGATCCGGCTCAGGCCGAGCAGTCGGGAGAAGACGATCAGGTTCTCGGTGGCGGTCAAGTCCTCGTCGACCGAGGCGTACTGTCCGGTGACGCCGAGCAGCGAGCGGACCGCCGTTGGCTCGGCGACCACGTCGTGGCCGAAGATCCGGGCGCTGCCGCCATCCGGCCGCAAGAGCGTCGCCAGCATGCGAATGGTCGTGGTCTTGCCCGCGCCGTTCGGTCCGAGCACGCCGTACACCGAGCCCCGCGGCACCGCCAGGCTCACACCGTCGACGGCGCGCTGTTCCCCGAACACCTTGACCAGGCTGTTCGCCTCTACGGCGAGCGCTGAATGTGGTGCGAAAGAAGTCATGCCGATGACAGTGCCGGGCTCCGCTTGCACCACCCTTGCACGGCTCTGTCGTCGATGGCTCGCGTCATCGCGACCGGCGAGCACGGTCTCGCCGATCAGGCGATGACCGCGCGTCCGCTCACCCCGCGGGCGGATTCAGGCGGGTGAAATCCGGCAGGCCGGTAGTAGGGATAGGGGGTGGTGGCGCCGGCTTTGTCCAGTGTTCGTACGCCTTGATTGCGGTGTGCCATGTGGGGTATGCCGATCGTGGGGCCCACGTGGAGAGGAGCGCACGATGACAGATCCCCTTGCTGACGCGGTTCCCGAGGCCGATCTCGCGGAGCAGTCCATCCCGGCGTATCCCCAGGAGCCGGTGTTACCCGATGACGTATCGGAGTCGGAAGAAGGCGTCGAGCGGGTGGTCATCGAGCGCGACATCTGGAACGCCAATCCGGCGGACGTGGTCGAGCAGTCCATCTCGGTTCCGCTGGACGACGAGCTCGAGGACGAAGGCTACTGACCCGTTCGGATGTCGCCGCCGGTCAAGGCTGGATCTTCGCCCGCACCGACGCGTGCAGTTCCCGCAGGCTCGACCGCTCGGTGGCGACCTCCAGGACCCGCATGCCGTGCGCGTGCCCGGTCAGCTCGACGGCCAGCTGCGCTGGATCGACCTGTCGGTGCGGGATGCGGTACGCGGCGCACAGCGCGGCCAAATCCATGCCGTGTGGGGTGCCGAAAACCCGCTCGAACACGCCCGCGTAGTGCGGATCGCCCTGCTCGAGCAACTCGAAGATGCCGCCGCCGTCGTCGTTGGCCACCACGATGGTCAAATCGGCGGGCCGCGGTTCCCCGGGGCCGATGAGCAGGCCGGAAGCGTCGTGCAGGAATGTCAGGTCGCCGATCAGCGCGATGGTGCGGCCCGGGTGGTGCAGCGCGGCGCCGACCGCTGTCGACACCGTGCCGTCGATACCGGCAACGCCTCGATTCGACAGCACCTTGATCCGTGGGCGGGGGTGGGCGACCAGTGCCGCGTCGCGTACCGGGTTCGACGCGCCGAGCAGCAGTTGGTCGCCGTCACGTAGCGCGTCCATCACGACCGCGGCGACGTGCAGTCCGGTCGGCTTGGGGTGTCGTGCGAGTTCGGTGCGGACCGCGTGGCCGGCCTTCGCGTTCAGTTCGTGGCACTGATTCAGCCACGCGGCGCTCGGCGCGCCGACGCCCACCGCGCGAGTGCCGGTGCCGATCACGTTGCCGGACACGTCGGGCCAGCGTGGACCCGTAGTGAGCGCGTACACGCGGACATCCGGGTCGGCGAGCACCTTCGACACCTGACGGTGCAGCGTGGGTCGTCCGGTGATGATCGCCTGCTTGGGCCGCAGCAGTGGCAGCGCCAGCGGATGCAGCGCGGGGCCGTGCATGGGCGCGGTGGGTTCGGCGACGGTGGGCACCGCAGCCAATTCCGGCCGCAGCCCGGCGCCGTGTCCGGAGATCACCACGGTGTCGGGCGAAAGATCGAGATCGAGCGGCACGTCCAGCGTCGCGTACTGGGTCTCGGTCCAGGCGCACTCGCCCGCGCGACCCGCGGGAGCCGCCTCGTTCGGCGCCCGGTCGGGGACGAGGGGCTCGCGCAGCGGGACGTCGAAGTGCACCGGTCCCGCATTGCCGGAGCGGGTGCCGCGCGCCGCCGCGAGCACTCGGCAGACCGCCGAGCGCCACTGACTGTTCTGCTGGCCGTAGGGCGGATGGTCGGCGTCGCCCGCCTCCTGCTCCGCCAGGCCGAGCGAAATGGCGGCCCGGACCTGGCTGCCGAACAGGCCGGATTGCTCGACGGTCTGGTTGGCGCCGGAACCGAGCAGTTCGTAGGGCCGGTTGGCGCTGAGCACCACCAGCGGGACCCTGGCGTAGTTGGCCTCCAGCACGGCGGGGCCGAGGTTGGCCACCGCGGTGCCCGAGGTCATCACGACCGGCACCGGGAGCCTGCTCGCGAGCGCGAGTCCGACGGCGAGGAAGCCCGCCGTTCGTTCGTCGATCCGCATGTGCAGCCGTAGCCGCCCGGCCGCGTCGGCGGCTTGCAGAGCGAAGGCCAGCGGAGCGTTCCGGGAGCCGGGGCACAGGACGACATCCTGTACGCCCCCGCGCACGAGCTCGTCGACGACGACCGCCGCTTGTGCTGTAGACGGGTTCACGCCTCCAGACTGGCAGACCGTTGCGCCTGCGCCGCCGCCGGGAGGGGGATGTCTCAGTGTCTGTTAGGCCACGTTTCGCGGTGTGGCCGAGTTCGAGTCGCGCGTATGTCGCACATCGAGGGCCGGGCAGCCGACGCGCCCCGATGTGCGACCTCGCACGTCAGTTGGCGTGCTTCTGGACCAGGTTGCCGACCCGCGGCAGCGCCTCGATGACGTTCTTCTTCGCCGACGAGCGCATCGAGGAGTAGACCTTCTTCAGCGCCGGCCGGGTGGAGGCGTCGGCCCGTGCGTCGGTAACCGAGAGCAATGCCTCGGCGACCTCGTCGGACTTGGCGACGAGCAGATCGGCGAACGTGCCGGAGCCCGACGCGGCGTACTCCTGCCAGAACGGCTCCAACTGTGCGACGAGCTTGGGCGCCAACGACTCCAGCGCATCGGACACGATGGACGGGCTGATCTTCTTGACCGCCGCGTAACCACCCTTCACAGCCAGGCCGGACGCACCACCCTTGTCCGAGACCTCGGCGTCGAGAACCTCGACGGCATCGGCAAGGAAAGCCGGGCGCTTCGCGTCGTCGAGCAGGGATTCAGACAGTGCTGCAACCACTTTCAGGTTCCTCCGGATCAGTGTTGATGAACGAGCGAGGGCAACTATACGCACCCGAGCCAGCGTTCACCCGGCTACGGCTGCCGGGGCGGCAACTGCACCACCGGCGCTTCGCGGTCGGGCGGCAGATTGCCCTGCTCATCGAGTAATTCGGCGGCGATGAACACCCAGCGCCGCAGGCGCTGGAAAAACCGACACAGCCGCGAACCCGCAGCGCCGCGGGCGCGGCAAATCCAACACAGCAATAATCACAGGCGTGACGTTCAATCCGAAGCTGTGGCGGCCCGTTCCGGGATTCGAGAACCTGACCGACATCACCTATCACCGGCATCTCGAGCAGGGCACGGTGCGGGTTGCGTTCGACCGGCCGGAGGTGCGCAATGCGTTCCGGCCGCATACGGTCGACGAGCTCTATCGCGCACTCGACCACGCCAGGATGACGCCGGATGTCGGCGCGGTGTTGATCACCGGGAACGGCCCGAGCCCGAAGGACGGCGGCTGGGCCTTCTGCTCGGGCGGTGACCAGCGCATCCGCGGCCGCAGCGGCTACCAGTACGCCAGCGGCGATACCGCGGACACGGTCGACCGGGCCCGGGCGGGCCGGCTGCACATTCTCGAGGTGCAGCGGTTGATCCGTTTCATGCCGAAGGTGGTGATCGCGCTGGTGAACGGGTGGGCGGCGGGCGGCGGCCACAGCCTGCACGTGGTCTGCGATCTCACCCTGGCCAGTCGCGAGCACGCCCGCTTCAAGCAGACCGACGCCGACGTGGGCAGCTTCGACGGCGGCTACGGCAGCGCGTACCTGGCCAAGCTGGTCGGGCAGAAGTTCGCCCGCGAGATCTTCTTCCTCGGCCGCCCCTACACCGCCGAGGAGATGCACCAGATGGGGGCGGTGAACAAGGTCGTCGACCATGCCGAGCTGGAAGACGTGGCGCTGGAGTGGGCGGCCGACATCAACGGCAAATCCCCGCAGGCGCAACGCATGCTGAAGTACGCGTTCAATTTGCTCGATGACGGGTTGGTCGGCCAGCAACTGTTCGCGGGCGAGGCGACCAGGATGGCGTACATGACCGACGAAGCCGTCGAAGGCCGCGACGCGTTCCTGGAGAAGCGCGATCCGGACTGGACCCCCTATCCCTGGCACTTCTGATATGGACATCCTCAGCAGCCGGATCATCCTGCGTCCCGCCGACTACGCGGCCACGCTCGCGTTCTACCGCGACGGACTGGGGCTGGCCATCGCGCGGGAGTACCCGGGTGGAACGGTCTTCTTCGCTGGGCAGTCACTGATCGAGCTGGCGGCGCATGGCGGCTCGGACAGCTCGTCGTTCCGGGGCGCCATCTGGCTTCAGGTCCGGGATCTGTCCGATGCCGCCGCGGAGCTCGCACTCAAGGGCATCGCGATCGACCGCGGCCCCGTCGAGGAACCGTGGGGGCTGGTCGAGATGTGGCTGCGCGATCCCGACGGTGTGCCGATCGTCTTCGTCGAGGTCCCGCCCACGCATCCGATCAGGCGTGATTCCCGCTGGTCACCAACGTGAGGTCGGTTCGATCCGGCGGTTCGGCAGGCGGTGCCGAGTTGCCAACGGGACAACCGGCGAGGACGATAACGCTCAGATGGCACCCGACCGCCGATGTCCGGGCCAGCCGTGTCCGGGCCAGCCGTAGGCGCGGCCTTTCCGACGAGTGAATCGCAGTTCAGATGCCAGTCGTACGCGCGCCCCGATCCGTTCGGGTTTCCGCTCCGCTTCCGCGCCACTCCAGCAATTCGACCCGTCCCGCGTGCGGCGACGCGGGCATGACACGATCGCTGCCGTGAGGGTGCGCAGCGAGCTATCCATGGGCACAGCGGCTCTGGGCAGGACCGATCCAGGCGTGCGGCGAGGCGGGGCATGAGTAAGCCACTGCGAACCCTGCCGATGCCGACCGGATCTGCTCTCGGCGAAGTCATGCCGCACCTGCGGCACGCGCTGGAAGGGAACGCAGCCGCGTGGTTGCCGATCCCGACCAGCGACCGGCGTGAGACGAGGCGCCTGAGCGACGCGCTCTCGCCCGGCGAACCGATCGATGATGAGGTCGCCTTGGTGGTGACCACTTCCGGCACCACCGGGATGCCGAAAGGCGCGATGCTCAGCGCGGCGGCCCTGCGCGCCAGCGGCACCGCGACCCACGATCGGCTCGGCGGGCCGGGCAACTGGTTGCTGGCCCTGCCCGCCCATCACATCGCGGGCATCCAAGTGCTGCTGCGCAGCATCCTGGCCGGCACCGAGCCCACGGTGCTGGATGTGTCCGGCGGATTTCTCCCCGAGGCGCTCGCGGGCGCCATCGCGGGCATGCGTGGCGAACGCAGGTACACGTCCTTGGTCCCCACCCAGCTGATCAAGGCGCTCGACGCGCCGGTCGCCGCCGCGGCGCTGGCCGAGCTCGACGGCGTACTCGTCGGCGGCGCGGCCACCCCGCTTCCGGTGTACGAGCGCGCACGAGCCGCGGGTATCCGGGTGGTGCGCACCTATGGCATGAGCGAAACCTGTGGTGGTTGCGTGTACGACGGCGTGCCGTTGGACGGCACGAAGGTGCGTATCGAGAACGGCCGTGTGCTGATCGGCGGCGCGATGATCGCCCGCGGCTACCGCAATCAGCCCGACCATCCCGCCTTCGCCGAACCGGGCTGGTTCCGCACGGAGGACGCGGGCACGTTCGACGACGGCCTGCTCACCATCACCGGGCGGCTCGACGATGCGATCTCGACCGGCGGCCTGCTCGTCCTGCCGCAGGTGGTCGAGGCGGTGCTCAGCTCGCATCCCGCGATCCGCGAGGTGGTGGTACTCGGGGTGCCGGACGAACGACTCGGACAGCGCGTCGCCGTCGCCGTGGTGCCCACCGCGGGTGCGACCCCGACCCTGGCCGAACTGCGCGAGTACGTGCTCGACGAACTCGACGCCATCGCCGCCCCGCGCGAGCTGGCCGTGCTCGAGGAGATCCCGCTGCGTGGCCCGGGCAAGCCCGACCGCGCCAAACTCCGCGAATACCTGCTGGCCGGTTGGACGAACGGTCGCTGACGATCCCGGATCGAGTCCGGAATTCGATCAATTCCGGAGCGGGTGCCAGGTTCTCGAAGAGCGTGCTGCGCGTTGCCTGGACGGTTGCCAGGAATCTGCCGACCCGGTTGAGCGTCGTCGAACGACGGACCGCGAACTGCTCCATCCGGCGGCAATTCGGGACCTGATTATGCAGCGAACGTCTGGGTATTGCGTCGTATGGCCATGGGCGGTGCCGCAGTAGAAGTGCGCGGAGTTGGTGGGTCCTGCTTCGGCGCCGCAAACGACATGACTCGGTCTCCGGAGTAAACTCCGGTTTGCTCCCTGGTGTCCGAACGGTTAACGCGACGGAGTGAATATGAAAATTTCCGAAGGCGCGGTAGGAGTTGTCACCTGGACGGCTGATGTCACGACGGCCACGGCCGGCGCCGTCGGCGGCGCCGCCGTCAACGGTGTGCTCGGCGGCATGCAGGGTGTCGCGACCGGTGTGAAGAGCGGACTGAGCAAAGGCAGCCACTCGGCGCCGGCTGCGGCGCTGACGTTGGCGGCGATCGGCGCCGCGGGTTTGGTGGAGTGGCCGGTGCTGCTGGGCGTCGGTGGCACAGCCCTGGTGGTCCGGGAGCTCAGCCATCGGTCGGGTAAACAGGCGGCGCCCGCGGGGCACGCTGAAGTCGCCGAACAGCCCGCGGAAGACGACCGAACGGCCGGCGGAGGCGATGAAGGCGTGACCCCCGCTCGTAAGAGCGCGCCGCGGTCGCCGAGCAAGAGTTAGTCGCGGACGGTGGACCTGACCCGACTGGTACGGACCTCCGTGTCACTGCCGCTGCGCGGCCTCGATATGGGCGTGCGGTCCGCTGCGGCTGTCGCCGCCGCGGGCATGGATCTCGCGAGTCTGCCGGTGCGCACCATGGCTACCGGCCGCGTGGTCGAGGCGCTCACCGAGGCCGCGACGGAACTGCTCGGCGGCAAGCCGGCCCGGCGCCGTTGGCGCGGCGGGAACCGCTGCTGGATCGAAGTGCGCGGCCTCGCCGAGCGCGAGCCGGACGACGATGTGGGCTCCGCGGTACTCGCCGCGCTGCGTGCGCATCGTGGTGTCATCTCGGCGACCCTCAACCACCCGCTGTCGCGTGTCATCGTCGAGGTGCGGGAAACGACAACTGTCGACGAACTGTGCGAGGTGGTCACCGCAGCCGAGAATCGGCATCCCGATTCCGGTCGCCGGCCCGTCGACCTGCCTGCCGACGGTATCGTGCTGGCCGGCACCATGGCCTCGGCGGCGGTGGACGCTGTCGGCATCGGTATCGCGTTGGCCGGTCGGGTGGTGGGTTTACGGCGGCTGCCGGCGGGTCTCAATGCCGTTGTCGCGCTCGTCGATTACCAGCCGCGGCTGCGTCGCGCGGTCGAACAGCGCCTCGGCACGAATGCCGCTGATACCGCGATCGCGCTTGCCGCGGCCTCGGCGTACACCGTCACCCAATTACCGGCATCACTGGGCGTCGACCTGTTCATCCACCTCGCGAAGGCCGCCGAGACCCGCGCGGCGGCCACCATCTGGGAACGCCGCGAGCCGGCGCTCGCGCAGCACGCGACGTGTGTCGACGGTGTCCGGCCCGCACACCGACCGAGGCCGCTGCCGCCGGGGCCGGTCGAGCGGAACGGGGACCGCAGCGGACTGGCGCAGGCGGTCGCCGCACCGGCGATCGGCATGCTCACCGCCGACCTCGACGCCGCCGCCACCGCCGTCACGGTCGCCGCGCCCAAAGCGGCCCGGACCAGCCGGGAGTCGTTCGCCACGACATTTGCCCGTGGCCTGGCCGCCCGGCACGGCGCGCTGTCCTTGCGGCCGCAGGTATTCCGGCGCCTCGACCGGGTCGACGCCGTGGTACTCGACCCTCGGGCTTTGTGCGGCGACGAATTGCGGGTGGCGCGCATCCGCGACGTGCCCGAGCACAACCGGACGGCGGTGTGGCAGTGGGCGCAGGACCAATTGGATCGCGGTGCACTGCAGCCTGGATGGCAGCCGGTGGCGCGGTCGGTGTCCGGCAATGGACGTGGCAGCGCGGTGCTGGTGCGATACGCGCATCATCCGCTGGCGTCGGCGTTGCTCGGCGAAGTGCGCCGTAGTGGTGCCGATGCGGTGTCCGTCGATGTCGACACGCTCGATGAGCTGCGCTCATCGTTCGACGACCTCGAGCCGGTGAACGGGTCCCTGGACGAAGCGCTTGTCCACGCGGTGCACCGGTTGCAGTGGGAAGGCCGCACGGTCGCGCTGGTGTCGAGTTCCGCGGCGCAGGCGCTGGCCGACGCCGACATTGCGATAGGTTTTGCCGTGGGCGGGCCGACACCCTGGCACGCGGACCTGCTCGTCGACGGTCTGGACAGCGTGTGGCGGATCGTGCACGCGCTGCCCGCGGCCCGCCGAGCCAGTGAACGTGGCGTCGAAATCGCCACCGGCGCTTCCCTTTTAGGTGGGTTGCTGATGATTCCGGGGGTGCGGGGCGGTGGCTTGGCTCCGGTCACCGCCGGCGCCGCCGCCGGCGCTTGGACGGGATACCGGCTCGCCAGCGCAGCGCTGCGGGTGCCGACGCCGCCTGCCGTGAGCGTGCGCGAGTGGCACGCGATGTCCGTTGACCAGGTGTGTCGCGTGCTGCAGTCGCCGCAATCCGCACCGGTGCCCGAACCGTCACGATTGGCGTCTGCTGCCCGCCCGGCGCGCGCGGTCGTCGATCCGGTGCGCCGGGTGGTGCAGGATTTCGCCGGCGCGATACGCACCGAGCTATCCGACCCGTTGATCCCGGTGTTGGCGGTGGGATCGGCGGCCAGCGCGGTGCTGGGCTCGCCCATCGACGCGATCCTGGTCGGTTCAGTGCTCGCCGGGAACGCGGCCTTGGCGGCGACCCAGCGGATCCGGGCCGAGCGGCTGCTGCGGCGACTGTTGGCGGCGCAGGACCCACCGGCCCGCAAGGTGGTCGGCGCCGATTGCTACGCGACGGTGGACGCCGCCCGCTTGCGCCCCGGCGACGTCATCGAGGTGCGGCCTGGTGAGGTGGTGCCCGCCGACGCGCGGCTCATCCACGCGCTCGACGTGGAAGTCGACGAGTCGTCGTTGACCGGAGAGTCGCTGCCGGTCACCAAACAGGTCGACGCCACACCGGCCGCGCCGGTCGCGGAGCGGGCGTGCATGCTCTTCGCCACCACGACAGTGGTCGCGGGCACGGCGGTGGCGATAGTCACCGGCGTCGGCGCGCAGACTCAGGCGCGCCGGGCCGCCGCGACCCCCCACACCGACGGCTCGGCCGCGGGCTTGCAGTCCCAGCTCAAAGATCTGACGAACCAGTCGTGGCCGTTCAGCCTGGTCGGCGGGGGATTGGTCACCGCGCTCGGGCTGTTGTGGCGCACGGGCCTGCGACAGGCTGTCAGCAGCGGTGTGGCCGTCAGCGTGGCCGCTGTTCCGGAGGGGCTGCCGCTGGTCGCGACGCTGGCGCAACAGGCGTCGGCGCGACGACTGACCCGCACGGGCGCGCTGGTCCGCAGTCCGCGGTCGGTCGAGGCGCTCGGCCGGGTCGACGTGGTGTGCTTCGACAAGACCGGGACGCTCAGCGAAAACCGGTTGCGGGTCACCATGGTGCGCGCCGCGAGCGGATTGTCCGATGACGATGTGCTCCGCCACGCCGTCCGGGCCACACCACTGGCCAACGGCGAGCCGCACGAACATGCGACCGACCGCGCGGTCGCCGAGGCCGGGCAGCGGCTGGACTGCGGCGAGTCGGCGGCGCATTTGCCGTTCCGGTCCGGTCGCCCGTTCTCGGCGTCCGTGCACGGCGAACAGTTGTCGATCAAGGGGGCGCCGGAGGTGGTGCTCGCGGCGTGCGTGGACGCTGACGAGGCGGTGCAGCGGCAAGTGCGCAAGATGGCCGCCGACGGGTTGCGGGTGATTTCCGTCGCCACACGGCAGCTTTCGGCAGCGCAGGCCCGATCGGTCCGTGACGACGCCGACGCCCTCGCCGACCTGTGCGGTGAGGAGCTGCGGTTCGCGGGTCTGCTCGGCCTTGCGGACACCCCCCGCGCGGATGCGGCCGAGGTGCTGGGGGAGCTCGCCGAGCGCGGCATCGGGGTGCGTCTGATCACCGGTGACCACCCGGTGACGGCTACCGCGATCGCCGCCGAGGTGGGCCTGCCCGTCGACGAAGATCAGGTGATCAGTGGACCTGAATGGGAGGCGCTGTCGCGGCGCGAACAAGAGCAGGCGGTGCAGAGCCGGCAGGTGTTCGCCCGGATGTCACCCGAGCACAAGGTGCAGATCGTCGAGACGATCCAGCGGTTGGGGCACGTGTGCGCCATGGTCGGCGACGGCTCCAACGACGCGGCCGCCATCCGTGCCGCCACCGTCGGCATCGGCGTGGCTGCCCGCGGCAGCGACCCGGCCCGCACCGCGGCGGACGTCATGCTGCTCGACGGGCGGATTCGCGCGCTGCTGGACGCGCTCGACGAAGGCCGGCAACTGTGGCGGCGGGTGCAGGCGGCCGTAGCCGTGCTGCTCGGCGGCAACGCGGGCGAGGTGGTTTTCGCGATCGCCGGCACCGCGCTCACCGGCCGGGCGCCACTGAACACCCGCCAATTCCTGCTGGTCAACATCCTCACCGATGCGCTGCCGGCCGCAGCCCTCGCGGTCAGCCCGCCGAGTGCCGACCGGCGATACACCGGCCGTGGGCCCGACCGCGCGGCGCTGTGGCGCACCGTGGCGGTGCGCGGTGCGACCACCGCCTCCGCCGCGACAGCCGCGTGGGCGTGGGCGAGGTTGACGGGTCGAGGGCAGCGCGCGTCGACGGTGGCGCTGGTGGCGTTGGTCGCGACGCAGTTGGGTCAGACGCTCATCGACTCACACAGCCCGCTGGTTGTCGCCACCGCGGCCGGATCACTGTTGGTAATGGGCGCGCTGATCAGCACGCCGGGAGTGAGCCAACTGGTCGGCAGCACGCCGCTCGGCCCGGTCGGCTGGTTGCAGGCATTGTCGACGGCCGCCGTCGCGACCGCCGTCGCGGCCATCGCTCCGCGTCTGCTCGGCGCGGGCGGTCGGCAACAGGAAGATCAGCCGACGATCTCGATGACCCCAAGGCGCCACAGCACCGCGTACAGCTCGCGCAGCGGCACGGTCAGCACCTCCGTCAGCGCGCCCGTCAACGAATCCGAGCCGACGCCTACGACAGTTTTGATCACACCAGACAGGGTGCGGACCGCAGACGTCGAATTCGCGAATACACCATGACCCGGAGGCAACAAATGGCCGAAAATTCGTCCACCAGCCATCGGAACGCCGTCGACCGGGTCCTGGCTGCGCAGGGTTTCGCGGTAGACCTGCCGGTGGCAGGCCGGGTCCGCATCCCGCGGCCCGAGCAATTGGCGTACTACGGTGCGCTCGGCGCGTTGGCCGCGGCGGAGATCATCGATTGGCCCGTGGCGCTGGTCCTCGCGGCCGGTCACTGGCTGGTACAGAACCAGCACAATCGCGTCGCCCATGAGATCGGCGAAGCCCTCGAGGACGCCTAGTCGAAGAACGGGACATGAACAGTCAGTAAACGTCCCGAATGTAGCGCTTTTCGGCGACCAGCTGCTTCTTGAACGCCAGCGCGCCGTCCTCATCGAGCTTGCCGTGGACGCGGGCGATCCGCAGCAGCGCATCGTCGACGTCCTTGGCCATGCGGCTGGCGTCGCCGCAGACGTAGAAGTGGGCGCCGTCACGCAGCCAGGACCACAGCTCGGCGCCGTGTTCGATCATGCGGTGCTGCACGTATATCCGCTCGCGCTGGTCGCGGGAGAAAGCCAGGTCGAGCCGGGACAGGAAGCCGGAGCGGAACATGTCCTCCAGTTCGGCGCGGTAGTAGAAGTTGTGTGCCGCGTGCTGGTCACCGAAAAACAACCAGTTGCGCCCGGTGCAGCCGAGGGCCCGGCGCTCCTGCAGGAACCCGCGGAACGGCGCGATGCCGGTGCCCGGTCCCACCATGATCATCGGTGCCGCCGGGTCGGCGGGCGGACGGAAATGCGGCGCACGCTGCAAGAAGATCGGCACCGCCGGATCGGCGAACTCGGTACCCGCCCGGTCGGCCAGGAAGGTCGAGCACACGCCGCCACGCCGCGCGGACGAACCGGTGGCCGCGGGTTCGCCGTAGCGGACGATGCCGACGGTCAGCTCCACCTCATCCGGGCTGACCAGCGGGCTCGACGAGATCGAATACTGCCGCGGTTGCAGCTTCTTCAGCGTGCCGAGCCACTCGACCAGATCCGCCCGCACCGGAAAATCGCGCAGCACGTCGACGGCTTGCCGGTCCCACAGGTAGTTGGCCAGCTCATGGCGATTATCCCTGCGCAGCAGCTTGGCGAGCCTGCCGCTGTGGTTGCGTTCGGCGAGGAAGCCGAGCAGGTCGTGGCCGACCTTGGTGATGTCGTAGTGCCTGCGCAGCGCCTCGGACAGCGGTAGTTCTCGCTCGTCGACTTCGACCAGGCGGCGACCGTCCATACCGGTGGCGGTCAGCCACTCGGTGACCAGCGCGGCGTCGTTCACCGGCCAGACACCCAGCGAATCGCCCACTTCGTATCCGGCTTCGAGACCGTGCAGGTCGAACCCGAACCGCCGGACTTCTTTGGGCGAATCGCCGGCCGACAGCAACTCGTTGCGCATCAGTTGGGCGCGCAGCGGGGCGCTGCGGGTGAACGGGGTGGGCGCGGCGCGGGTGCGGCCGGGCGCGGGGTTGGCGGCGGGGGTGGCGGCCGGCAGGTCGATCGTGGCGACCCCGCCGCGGCGGGTTACCGGGTGCCTGGAGCCGTTCGAGCCGCGCACCGGAAGATCGACGGAGGAGCCGGGAGCGTCGGACGGGTCGGCCGTACCGTCGCCGAGCGCGGCGAGCACGTCATCGAGCCAGCGTTCGCCGGCGTCTTGATAGTCGGGTTCGCTGTCGACGCGCGGGAGCAGTCGCGTCGCGCCCAGGTCGGCCAGTTTCTGGTCGAGTTTGCGGCCGTAGCCGCAGAAGTCGTCGTAGGACGAGTCGCCCAGCGCGAACACCGCGTACCGCACACCGGTCAGCCGCACGACGCTCCCGGTCAGCCGATCCCAGAAATCGGCTCCGTTGTCCGGCGGCCCGCCGTCACCGAACGTGCTGCTGATCACCAACACGTCGCCGCTGATCGCGCCCAGGTCACAGGAATCCAGATCCAGCAGCCGCGGCGCGAAACCGCCCTCGGCCAGGCGCGTGGCGGCTTCGGCGGCGAACTCCTGCGCGGTACCGGTCTGGGAAGCCCACAGCACAGTGATCGCGCGCGCGGTCGCGCTGGTGCTCGGCGCGGTCGCCGGCACTGCCGTGTCGCGCGAATACATGCCGGCGAGCAGACCGTCGACCCACAGTCTGCTGTGCGTGGACATCGGCGCCGACTGCGGAAGCACCGGCTGTGCAGTCACCGGAACCGCTTGCAGTGCGGCCAGATAGCCGCTGAGGTAGATCCGCTCGGTCTCGCTGAGCGCGGGTGCGGTGCCGCTGTCGAGGCCGAGCACCGTCGCCAGCGGGTGCGCCGGCGCCACCGTCGGCAGCGCGGCGGAAGTCTCCGGCTGCGGCACGGCGGCGACCCGGCGCAGGGCCACCGCGCACGCCTTGAACTCCGGTTGCAGTGACGCCGGGTCGACCGCGTCGTTGGTGACCGCGTTGATGGTCAGATACTCACCCTGCTCGTCGTTCCAATGGAACGGCACGAAGCAATCGCCGGGCCGAACCCGGTTGCTGATCTGCACCGGCAGCACCGCCCGCCCCCGACGCGAGGCGATCTCGAGCTGATCATCTTTGCGCAGGTCGAGGCGCTCGGCATCGGCCGGGTGCACCTCGACGAACGGCGTGCCGTTCAGCCTGGTCAGCTTGTCGATTTTGCCGGTCTTGGTCATCGTGTGCCACTGATGCTGCAAGCGGCCGGTGTTGAGCAGGAACGGGTAGTCGTCGTCCGGCATCTCCTGCGGCAGCAGGTGCGGCCGCGGCCAGAACACCGCGCGGCGACTCGGGGTGGCGAAGGCGAGCCTGGGCTGATGGCCGTTGTCGTCGACGAACAACGTCTGGCTGACGCCGTCATTGCGGTACCGGATCGGATTGCGCCTGCGCTCGGGCTGCGCGCAGGGCCACTGCATCGGGCCGTCGCGCAGCGCGTCGTAGCTCACCCCACGCAGGTCGTAGCCGGTTGCCGGGTTCGTGAATCGCTTGATCTCTTCGAGGATCTCGGCACTGGAGGCGAAGTCGAAGCCGGGGAACCCCATCGCGGTGGCGATGTCGGCGATCAGCCGCCAATCCGGCCGCGCGTCGCCGGTCGGCGGGACCGACTGCCGGAGCAAGGTGAGTTGGCGTTCGGAATTGACCATCACCGCATCGGCTTCCGCCCACAGCGTGGCGGGCAGCAGTAGATCGGCGTAGGCGTTGGTCGCCGTTTCGGTGTAGGCGTCCTGGGCGATCACCAGTTCGGCCGCCTCGAGGCCCGCGATCACCGTTTTCCGGTTCGACACGGTGGCGACGGGATTGGTGCAGATGATCCACGCCGCCTTGATCGTGCCCTCGGCAAGCTCGCGGAACATCTCCACCGTGCCCGGGCCGGCCTCGGTGCGCAGTGTGCCCGGTTCCAGACCCCACTGGCCTTCCACGAACGCGCGGTCCTCGGCGGAGAGCAGGCTGCGCTGACCGGGTAGCCCGGGGCCCATATAGCCCATCTCGCGTCCGCCCATCGCGTTCGGTTGTCCGGTGAGCGAAAAGGGCCCGCTGCCGGGGCGGCAGATGGCGCCGGTGGCCAAGTGCAGGTTGCACAGGGCATTGGTGTTCCAGGTGCCGTGCGTGGACTGGTTGAGTCCCATCGTCCATAGCGACATCCACTCACCCGCCGCGCCGATCCACTGCGCGGCCGTGCGGATGTCGGCCTCGGCGAGTCCGGTGATCTCGGCCACCCGTCGCGGCGGATAGTCGGCCAGGAACTCCGGCATCGCGTCCCAGCCCTCGGTGTGCTCGGCGATGAACTCCGCGTCGATATCGTCGTTCTCGATGAGCAGGTGCAGCAGCCCGTTCAGCAGCGCGAGATCAGTGCCCGGCGCGATCTGGAGGAACAGGTCGGCCCGCGCGGCGGTCTCGGTGCGGCGCGGGTCGACCACGATGAGCTTCGCACCCGCTTTGAGCCGGTCGGCCATGCGCAGGAACAGGATGGGGTGGCAGTCGGCCATGTTCGCGCCGACCACGAAGAACAGATCGGCGTGCTCGAAATCGTCGTAGGAGCCGGGCGGCCCGTCCGCGCCGAGCGACTGTTTGTACCCGGTCCCGGCACTGGCCATGCACAGTCGCGAATTCGCCTCGAGGTGCACGGTGCGCAGGTAACCCTTGGCGAGCTTCGTCGCGAGGTACTGCGACTCCAGCGACATCTGCCCGGAGACATACAGCGCGATCGCGTCCGGACCATGCTCGTCCAGGATCGCCCGCAACCGGGTGGCCGCCTCGTGCACAGCCTCGTCGACCGGGAACGGCACGGGGACCTGGCCCCGCTCCGAACGCCGGTATGCGGTCTCCATCCGGCCGGGGGTGTGCATCAACTCCGCGTGCGTCGCGCCTTTGGTGCACAGCCGCCCCGCGTTCGCCGGATGCAGCTTGTCGCCGCTGACCTTGGCGATTACCGGCTTGCCCGCGGCGCCGGAGCTGGTCTGCACCGTTATCCCGCAGCCGACGCCGCAGTACGAGCACGCCGTTCGGGCGGTGCCGTCGCCGCGGCCGGTCACTGCGTCAGACATGCCTTCGATCATGCGGACCGCCGATTGCGCCGAATTTACCTAGTGTTATCGGTAGGTGACAATCCTCCTCATCGCGCCGAGATCCGGCGGTGAGGATCGCGGTCGGGCGGCTCAGCCGAGTTTGTACGCGCGATGCAGGGCGACGACGCCGCCGGTGAGGTTACGCCACTTCACCGCCGACCACCCATTGGCCGCGATCCGCATCGCCAGCCTGCGCTGATTCGGCCACTGCGAGATGGATTCGGCGAGGTAGACGTATGCGTCGGGATTGCTGCTCACCATGCGCGCCACCTTGGGCAGCGCCTTCATCAGGTACTCCAGGTACAGCGTGCGGAACACCCGCGCGACGGGGATGGAGAACTCGCAAACCACCAGTCGCCCGCCCGGTTTGGTCACGCGCAGCATCTCACGCAGCGCGAGGTCGGTGTCCGCGACGTTGCGCAGCCCGAACGAGATGGTCACCGCGTCGAAGGAGTTGTCGGCGAACGGCAGCGCCATCGCATCGGCCGCCACCATGGGCACCTTGCGGAAGCGGCCCGCGGTGAGCATGCCCTGGGAGAAGTCGGCGGCCAGGCACCAGGCGCCGGATTTCTGCAGCTCCCGGGTGGACACGCCGGTGCCGGCCGCGAGATCGAGCAACCGTTCACCCGGTCGCGGCGCGAGCGCTCTGCGGGTCGCCCAACGCCAGTAGCGATCCTGCCCCGCGGAGATCACCGTGTTGGTCAGGTCGTATCGCCGGGCGACGCCGTCGAACATAGACGCGACTTCACGCGGCTGTTTGTCCAAGGAAGCCCGGTTGGATTGCGTTTTCGCCACGCCACGACCCTAGCTTCCGGCCGCGGCCGGACCGAGCGTGGCGCGACGATACGTCGGTCACGTCCGATCTCGGTCTCAAGCCGTATGGGGCAAGCGGATCTGCGTCCCGGTCACCTCGGCGTAGTGTCCCATCAATTGACCGCAAATGGCCGGCCAGGTACGCGACAGCACCGATTTGCGGGCCGCTCCCGCGAACCGGGCTCGCAGCGCCGGATCGTGCAATGCCGCAACAGCACTGGGCAGCAGTTCGCAGAACCGGTCCACCGGAAGGAGGTAGCCGTTGCGGCAGTGTGCGATCAGATCGCGCGGACCGCCCGCGTCGGGGCCGATGACCGGTACTCCGGACGCGAGCGCCTCCTGCACGCCCTGGCAGAACGTCTCGTGCTCGCCCGCGTGCACCATCACGTCCAGGGCGGCGTAGGCCTGGGCCAGCTCCTCGCCGCCGAGCTCGCCGGTGAACACCGCGTTCGGCATCATCCGCGCCAGCCGCTGGCGCTGCGGCCCGGCACCGACGATCACCAGCTGGATGTCCGGGTCGTCGGCCAGCACCGCGAGCCGCTCGACGTGCTTCTCCGGCGCGAGTCGCCCCACGAAACCGACCAGCATCCGGTCCCGTCCGGACAGCCAGGCCTCGCGCAGCGCGGCGGATCGGGCGCTCGGTGTGAACCGTGCGATATCGACCCCGCGGCCCCACCGGTGCACCCGCGGGATGCCGTGCCGGGCCAGGTCCTCCGCCGCTGCCCGAGAAGGGGCCAGGGTGCGGGTGGCGCCCTCGTGGATGCGTCGGGTCCAGCTCCAGGCGGCGCGGCCGGCCAGTCCGAGCCCGTAACTCTTGGCGAACCCCGCGACGTCGGTCTGGTACACCGCGACGGTCGGCAGGTCCAGGCGCAGCGCGGCGCCGAGTCCGCCTGCCCCGAGCAGGAACGGCGAGGCCAGATGGACCACGTCGGCGTCGAAGTCGGCGATGGCCGAGACGATGCCGGGTTGCGGCAGCCCGACCGGGAGCGAACTGATCTTGGGGACCATGACCGCGGGTACCCGGTGGACCGGGAACCGCTCGTAGCTGCGCGCTGCGGCGGGTAGCCCGCGCGGGGTGTCCGGCGCGATGATCAGTGCGTCGTGTCCGTGCCGGTCCAGGTACTCCAGTACCCGCAGCACGGAATTGACGACGCCGTTCATATTCGGCAGAAACGACTCCGCGATGATCGCTACTCGCACGCTCCCAGCCTGACCGCTACATCGCGCCGCGCCGCCACGCCGAAGTGAAGCGAACGGAAAGTTCGGGCGAACTATCAGGACCTCGCGGTACCGGCGGCGTCAGTTCACCGGCTCGAGCCTGCGCTTGCGCACGCGGGCAAGCAGCCACAACGCCGGCAGCGCGAGCAGCCAGACCACCACGATGACCGACAACGCGGGGGGAATCGCGACACGCACGTCGCGGCCCTCCACCCGCACCAGATCGGGGTCGCTGCGACGGTATTCCACGCGGATGCGCTCACCCGCGGTGAGGTTGGTCGGATACAGCACGCCGACCTTGGGATTGTGCGTCTCCCCATCCGGGGTGACGTACATGACAGCCGAGCGCAGCCGTCCGGCCGAGAGCACCTCTGCCGTGGTGCTGCCCTTGTCGGAGCTGATCAGGTAGTCGTTGCGCCATGCGGCGAGCACCAGTAGCGCGACGAGCACGCTGATGGCGGTCGCGGCGATCAGCACGCCGATCCTGGCCCGTCGCAGGCGGATCGTCCGCCTGCTGGACTGGCTGGTTTCCGACACCGCCACAGGCTACCGATCGGCTCGGCTACGGTGGCGGTCATGTCCCGAAAATTCAGCTTCACCGTGCCCTACACCGTCCCGGTTGAAGATCTCCACCGGGCACTCACCACCGATGACGTCTGGCATGCCCGCTTCGCCGAGTCGTCGACCGCGACAGTGCAGTTGTCGCATCCCGATGGCGCGGGCACCATCCGCATCCACATGACCGAAAAGGCCGCGACGGACAAGGTCCCCGCGCTGGTGCGCAAAGTGCTCAAGAGCGAGCTCACTTTCGCCCGCACCGACAACTGGCAGCCGCTCGTCGGCGAGGTCGGCAAAGGCACCTTCGAAGTCAGCACCGGCGGTATCAACACCGCCATGTCCGGGACCTACGAAATTCGTTCCACCGCGGAAGGTTCCGAGCTCGAGGTGGCCGGCGCGGTGCAGGTGAAGGTGGCGTTGGTCGGTGGCGCCATCGAGCCGCTCGCCGAACAACTGCACCATCGCGTGCTGGACGGCGAGCGCAACTTCATCGAGCAGTGGCTGGTCACCGAACCGACCGACTGACGAACCCGCCCGGTGCCCCAGCGCGCGCCGGGGCACGTCCCGATCGCCCGGTGCTGCCACTGCTAGGCGAACGGCTGTCGTTCGTCGAAGCGCATCGACGTCCGGCCCGCGGTTCGCCACGCCCGCGCGGTCAAATCCACGTCCTCCTCGGTGACCAGGTTGCCCATCACACGAACCGCTGTGCGCTGGAGAAACTTCGAGCGCATCACCGGAGGGCCGCCCAGCGCAACCACGCGCGGATGGGTCGCCAGGCCGGCGATCCGGCGCGCGACCGAGAAGGTGCGCCCGTAGCGTGTGCGCAGCAGCCGCGGCCAGATCGTGCTGAGGTCGGGCTCATCCAGCAGGTCGGCCAGCATATGGCCACCTTCGAGGCCGTAGTCGATGCCTTCGCCGTTGAGCGGATTCACACAGCCCGCGGCGTCACCGACCAGCGCCCAGTTGCGGCCGGCGACGTTCGAGACCGCGCCGCCCATCGGCAGCAGGGCCGAGGCCACCGCACGCAGTTCGCCCTCGAATTGCCATTCCTCCTTGCGCGCCGCGGTGTACTGCGCCAGCAGCGGTTTCAGCGCGATATGCGCGGGCCTGCGCTCCGTCGCCAGCGAACCGACGCCGATGTTCACCTCGCCGTTTCCGAGCGGGAACACCCAGCCATAGCCGGGAATCAGCCCACCGGAGGCGTCGCGCAACTCCATGTGCGAGGTGATCCACGGATCGTCGCTGCGGCCGGACTTGATGTAGGCCCGCGCCGCGGTGCCGTAGGCGTACTGCCGGTGCCAGGCGCGGCCGAGCAGCCGTCCGATCGGTGACCGCACGCCGTCGGCGACCACCAGCGTCCGGCAGGCGATCGTGTGCACACCCTCGCCTGTGCGCACCGTCACGCCGGTGACCCGATCGCCCTCCCGGATGACGTCGACAACCTTGGTTCCGTCCACCATGCGCGCTCCGGACCGCACCGCTGTCTCGCGCAGCTTGTCATCGAGTTCGGTTCGCGGTACGGCGCTTCCGTAGGCCGGGAAACCACCGCCGGGCCAGCTCAGCAGGACCTCGTGGCCGAAGCCGGTCATCCGCAGACCGTGGTTGACGATGTGGGCGCGCACCCACGCGCCGAGGCCGAGCTGCTCCAGCTCCGCGGTCGCACGCGGGGTCAGGCCGTCGCCGCAGGTCTTGTCCCTGGGGAACACGGCGGAATCGAGGAGCACCACGTCCCGTCCCGCTCTGGCCGCCCAAGCGGCGGACGCCGAGCCCGCGGGACCCGCACCGACGACCAGCACCTCGGCCCGGCTGGGCAACGCGTTCTCGTCGCCCGTGGGAGTCGCTTCTGGTGAACCCATGCGCTCCATACTCGCAGGGCCGTCCCGGCGCCGTCGAAGCGGTCGCGCCGGCCCGTCGTCCGTCGCTCGGGCGGCCACGACGACGAACGGCGGCAGGACAGATCCGCCGCGGAGTGACGGTGTTCATGGGCCATCGGCCGGGGACACGCTAGGTTCTCTACCGTGGGGTCGGACGCATCGCTGGGAGAAGAAATGAGCAGATCGGCCATGAGTGAGCGCAGCGAGCCAAGCATCAACGCGCGCGAGGGTGTCGGCGGCACCGCGAGCACGGTGGTGGCGGGGGTCGATCTCGGTGCGGACGAACTCGCCGCGACGGTCCGCGATGGCCTGGAGAAGGTCGAAAAGCTCCTGGTCGAGGAGCTGTCCGACGGTGCGGAATTCCTCCAGGAAGCCGCGTTGCATCTGGCCAAGGCGGGCGGCAAGCGGTTCCGGCCGCTGTTCACCATCCTCACCGGACAGCTCGGGCCCCGGCCGACCGATCCCGACCTGATCACCGCGGGCACCGTGGTCGAGCTGGTTCATCTGGCCACCCTGTACCACGACGATGTGATGGACGAGGCCCCGATCCGGCGCGGCGCGCCCAGCGTGAACTCGAGGTGGGGCAACAACATCGCCATCCTCGCCGGGGACTACTTGTTCGCGCACGCCTCACGCCTCACCTCCACCCTCGGCCCGGACGCCGTTCGCATCATCGCCGAGACCTTCGCCGAACTCGTCACCGGTCAGATGCGCGAGACCATGGGCGCCCGCGAATCCCACGATCCGGTCGAGCACTACCTGCGCGTGGTGTGGGAGAAAACGGGTTCGCTCATCGCCGCCGCCGGACGCTTCGGCGGCACGTTCTCCGGCGCCGGCCCCGAGCATGTCGAGCGCCTCGCCCGGCTCGGCGACGCGGTCGGCACCGCGTTCCAGATCTCCGATGACATCATCGACATTTCCTCTGCTTCCGAGCAGTCCGGCAAAACACCCGGCACCGACCTGCGTGAAGGCGTGCACACCCTGCCGGTGCTGTACGCGCTGCGCGAAGAGGGCGCCGACAGCGACCGCCTGCGCAAGCTGCTCGCCCGCCCGCTGGAGACCGACGACGAGGTGGCGGAGGCGCTCGACCTGCTGTCCCGCTCCCGCGGCATGGTGCTGGCCAAGGAGAAACTCCACGGCTACGCCGACCTCGCGCACACCGAACTCTCCGCACTGCCCGACGGTCCTGCCAACGAGGCACTCGAGCGACTGGTCCGCTACACGATCGAACGCGTGGGCTGAGTTTGATTTGCCGTGCCTTCGCGCGGCGGGTTCGCGGCCCCTTATGGCTCGCGTCCGAGCGACCACCGCTGGCGACTTCGTCGCGAACGCGGCGGCCGCTCGGACGCGAGCCGGGCCGCGAACGGGGGATGCTCGGTCTCGCGGCGCTCGAAAGCTGGAGTTGGGCCGGTGCGTTGCGAGACGACGAGGCTCCACTGTGCGGGGACACGGTCACCGTGCACGGCCTGATGTCGCGTGGCGCTGCGTTCGTGGCATGCGACACACCACAGCAAACCTTCCCAACGGTCAGGAACCTTTATCCGGCCTCCGATCGTTGACCTTGTGCAACGCGGTACAGAGTCGAGGCCGACGCGACAGCTGATTTCATGAGTACATGGGTAACTCGCCGGGTACGCCCAGAACTCGAGCGGTACCCAACGCAGGACCTGAACGCAAACCCCGCGTCACCCGACTGGTACGGCCTAAAGACGCGGAGTGGCGGGAGAGCACATGCACGGGTATGCGAACGGGCTGAAGACTTTCGGGCTGATGGTGGGTCTTTCGGCCTTGATCGTGTTCGCGGGCGCGATGTTCCGCAGTCCGGCGATCCTGGTCATCGCGATCCTGTTGGCGGTCGGCATGAACGCCTATGCCTACTTCAACAGCGACAAGATCGCGTTGAAGGCGATGCACGCCCAGCCGGTCAGTGAGCTGGAAGCGCCGGTCGTGTACCGCATTGTGCGCGAGCTGGCCACCACCGCCCGCCAGCCGATGCCGCGGCTGTACATCAGTCCGACGAATGCGCCGAACGCGTTCGCCACCGGACGCAGCCCTCGGCATGCCGCGGTCTGCTGCACCAGCGGCATTCTGCAGATTCTCGACGAGCGAGAACTGCGCGCCGTGCTCGGCCATGAACTCTCGCACGTGTACAACCGTGACATTCTGATCTCGTCGGTCGCGGGCGCGCTCGCGGCGGTCATCTCCGGTCTGGCCAATCTGGCCTTCTTCGCCTCCGCGTTCGGCGGCAACCGCAACGGTCAGGGCCCGAACATCCTGGGCGTGCTGCTGGTGTCGCTGCTCGGCCCGATCGCCGCCACCCTGATCAAGCTGGCGGTCTCCCGTTCCCGCGAGTATCAGGCCGACCAATCCGGCGCAGAACTCACCGGCGACCCCCTGGCGCTCGCCGGCGCCCTGCGCAAAATCGAGCGCGGCGTCCAGAGCGCCCCGCTGCCGCCGGAGCCCAAGCTGGCGGCGCAGTCGCACCTGATGATCGCCAACCCGTTCCGCCCCGGTGAGCGGGCCGCACGCTGGTTTTCCACGCACCCGCCGATCGCCGAACGCGTCGAACGGCTCGAGGAGATGGCCGGCGGCCCCCGCCGGTACTGAGCCGAGGTGATCCGGGCAGTCGCCAGCGACCGGGCCGAGCTGCGGCCGGGACTCAGCGGTAATTGACGAACTGCAGCGCGATGCCGAAATCCTCCCCCTTCAGCAGGGCGATAACGGCCTGCAGATCGTCGCGCTTCTTGCTGCTCACTCGCAGCTCGTCCCCCTGAATCTGCGCCTTCACACCCTTGGGGCCTTCGTCGCGGATCTTCTTCGAGATCTTCTTTCCATGCTCGGTATCGATGCCCTGCACCAATGAGCCGGTGATCTTGTACACCTTGCCGGAGGAGACCGGATCGCCCGCGTCGAACGCCTTCAGCGAGATGTCACGGCGAATCAGCTTCTCCTTGAACACCTCCAGCGCGGCCTTGACCCGCTCCTCGGCCTCCGCGGTCAGCACGATCTTGTCCTCGCCGGACCATTCGATGGACGCGCCGGTGCCACGGAAGTCGTAGCGGGTGTTGAGCTCCTTCTCCGCCTGATGCAGGGCGTTGTCGACCTCCTGCCGGTCGACCTTGCTCACCACATCGAAAGACGAATCAGCCACGCTGCGCTCCTGTCCTGACGGTCCGATCGGGGCATCCGAACGAGGGTCCAGCCCCCCGGTCAGTTCTACCCGGCCCGCTCGAGATTAGTCGCGCCGCATGGCCGATAGCCAGCCGGTTTGCATTCAGGGTGCGGGTTCGATGTATTCTGCTCACCGCGCACAAACAATGCGCGAACGGCAGGTTGCCCGAGCGGCCAATGGGAGCAGACTGTAAATCTGTCGGTGAAAGCCTACGTAGGTTCGAATCCTACACCTGCCACCGCCGTTCACCAGGCGAGCCCTGTACGCAGAAAATGCGTACAGGGCTCGCTTCGTCTTGTCTTGCGGGGTGCAACCCCCACACCCTGCCCGGCCGGGCTTCGCTTCCAGTGCTTGCGTTAGTCGGCCGTGTATCCGGGTTGTTGGTATGCCAGGGGCATTGTTGGTTGCGTTTGCGCGGTTCGCCGGGCGCGGCCGAAAATGCAGCTCTGACCACGCGGTTTGGTGGTGAGGGCGGTAAGTGTGTAACCTCGTTCAAGACTTCACCGCGCTGAGGTCGAGTACTCGGGTCTCGGTGCGGAAGCAGTCATGCCCCCTTAGCTCAGTCGGCAGAGCGTTTCCATGGTAAGGAAAAGGTCAACGGTTCGATTCCGTTAGGGGGCTCGCCGGATTGCCGGTGGTGACCGACTCGGCATCGCTCCCGTAGTTGGCGGGTTGGGCTCGGCACCATCGCAATGCGACGCCGTGGCGGTGTAGCTCAGTCGGTAGAGCAAACGACTCATAATCGTTGTGTCGCCGGTTCAAGTCCGGCCATCGCTACCACAACCGATCAAGCCCATCAGGTACCGGAAAGAAGGCATATCGTGGCCGCGAAGTCCACCGATGTCCGGCCAAAGATCACCTTGGCCTGCGAGCAGTGCAAGCACCGCAACTACATCACCAAGAAGAACCGGCGTAACGATCCGGATCGGCTGGAGCTGAAGAAGTTCTGCCCGAATTGTGGCACCCACCGGGCGCACCGCGAATCCCGCTAGTTTCTCCACGCGTGAACTGCCGCGTGGAATGGCGCCGCGAGTCACATCCCGGTATCTCGGGCCGTGACAACCGCGAGGGCCGGACATTAGTCCGGCCCTGACGCATTTTCACGGTGTGGGTGCGGTGGTGAGCGCTCCACCGACTCCGGGCATCGGGGTCAGATAGGTACAGTCCTCCCGTGACAATCAACACCGGTACAGACGAAGCGGTCCAGGCGGGCGAGGCGACAGACCCGGCGACGCACGCCGCGGCGATGGTCGGTCACCACTACCGCGTCGACGACTATTACGAAGTCGGCCGCGAAAAGGTGCGGGAGTACGCCCGCGCCGTGCAGGACTACCACCCGGTGCACTGGGACGAGGACGCGGCCCAGGAGTACGGCCACGACAACCTGCTCGCGCCGGTCACGTTCATCTCCTTGGTCGGGATCCTGGCCCAGCGCAAGCTGTTCGAACAGATCGTCACCGGCTACGACCTCAGCCAGATCATGCAAACCGACCAGATCCTGGAATTCCACCGCCCGATCAGGGTCGGTGACCAGCTCACCTGCGACGTCCACCTGCATTCGTTCCGGCAGGCCTTCGGCGGCGACATCATCGTGACCAAGAACATCGTCACCGCGCAGCACGACGAACTGGTGCTCACCACGTACACCACGCTCGTCGGCCGCAGCGGCGGCGATATCGACCCGAATTTCGCCGCGGCCGTCCGCAACGTGCTCATGCACGGCATCGGCGAGGAGGCGCCGGAACACCGCCCGCGCAGCTCGGACTCCGCGAGCCAGGCGCCCGCTCCGGTCTCGCCGGCCCCCGAGGGGGTAGGCACCAAGCACGGCCTCCGCTTCGAGGACGTCTCGGTCGGTGCGGAGCTGCCTTCGCGTACGGTCCGGCTCACCCGCGGCGATCTGGTGAACTACGCGGGCGTCTCCGGTGACGCCAACCCGATTCACTGGAGCGACGAGGTGGTGAAGCTGGTCGGCCTGGACGACGTGGTCGCGCACGGCATGCTCACCATGGGCCTCGGCGGTGGTTTCATCACCTCTTGGCTGGGTGATCCCGGCGCGGTGAAGGAGTACAACGTTCGCTTCACCAGCCCGGTCTATGTGGGCGCCGACGAGGCCGCCGAGATCGAGTACAGCGGTAAGGTGAAGTCGGTCGATCCGGAGGCCAAGACCGCGGTTGTGGCCATCGTCGCGAAGTCGGCGGGAAAGAAGATCTTCGGCCGCGCGACCGCGACGGTACAACTGGCCTGACCTGGTCGCCTCGACCCTGATTGGCTAATGGCGCGCACAGTAACGTACACTCAGGTTTCTGGGGTCACCAGCCGCTGCGCGCTGCTCTGTAGGGCTGGTTCCACGCGGTCTGCGAGGATCGCCGACGGGGCCGGCAACTGCCGGAGTGGCGCGCGTGTTGTGTGACCGCAGGACACAACTGAATATCGAAGAGTGGTTGGACAGCCCACACCGTCCGACCGAAGGGGCGTAGCTCAACTGGCAGAGCAGCGGTCTCCAAAACCGCAGGTTGCAGGTTCAAGTCCTGTCGCCCCTGCCCTGGATGCCAGCGACGAGAGAGGATCGACGTGGACGAGCGGGACACTCGCCGCGGTGCGCATGCCGACGAAGGCGATGACACCGCCGCAGTGACTCGGCCGAGCGGCAAGCGGTCCGCCCGGCGTACTCGCGCTGCCTCGTCCTCGCAGACCGATACGGGCGCGATCGCCACGCTCGACCGTCCGTCGCGGAAGGCAGCCAAGACCGATCGGGCCGAACGCAAGCCGGGCAATCCGTTCAAGCGTTTGATCAAGTTCCTGCGCGAAGTCATCGCGGAACTGCGCAAGGTGATCTGGCCCAACCGGAAGCAGATGGTCACCTATACGAGCGTTGTTCTGGTGTTCGTGATCTTCATGGTCGCGTTCATCAGCGGGTTGGATCTGGCGTTCATCAAGGGTGTCAGCTGGCTGTTCGGCTAGCTGAACGACGCCGACGCCGGTAGCCGATCCCGGGCGGACAGCGGCGAAAGGATTTCGCCGCGCGCCCGGCCCGGCACGCAGAGGATGTACGTGACGACACAGGAAGCGAGTGCCCCAGTGAGCACCCCGGAGAACGGCACACAAGACAAGTTCCCGGCCGACGACGCGGTGGCCGAGCCCACCGACTCCGTCGAGGAGTTCGCGACCGACGAGTCCCCGGTCGAGGAATCGGAGCCCGCTGAGCCCGCTCCCGCCGCCCCTGTCGACGCCGAGGACGCCGATCCCGTCGCCGAGATGAAGGCCGCGCTGCGGCGCGCCCCCGGCGAGTGGTATGTGATCCACTCCTACGCCGGCTACGAGAACAAGGTGAAGGCCAATCTCGAGACCCGCGTGCAGAACCTGGACCTGGAGGACTACATCTTCCAGGTGGAGGTGCCCACCGAAGAGGTCACCGAGATCAAGAACGGGCAGCGCAAGCACGTCAACCGGAAGGTGCTGCCCGGCTACATCCTGGTCCGGATGGAGCTCAACGACGAGTCATGGGGCGCGGTGCGCAACACCCCCGGCGTCACCGGATTTGTCGGCGCCACGTCCCGCCCGTCGCCGCTGTCCATCAACGACGTGGTGAAGTTCCTGGTCCCGGCCGCGCAGCAGCAGAAGAAGCCCGCCGCGGCCGCCACGGCGACCGCCGAGGCCGCGGGCGGCGAGGTCGCGCCGAAGCCGGTCATCGAGGTCGACTTCGAGGTCGGCGAGTCGGTGACGGTGATGGACGGTCCGTTCGCCACGCTGCCCGCCAGCATCTCCGAGGTCAACGCCGAGCAGCAGAAGCTGAAGGTGCTCGTGTCGATCTTCGGCCGTGAGACCCCGGTCGAGCTGGCGTTCACCCAGGTGGCGAAGATCTAGACCGGCCTCAGCTCCGGGGGGGTGAATCCGCCCGGTCGAGGATCGCAACATACGACTTGCAAAGAGCAAGGACAACAAACACCTAGGAACGAAAGATGCCCCCCAAGAAGAAGAAGCTCGCCGGGATCATCAAGCTTCAGATCCAGGCCGGCCAGGCGAACCCGGCCCCTCCGGTCGGCCCCGCGCTCGGTCAGCACGGCGTCAAC
Source organism: Nocardia glycosmidis (assembly GCF_052545115.1). Classification (NCBI taxonomy): domain Bacteria; kingdom Bacillati; phylum Actinomycetota; class Actinomycetes; order Mycobacteriales; family Nocardiaceae; genus Nocardia; species Nocardia glycosmidis. The sequence goes on along the minus strand of NZ_JBQWRH010000002.1, from coordinate 116,413 downwards.
ATCATGGAGTTCTGCAAGGCGTACAACGCCGCGACCGAGTCGCAGCGTGGCAACGTCATCCCGGTCGAGATCTCGGTGTACGAGGACCGGTCCTTCGACTTCAAGCTGAAGACCCCGCCGGCCGCCAAGCTGCTGCTCAAGGCCGCGGGTGTGCAGAAGGGCTCGGCCGAGCCGCACCGCAACAAGGTCGCCAAGGTGACCATGGACCAGGTGCGCGAGATCGCCAAGACCAAGCAGGAAGATCTGAACGCCAACGACATCGATCAGGCGGCGAAGATCATCGCGGGTACCGCGCGTTCGATGGGCATCACCGTCGAAGGCTGAGCGTGCTCGCTCCCTGGTGGGAGGGCCGGCCAGGCCCGATAACCACGTCTGAACCACCAACACTGCGGTGCGAACGAAGGGCTCGCAGGCGCAAGCCTGGGTGACCACGGAGAGCCCCGGGAGCACCGCAATCGAACAAGGACAGAGAATCATGGCAAAACGAAGCAAGGCATATCTTGCCGCGGCCGAGAAGGTCGATCGCACGAAGCTCTACTCCCCGCTGGCCGCCACGCGCCTGGCGAAGGAGACCGCCACTGCCAAGACCGACGCGACCGTCGAGGTCGCCGTGCGTCTCGGTGTGGATCCCCGCAAGGCCGACCAGATGGTTCGCGGCACCGTCAACCTGCCGCACGGCACCGGTAAGACCGCCCGTGTCATCGTGTTCGCCGCGGGCGAGAAGGCCGCCGAGGCCGAGGCGGCCGGCGCCGATGCCGTCGGCGCCGAGGACCTGATCGAGCGGATCCAGGGCGGCTGGCTGGACTTCGACGCCGCGATCGCCACCCCGGACCAGATGGCCAAGGTCGGTCGCATCGCGCGGGTCCTCGGCCCGCGCGGTCTGATGCCGAACCCGAAGACGGGCACGGTCACCACCGACGTGACCAAGGCCGTCAACGACATCAAGGGCGGCAAGATCAACTTCCGGGTCGACAAGCAGGCCAACCTGCATTTCGTCATCGGCAAGGCGTCCTTCGACGACACCAAGCTGGTGGAGAACTACGGTGCCGCGCTGGACGAGATCCTGCGCGCCAAGCCGTCGACCGCCAAGGGCCGCTACGTCAAGAAGGTGACGGTCTCGACGAACACCGGACCGGGCATCCCGGTGGACCCGAACCGCACCCGCAACCTCCTCGATGAGGAAGCGTAAGCAGCACCTCGAGCTGATGATCGGCAGTGGCGGGGATGCGAAAGCGTCCCTGCCACTGCGCGTATCCGGACTAATTCGCCGGGCCGCGTGGTTGGGTTCGATGTGACCGTCGTTCTGTTGATCTCCGGCAGTACTCGCGCCGCATCTACCAATTCCGCTGCCCTGCGCACGATTTCGGCACTCGCCCCGGACGGCGTATCCGCCCGATGGTACGGCGACCTCGCGGAATTGCCGGCCTTCAACCCGGATGACGACGGCTCCGCACATCCATCCGTTCTCGCGCTGCGACAACAGCTCTCGGGCGCCGATGCGGTCCTGTTCTGTACTCCGGAATATGCGGGCACGCTGCCGGGCAGTCTGAAGAATCTGCTCGACTGGACCGTCGGCACCGCCGACCTCCACGAGAAGCCGGTTGCGTGGATCACGGTCGCACCACTCGGTCGGGGTGACGGCGCGGTCGCGATGCTGTGGAGCGTGCTGAGTTATTTGGGCGCCGATGTCGATTGCGAAGCCTGTGGGTGCCTGCCGGTGCTGCACAAGGACGTCGGCCCGGACGGACTGGTCACCGACATGGAATTCCGGTCCGGCGCGTCAGCGATGCTCCGCCGACTGGTCTGGTATGCCCGGCGCGCGACGTCCCTGCGAACTGCCAGATCCGGATCCGGCCCCGCAGGGTAGGCCGTTTTGGCAGATGGGGCCCGTCCAGGTACATTGGACGTCAGTTATCGACAAGTTCGATCGCTACCCAATCCGTTCTACCGAAGACCGTTGGTCGCCGATCCCGCCCGGGTTCGGTCGAAGGTCCGGCGACAGTGCCGGCGGCCCACGCAGGGAGAGCCGAGGCTGGGAATTGATCCGGGTATGGCCCGGACCGGTTTTCCGTTGCGCCCCGGAACGCTCTGCGTTCGGGGCGTTTGTTTTATCGCCCACCTCTGATCGGTAGTTCGCGTGTACGAACCGACCATCAGAGAGGAGGCGAAGCATGGCAAAACCCGAGAAGGTCACCGCGGTCGCGGAGATCGCTGAGCAGTTCAGGAGCTCGACGGCCACCGTCGTCACGGAATACCGTGGCCTGTCGGTCGGCAAGCTCACCGAGCTGCGGCGCGCGCTCGGCGCCGACGCCACGTACTCCGTCGCCAAGAACACCCTGGTCAAGCGGGCTGCTGCCGAGGCGGGCGTGGAAGGGCTCGACGAGTTGTTCGTCGGACCGACCGCGATCACCTTCATCAGCGGTGAGCCGGTGAACGCGGCCAAGGCGCTGAAGACCTTCGCGAAGGACAACAAGGCGCTTGTCATCAAGGGCGGCTACATGGACGGCGCTGCGCTGTCCGTGTCCGAGGTCGAGCGAATCGCCGATCTGGAGACCCGCGAGGTCCTGCTGGCCAAGCTCGCCGGCGCCCTGAAGGGCAACCTCGCCAAGGCCGCTGGTCTGTTCAACGCTCCCGCTTCGCAGGTGGCCCGCCTGGCCGCCGCGCTGCAGGAGAAGAAGCAGGCCGAAGAAGGCGCGCCCGCCGCCGAGTAAAACCCGTGCGGTACGACTTGCCCGCATAGACATCTACTACCGAAAGGAATACCACAATGGCCAACGTTGACGAACTGCTCGAGGTCTTCGGCAACATGACCCTGCTCGAGCTGTCGGACTTCGTGAAGAAGTTCGAGGAGAAGTTCGAGGTCACCGCGGCTGCTCCGGTCGCCGTCGCGGCCGTCGGCGGTGCCGCCGCTCCGGCGGAGGCGGCCGAGGAGCAGGACGAGTTCGACGTCGTCCTCGAGGGTGCCGGCGACAAGAAGATCCAGGTCATCAAGGTGGTCCGCGAGATCGTCTCCGGCCTGGGCCTGAAGGAAGCCAAGGACCTGGTCGAGAGCGCCCCGAAGCCGATCCTGGAGAAGGTCGCCAAGGACGCTGCCGAGGCTGCCAAGGCGAAGCTGGAAGAGGCCGGCGCCAAGGTCTCGGTCAAGTAATTCCCGAGCGAAACACGCCGAACGGGCGGTTCCCCTTCAGGGGGACCGCCCGTTCGCTATTTCCGGCGACCTGGGGCGCATCCTGAATATCACTGTGATTTGCGGGGTTACTCTTCGGTCAGCTCAGGGGTGTGCCCCGTCTCTCTGGTGCGTTACAGTGACCGGACCCACGGTGGTGTGCTGCACAGCGATCGGCCGAGCGTGCGGCTTCGTTGGTGGGGAGCTCGCTGAGAATTGTGGAGGTTGGCGTGGGCGTCGAGGTGAGGACCGAGAGCGTAACCAAGTCCTTCGGTTCGCAGCGAATCTGGCAGGACGTATCTCTCACGTTGCCGTCGGGCGAAGTGAGCGCGCTGCTGGGCCCGTCGGGCACCGGTAAGTCGGTGTTCTTGAAGTCGCTGATCGGTCTCCTGCGTCCCGAGCGCGGCTCCATCTACATCGACGGCACGGATATCACCACCTGCTCCAACAAGGAGCTGTACGAGATTCGCAAGCTCTTCGGCGTGCTGTTCCAAGATGGTGCGCTGTTCGGTTCGATGAGCCTGTTCGACAATGTGGCTTTTCCGTTACGCGAGCACACCAAGAAGACCGAATCCGAGATCAAGAAGATCGTGATAGAGAAGCTGGAGCTGACCGGTCTGCTCGGCGCCGAGGGCAAGCTGCCCGGCGAGATCTCCGGTGGGATGCGTAAGCGTGCCGGGCTGGCCCGTGCGCTGGTACTCGATCCGCAGATCATCCTCGTCGATGAGCCCGACTCCGGTCTGGACCCGGTGCGCACCTCGTACCTGTCGCAGTTGCTGATCGACATCAACGCGCAGATCGATGCCACGATCCTGATCGTCACGCACAACATCAACCTGGCCCGCACCGTGCCGGACAATATCGGCATGCTCTTCCGCCGCCAGCTGGTCATGTTCGGCCCGCGCGAGGTGCTGCTGACGTCCGAGGAGCCGGTGGTCAAGCAGTTCCTCAACGGCCGCATGATCGGTCCGATCGGCATGTCCGAGGAGAAGGACGAGGCGCAGATGGCGCGCGAGCAGGCGCTCGTGGACGCCGGCCACCATCACGGGGGCGCGGAGGAGGTCGAGGGGATCATCCCGCAGATGCGCGCGACGCCGGGTATGCCGGTGCGTCAGGCGGTGTTGCGGCGCAAGGAGCGTGTCCGGGAGATCATGCACACCCTGCCGCATGCGGCGCAGGTCGCGATTCGCGAATCACTTGCGGAGAACGACGATACACAGGTGATGGCGTATAACAGCGGCGACCTGGCCAGTTACCCGGGCGGCACATCCGGCGATGCCCTGCGACACAACACAACTAACGGGTAACATCTGCGATCGTGAATGCCACCCTGGCGCGCCTGCGGACTCCGCTGGAGTCGGGGTTTGCCCAGGCCGGCAATATCTTTGCGCTGCTGATCGACGTCCTGCGCAAAACGTTCCGCCGGCCCTTCGAGTGGCGGGAGTTCATCGAGCAGTCGTGGTTCATCGCGAGTGTCTCGATCCTGCCCAGCGCTTTGGTCGCGATTCCGTTCGGCGCGGTCGTGGCATTGCAAACAGGTTCGCTGATCAAACAGCTGGGCGCGGAATCCTTTACCGGCGCGACCAGTGTCCTGGCTACCGTCCAGCAGGCGGCTCCGGTGGTCACCGCGCTGATCATCGCGGGCGCGGCCGGGTCGGCGGTGGCCGCCGATCTCGGCTCGCGCACCATCCGCGAGGAAATCGACGCCATGGAGGTGCTCGGCGTCGATCCGGTGCGAAAGCTCGTTGTGCCGCGGGTAATCGGCATGATGCTGGTGGCCTTGCTGCTCAACGGTCTGGTGTCGGTGGTCGGCATCGCGGGCGGCTACTTCTTCAACGTGCTGCTGCAGGGCGGAACGCCGGGCGCCTACCTGGCGTCGTTCTCCGCGCTCGCTCAGCTGCCGGACCTGTGGATCGGGGAGATCAAGGCAGTGGTGTTCGGCCTCGTCGCCGGCGTGATCGCCGCGTACAAGGGGTTGCATCCCAAAGGGGGCCCGAAAGGAGTCGGTGACGCGGTGAACCAATCAGTGGTGATCACCTTCCTGGTGCTGTTCTTCGTCAACCTCGTCCTGACCCTGGTGTACCTGCAGGTCGTCCCGGCCAAGGGCGCCTGATCGATGGCCACGTCGTATCGCACCCCGGTCGTCCGGTCGATACGTCGGGTCGGCGATGTCTTCCGCATGCCGCTGAACGTCATCGATCGCGCGGGCGATCAGATGTCGTTCTACTCCCGGGCCATCGCCTGGATCCCGCGCACCGCCGTGCATTACCGCAAGGAGGTCATGCGGCTGCTCGCCGAAGTCACCTTCGGCACCGGCGCGCTCGCGGTGATCGGCGGAACCGTCGGCGTCATCGTGTTCATGTCCGGCTCGGTCGGTGTCGTCGTCGGCCTCCAGGGCTTCAAAGCGCTCGACGCGCTCGGCAGCTCGGCACTCACCGGCTTCCTCACCGCCTACATCAATACCCGCGAGATCGCGCCGCTGGTCGCCGCGCTGGCGTTGTCGGCGACGGTCGGCTGTGGCTTCACCGCGCAATTGGGCGCGATGCGGATCTCCGAGGAGATCGACGCGCTCGAGGTGATGGCGGTGCCCGGCATCCCCTTTCTGGTCACCAGCCGGGTGATCGCCGGATTCCTGGCGGTTATTCCGCTCTACATCGTGGGCCTGCTCGGAACGTTCCTGGCTTCGCGCATGGTCAGCATCTGGTTCAGCGGGCAGTCCAGCGGGGCCTATGACCACTACTTCAGTCTGTTCCTGCCACCGCAGGACGTGCTGTATTCGTTCCTCAAGGTGCTGGTCTTCGCGTTCGTGATCGTCATGGTGCACTGCTACTACGGCTTCCATGCCACCGGCGGGCCTGCCGGCGTCGGTGTCGCGGTCGGTCGCGCGGTCCGCGCCGCGATCGTGCTGGTGAACATCCTCGACTTCTTCCTCAGTCTGGCGATCTGGGGCACCACGACGACGGTGCGGGTGGCCGGATGAGCCGCGCGACGCAGACCTGGCGTGCTACGCAGAAGCTGCGGGTCAGGTTGCTCGGCGTCGCGTTCTTCGCCGTGGTCGCGCTGTTCGTGTGGACGACGGTCGCGATCTACGGCAAACAGTTCGTCCGAACCGTGCAGGTCGATCTGATCACCGACACGGTCGGCAACGCGCTGACCCGCAACGCGGACGTGAAGGCCCGCGGCGTCAGTGTCGGCGAGGTGCGCTCGAGCCGTTCCGAGGGTGGTGTGGTGACCTTGCACCTGGCCATCGATCCGGACAAGGCGAAACAGATCCCGGTCAACGCCACCGCACGACTGCTGCCCAAGACCCTGTTCGGTGAGCGCTACGTGGACTTGGTGATTCCGCCGGACCGGAGTCCGCAGCACCTGACCGACGGTGTGACGCTGCACCAAGACGCCAGCGGCAACGCCATCGAGCTGAGCAAGCTGCTCGACGACCTGATGCCGCTGCTGCAGGCGATTCCACCGCAGGACCTCGCCGCGACCCTCGGCGCGCTGTCGCAAGCGCTGGCCGGTCAAGGGCTCGTGCTCGGCGAAAGCGTGGACAAGCTGGACGAGATCTTCGGTCAGATCAACGGCGTGCTGCCGGACCTGCGAGCCGACCTGCGCAGTTTCGCCGAGGTGGCCGCCACATACTCCGATGCGGCTCCGCAGTTGATCCAGGCATTGGACAATCTGCGCACCACCAACGCGACGATCGTGCAGCGGCGCACCGACATCGATGTGCTGTATGCGACGCTGACGCCGACCTCGGCGACCACCGCCGAGTTCTTGCTCGCCAACCGCGACAACGTCATCGACGTGGCCGCCGACTCGCGTCCGGCGTTGCAGCAGCTGGCCTACTACTCGCCGAGCTACGCCTGCGCGCTGGCGAACTTCGCGCAATTGACGCCGCGCATCGACAAGCTCTTCGGCAAGGGCACCGACCGGCCCGGCTCGCGCGTGAGCATCGAGCTGACCAACACTCGCGGCAAGTACCTGCCGAACCAGGACGAACCGCGTTGGCTGGACACCAGGGGGCCGTGGTGCGTTCCTGAGCAGCCGTTGGGCGTCGATCCCGGCCAGTATCCCGGCGGCCCGCCCAATGACGGCTCTTACGCCGTGCCCAGCCGCAATCCCGGCGACCAAGAGGCCGGCTATCTGCAGCCGCCACAGTTCGGCGTCTACCCCGCGAGCAAAGTGGCCACCATCGCCGGTTCGCCTATGGAGCAGCAGTCGCTCGGCGCGATCTACGGCGCTGCGAACGGTGTCGCGCCGGATCAGGTACCCGGGTGGGTGACTCGGGCCGGTGCGCCCGCATTCCGCGGTAGCGAGGTGAACGTGCGATGAGGCAGCCCCTGCGCGGTCTGGGTGGGCCGCTGGCCAAGCTGATCATCTTCGTGGTGGTGACCTTGTTCGTGACCACCATGCTCGGATTGTCCATCGCCAACTACAGCCGCGGTGGTACCGGCTTCAAGGCCAGATTCACCGACGTCACCTCGCTCAATCGCGGTGACGAGGTGCGCATCGCGGGCGTGCGGGTCGGCAAGGTGACCGATGTGTCGATCGTGGACAGACGGCTCGCCGAGGTGAAGTTCGAGCTCACCGACCGGGACTGGTTGCCGGCCTCGACCATCGCGACGATCAGGTACCGCAACCTGGTCGGCCAGCGCTATATCGCCTTGGAGCAGGGGACCGGGGTGCAGGGCCGCAAGCTGACCGAGGGCGGCACCATCCCCTTGGAGCGGACCAGGCCGGCGTTGAACCTCACCACGTTGTTCAACGGTTTCCGGCCGCTGTTCCGCACGCTGACCGCCGAGGACGTGAACAAGCTCTCCTTCGAGATCATCCAGGCCTTCCAGGGTGAGCAGGGCACGATCCACGACTTGGTCGCGACCACGGCGAACCTGACCAACCGGATCGCGGACAAGGACGCCGTGATCGGTGAGCTGACCCGCAACCTGACCGCCGTGCTGGACACGGTCAACCAGCGCGACGACCAGTTCGACCAGTTGATCGTGAACACCGAGGCGCTGATCAGCGGACTCGCCGCGGAACGCGACACCATCGGGCGTTCGGTGACCTCGCTCGCCGACCTGACCTCGGCCACGTCCGATCTGCTGGTGCCGGTCCGTCCGACGCTGCAAGGGTCGATCGCCGGTTTGAGTCAGTTGACCGGAACCCTCGACCAACGTCGCGACGAGGTGAACGAAGCGCTGTACAGCCTGCCGATCAAGATGGAGAAGCTCGGCCGCGCGGGTAGCTACGGCTCGTGGTTCCAGTTCTATCTCTGTGGCATCGATATCGTCGTCGGCCCGGGTGCGGTGGACGCACCGCAGCTCAACCTGCCCGCCGGCCTCCCGACGATCAACCAGCCGCTGTACACCAACGCGGCGCCGCGCTGCCAGGGGAGGGCTCGCTGATGGAAGATCGCTTCCTGCTCGGCGGCCGCAGCCCGGCGTTCCTGGGGGTGCTCGGCGTCGCCATCGTGCTCCTGGTGACGGTGTCGGCGTTCTTTCTCGACCGACTACCCATCATCGGCGCGGGCACCAAGTACGCCGCGGAGTTCACCGAGGCCGCGGGGCTGAAGAAGGGCAACGAAGTCCGGGTCGCCGGCGTCAAGGTCGGTTCGGTATCCGATGTCCGGCTCGAGGGCAACCGCGTCGTCGTCGACTTTCGCACCAAGGACGCCTGGATCGGCGACGAGACCACCGCGTCCATTCAGATCAAGACCCTGCTCGGGCAGAAATATCTGGCGCTGGACCCGAGGGGGTCCGCGCCCGCAACTGCGAATTCGCGAATTCCGCTGTCGCGCACGGTGTCTCCGTATGACGTGGTAGACGCCTTCACCGATGCGGCCCGCAATATCGATCGGATCGACACCGCGCAGCTGGCCACCAGCATGCGGGTGCTGTCGGAGGCGTTCGAGACGACGCCGCCGCAGATCCGCAGCTCCATCGACGGTGTGGCGCGGCTGTCGGAGACACTGGCCAAACGGGACCAGGAGCTGAAGAAGCTGTTCGCCGCGACCAGGCAGACCACCCAGATCCTGGCCGATCGCAACGCCGAGTTCGAGCGGCTGCTGGCCTCGGGCGGACAGCTGCTCGCCGAGTTGAACATCCGCCAGCAGTCCATCGCGCAGCTGCTGTCCGGCGCCAAGACGGTGTCGGCGGAGCTGACCGCGTTGGTGCACGACAACGAGCAGCAGATCGGTCCCGCGTTGACCAACCTGCGCGCGGCGATCGACCTGCTCAACGCCAACCAGCAGAACATCGCGAAGACACTGGAACTCGCGGCGCCCTTCTACGGTCTCTACGCCAACGTGCTCGGCACCGGCCGGTGGTTCGACGCGGTGATCGTCAATCTGGTTCCGCCCGCGCTGCCCGAGATCCCCGGCTATCGTCCGCCGGTCCGCACGCTGGGAGGTAACTGACGTGGCGGAGAACTGGCGCAGTGATCCCGTTGGCGCGATGCGCGATTCCAGTCGCGGCGTCAAGGTGGCGATCGCGTTGGTCGTCGTCCTCGCCGTGCTGGTGGCCGCAGTGCTGTGGTGGCTGTTCAACCGGCTGACCACCACCACGATCACCGCCTACTTCGATCGCTCGGTCGGCATCTACAAAGGCTCGGACGTGCGCATTCTCGGTGTGCCGGTCGGCTCGGTGGATTCGGTGCAGCCGCAGGGCGATCAGGTCCGGATCGTGCTGAGCGTGGATCGCAAATACGACGTGCCCGCGGGCGCGCGGGCCGCGCAGATCACGCCGTCGATCGTGTCGGACCGCTACATCCAGTTGACCCCGGTCTACACGGATGGGCCGAAGATGCCGCGCAACGGGACCATTCCGCGCGAGCGAACAGTTACCCCCGTCGAGGTCGATGAGCTGTACAAGAGCATCACCGAGTTGTCCGATGCGTTGGGCCCGCATGGAGCCAACGCCGACGGCGCGGTGAACGAACTGGTCCGCACCGGAGCGGCGAACCTGGCCGGCAACGGCGAAGCGCTGGCGAACAGCCTCACCCAGCTGTCGCGGGCGGCGCGGTATCTGGCGGACACGCGCGGCGACATCTTCGACACGGCCAAGAACCTGCAAGCCTTCCTCACCATGCTGGCGCAGAACGACCGACAGGTGCGGCAGTTCAACGTCCAGCTGGCCGATCTGTCCACGTTCCTGGCCGATGAGCGCGAAGATCTCGGCGCCGCACTGCATTTGCTGTCGATTGCCCTTGGCGACGTCGCCCGCTTCATCGATGACAACCGGGATCTGATCGCGAGCAACGCCGAAGGGTTGATCACGCTCACCAAGACGCTGGCCGATCAACGCGCGGACTTGGCAGCCGTCCTGCCGGTGCTTCCGTTGGCGCTGAGCAATCTGATCAATGTGCACAACGCCGAATCCGGCACCCTCGATATGCGCGCCAACTTCCCCGACCTGCAAGATCCGTTCGGTGTGGTGTGCAAGATGCTGGATCTGTCCAAGCTGATGCCCGGTGACCCCAGGTTCGAGGCGCTCGGCAGGCAGATGCGGCCGATTCTCGAGCACTGCAAGGACATCACCGACCAGATCACCGCCGGTGTGCAGACCCCCACGCTGATCCTGCCGTTCGGCATCCTCAGCGGCGAGAACGAGCAGCGCGACCCGGTGCCGGGCACGGTGCCCGGCACGCCGTCGGATCGACTCCCGCCGTCCGAGGGAGGGGGCCGATGACCGTCCGGATCCGTTCCGTCGCACGGGTTTCCGGTGCCGTACTGGCGCTGGTCCTGTCCGGCGCGCTGGTCACCTCGTGCGCCGCCGACGGCATCTACAGCGTGCCGCTGCCCGGTGGCGCCGATGTCGGCGAGCACCCGATGCATATCGATATCCAATTCGACGACGTACTCGACCTGGTGCCGCAGTCGGCGGTCAAGGTCGAGGGCGTGCCCGTGGGCCGGGTCGAGAAGATCGCCATCGGCACCGACCAGTGGACCGCGACCGTGCGCACCGTGGTGATCTCGTCGGTGGACCTGCCCGCGAACGCGCACGCCGAGGTCCGGCAGTCGAATCTGCTGGGTGAGAAGTTCATCGAGCTGTCCAGGTCCGCCGCCGACCCCGATCCGCGGCGCCTCGGCGACGGCTCGGTGATCCCGGTCGAGCGCACCAGGCACGCGACCGAGATCGAGCAGGTGCTCGGCGCGCTGTCGCTGCTGCTCAACGGCGGCGGCGTCGCGCAGCTGCAGCCGATCGTCACCGAGTTGAACAAGACCTTCGGGGGTCGCGAGGATCGCGTGCGCTCGCTGATCGAGCGGGCGAACACACTGATCGATGGCCTGAACGAGCAGGTCGACGACATCACCAGGGCGCTGGACGGCCTCGATGTGCTCAGCAGCAGGGTCAGCACGCAGACCGAGCAGATCGCGAAGATCCTCGAACAGTTGCCCGCAGGCATCAAGATCCTGGCCGAGCAGCGACCGCAACTGGTCGGCCTGCTCGCCCAGCTGGACCGGCTCGGCCAGGCCGGCTTCGACGTGCTGAACACCTCGAAGCGCGATCTGATCCGCGACCTCACCGCGTTGCGGCCCACCCTGCAGGAACTCGGCCGCTCGGCACCGGATCTGGTGACCGCGCTTCCGCTGATCCCGACCTACCCGTTCCCGGATTCCGCGCTGGAGGGCACTTTCGGCGGGCAGGTCAATACGTGGTTGTCAGTGGACCAGCAGATCGGCGTGACGCTCAGCAATCTCGGCGTGGGCAAACCGGATCCGGTCTACATTCCTCCGGTAGGCCCGCCGGTGCCGGTGAATCCGACGAACCCGTATTACGGCGGCAATGGCCCACGGCCGGGCTGGCCGACGGTGTCGATCCTGCCGCTGCCGCCGCTCATGGCGCAGCCGCCCGCGCCGGGCGTGCCGCAGGGGCCGGTCGGGGCGATCCTCGAACAACTCGGGGTGGGAGGCGGGACCCAACAGAGCGTGGGAGGCGGGACCCAACAGAGCGTGGGCAGCGGGACCCAACAGAACGTAGGGGGTGGTCCGCGGTGACCCGTCTGGTCCGGTGGCAGCTGATCACGTTCGTGGTGATCGCGGTGCTCGGGGTGATCTACGTCGGCGCCAGGTACATCCGGCTCGATCAGATGCTGGGATTCGGTCTGTACACGGTGAAAGTACAGGCGGCGCAGACCGGCGGTATTTACCAGGGCGCCGAGGTGACCTACCGCGGCGTTCCGGTCGGCCGGGTCGGCGAACTCGAGCTCACCGACGACGGTGTACTGATGAACCTGATCATCGATTCGAGCTCGCCGGATATCCCGGCTTCGGCGAAGGCTGTCGTGGCCAATCGATCCGCGATCGGCGAGCAGTACCTCGATTTGCAACCGGACTCGAACGCCGGCCCGTACCTGCGCGACAACTCCGTGATCAGCTCGGCGACCACGCCGGTTCCCGTCGAGCAGTTGGTCGCCAGCGTGGACAATTTCACCCGTTCGGTGGACCTGAACGCGCTCAACACCACGGTGCGCGAGCTCGGCACAGCGTTCGACGGCAAGGGCGACGATCTGCAGGTACTGATCCAATCGCTGAACCAGTTCACCGAGACATTCCAAGCGACGCTGCCGCAGACCATCCAGCTGATCCGGGACGGCAGGATCGCACTCGGTACCCAGGCCGAACAGGCTGCCGCCATCCGTGAGTTCAGCGACGGTCTGGACAAGCTCACCGCCCAGTTGCGCTCCAGCGATCCCGATGTGCGCAGGCTGATCGGGACCGGAACCGATGCGGGCGAGCAGATCGGCGCGCTGGTCACCGAGAGCGGCGGCGCGCTCACCCAGGACTTGACGAACCTGCGGCTGGTGCTGCGGACGATTTCACCGAAGTTCTACGCGCTGAAACCGTTGCTGCAAATGCTTCCGCAGCTGTCCATCGGTGGTTCTTCCACCGCACCCGGTGACGGCACCAGCCACTTCGGCTTGGTGCTGGAGACCAATAATCCGCCCGCCTGTACCGTCGGCTACGAGGGCACGCAGCGGATTCTCGAGCAGATGAAGGCACAGAACCCGGATTTCGACGACACGCGCGACGAGTTCCCCTTCAACAAGAACGCCAAATGCCGTGTGCCATTCGGTAATCCAACCGCCGTCCGGGGTGGCGAACGCGCCGAGTTCGCCGATCCCGCCATCGTGCAGCCCTGGGACGCCAACCCCAAGACCGATCCGGAGAAGCTGAATCTGACTCCGGTCGCCGTGCAGCTGTCGACCCTGCTGGGGGTCACGCCGAAGCGGTGACCAGGAGCAACGACGTTAGGGTGTGCCGCGTGAGTGACTGGAGCGAGCGAGCCATGAGCACGATGCTCGTGGACGTGACGAAGCCGAGCGACGGCGAGGCGCTGTCGTGAGCGCCGAGCTCTCCAAGCCGTCCGATTCAGCGCGAAAAGCGCCGGACGCCGAGGAGTTGTCAGCGCCCGCGCCTGCGAAGCCGACCGCTGCACCCGCCGGCGCGTCGGTGCAGCCCCGGATCGAAGCCGTGGCGCGCCCCGGCGCCGCGTCCGCGCTCGGCCGGGTGGCATTCCTCGGCTCGGCGGCCTTGCTGGTGGTCGCCTTGGTCGCCGCCGCGTGGTTCGGTGCGGGCTGGCTTCGTGCCGCGCTCACCGATGGCCCGCGCGCCGACGCGCGCGACACCGCACTGGACGCCGCCCGGCAGGCGGCGCTGAACATGACGTCGATGAACCTCAACGACGTGCCCGGCTCGCTCGCGCTGGCCAGGTCATCGATGACCGGCGCACTGCTGGACTCGGCCACCAAGAACTCCGACCAGGCCGAGAAACTGGCCCGGCAGAGCGGGGTCGCGATGACCTCGAAGGTGCTCGGCGCCGCGCTCACCTCGCTCAATAGCGAGCAGGACAAGGCATCGGCGCTGGTCGTGCTGCAGGTAACGGAAAAGGCCAGGGACAAGGCGCCCGCGGAATATCGCTACACCTGGACGGTCGACGTGGCCCGGGACGGCGCGGGCTGGAAGGCCGACCAGGTTTCCTCGCTCGGCCAGCCGGTCCTTTTGAGCGGCGGACCCAGCAGGCAGCCGCCCGCCCCGGAGCAGGTTGTCGCGCCGAAGCCGGGATCGTAGGAGGACACCCATGACGTCTCGTCGACCGGTCAATCGGGTCACGTCCAAGCGCCGCCCGGTCGTCGAACGACCGTCGCGCACCGCGTCCGCTCGGGCCGAGCGCACCACACCTGCCCGTAAGCCGCGCGTTTCCCGTCCTGTCGCGGCACGCCGTGCCGTCAGCGCGGTACAGCGCCGTACGCAGCCGACCGGACCGTCGCAATGGCGCGCGATCGCGCGGTGGAATCCGGGACGTCCGCGACGGCAAGCGGCCGGACGCCCGCATTGGGGTGTCGTCGCGGGGTTGCTCATCTCGGCGGTGGCGCTGGGCGCCTTCGCGTGGCTCGCCGCCCAACGGCCCGGAGTGGATACCTCGAACCAGGCGTACGTGAACAACGAGGCCACCCAGGAGGTACGCGCGGCCGCCGAGCACGCGCTGCGGTCGGTCTACGCCTACGACGTGAAGAACATCGACGGCTACCGGGACACCGCGAAGGGGGTGCTCACCGGAAAGATGCTCGCAGACCTCGACAAGTACGCCGACACCACCATTTCGGCGGTCAAGCAGGCGCAGACCAGTGCCGATGCCAAAGCCGACCCGATTGCTGTGACATTGCTCACTAACGATCGTGCCGAGCTGCTGGTCAATTTGGTGGTGAGCGCCACCAAGGATGGCGTGGCGCAGCAGAGTGTCGCCGGTCCCGTCGTCCTGCACATGCAAAAGGTGGACGGTCGCTGGCTGGCCAGCGATATCGTCGACCAGTAATATGGAGCGGATTGCCTGGGATGGCCCAGCGCGGCAGGCGATCTCGCGGGAGTCCCGGCCCGGCCCCCGCCACTTGACGAGTTTCGTCCGAACCGTCACGCTATTCACAACAGCGGCAGCTGACACAGTGGTTTCCAGCGCATCGCGGCTCCGGACGTGGCCAGCGAATACGGCCCGGCGCGCCAGCCACGCGGCGGATCGCCCGGGTGGTACTTTGACACCTCCCTGTACATGGGTGTAGGTTTGGACGTTGCGCTGGCTGCCTCCTGTCCATACCTCGATTTGCACACGTAAGTTCACCCTTCCGGTGTTACTTCCGTTGTTGCCTGTTCGGGTTTCGTTCGGGTTGTAACCAGCGGAATTCGTAGCAGACAAGCGACGGTCGCGGACCACCACGCGACGCGCGTGAGGTGCTGGAAGGACGCATCTTGGCAGTCTCCACCCAGACCAAGGCAGTTGCCGGAATCCCCGGAGCCCCGTTGCGGGTGTCTTTCGCGAAGATCCGTGAACCCTTGGAGGTGCCCGGACTTCTCGATCTACAGACGGACTCGTTTTCTTGGCTGATCGGTTCAGCGAATTGGCGTGAGAAAGCGGCGGCCCGCGGCGACGTCGGCCTAGTCGGCGGACTCGAGGAGGTGCTCGAGGAGCTCTCTCCGATCGAGGACTTCTCCGGGTCCATGTCCCTGTCCTTCTCCGACCCGCGCTTCGAGGAGGTCAAAGCCTCGATCGACGAGTGCAAAGACAAGGACATGACCTACGCGGCTCCGCTGTTCGTGACGGCGGAGTTCATCAACAACAACACCGGTGAGATCAAGAGCCAGACGGTCTTCATGGGTGACTTCCCGATGATGACCGACAAGGGCACGTTCATCATCAACGGCACCGAGCGCGTGGTCGTCTCGCAGCTGGTGCGTTCGCCGGGTGTCTACTTCGACCACAGCGTCGACAAGGGCACCGAAAAGGACCTGCACAGCGTGCGGGTCATCCCGAGCCGTGGCGCGTGGCTCGAGTTCGACGTGGACAAGCGCGACACCGTGGGTGTGCGCATCGACCGCAAGCGTCGCCAGCCGGTCACCGTGCTGCTGAAGGCGCTGGGCTGGACCACCGAGGAGATCGTCGAGCGGTTCGGCTTCTCCGAGATCATGATGTCCACCCTGGAGAAGGACAACACCGCGGGCCAGGACGAGGCGCTGCTGGATATCTACCGCAAGCTGCGTCCGGGTGAGCCGCCGACCAAGGAGTCCGCGCAGACCCTGCTGGAGAACCTGTTCTTCAAGGAGAAGCGCTACGACCTGGCGCGCGTGGGCCGGTACAAGGTCAACAAGAAGCTCGGCATCCACCTCGGCGAGCAGGTCATCGGTTCGGTGCTGACGAAGGAAGACATCGTCAACACCATCGAGTACCTGGTCCGCCTGCACGCGGGCGATAAGACCATGACCGCTCCCGGCGGCGTCGAGGTGCCGGTGGAAGTGGACGACATCGACCACTTCGGCAACCGTCGCCTGCGCACCGTCGGCGAGCTGATCCAGAACCAGATCCGGGTCGGCCTGTCCCGCATGGAACGTGTGGTCCGCGAGCGGATGACCACGCAGGACGTCGAGGCGATCACGCCGCAGACGCTGATCAACATCCGCCCGGTCGTGGCCGCGATCAAGGAGTTCTTCGGAACCTCCCAGCTGTCGCAGTTCATGGACCAGAACAACCCGCTGTCGGGCCTGACCCACAAGCGTCGCCTGTCGGCGCTGGGCCCGGGTGGTCTGTCCCGTGAGCGCGCCGGCCTGGAAGTCCGTGACGTTCACTCGTCGCACTACGGCCGCATGTGCCCGATCGAGACCCCGGAAGGCCCGAACATCGGCCTGATCGGCTCGCTGTCGGTGTACGCGCGGGTCAACCCGTTCGGCTTCATCGAGACGCCGTACCGCAAGGTCGTCGACGGGCGGGTGACCGACGAGGTCCGTTACCTGACCGCCGATGAGGAGGACCGCCACGTGCGGGCCCAGGCCAACTCGCCGGTCGGCGCGGACGGCCGATTCCTCGAGGATCGGGTGCTGTGCCGCCGCGGCAACGAGGAGAACGAGCTCGTCGCGGCCTCCGAGGTCGACTTCATGGATGTCTCGCCGCGGCAGATGGTGTCGGTGGCGACGGCGATGATCCCGTTCCTCGAGCACGATGACGCCAACCGTGCCCTGATGGGTGCGAACATGCAGCGTCAGGCCGTTCCGCTGATCCGTTCGGAGTCCCCGATCGTGGGCACCGGTATGGAGCTGCGTGCGGCGGTGGACGCGGGTGATGTGGTGGTGAACGAGAAGCCGGGTGTGGTCGAGGAGGTTTCCGCCGACTACGTCACGGTGATGGCCGACGACGGTACGCGCAAGAGCTACCGGATGCGGAAGTTCAACCGTTCGAACCAGGGCACCTGCTCGAACCAGCGTCCGATCGTGGACGAGGGTCAGCGGGTGGAGCGTGGTCAGGTTCTGGCCGATGGTCCGTGCACCGAGAACGGTGAGATGGCGCTGGGTAAGAACCTGCTCGTCGCGATCATGCCGTGGGAGGGGCACAACTACGAGGACGCGATCATCCTGTCCCAGCGTCTGGTGGAAGAGGACGTGCTGACCTCGATCCATATCGAGGAGCACGAGATCGACGCGCGGGACACCAAGCTGGGTGCCGAGGAGATCACGCGGGATATCCCGAATGTCTCCGACGAGGTGCTCGCGGATCTGGATGAGCGTGGCATCGTGCGCATCGGTGCCGAGGTGCGCGATGGCGACATCCTGGTCGGCAAGGTGACTCCGAAGGGTGAGACCGAGCTGACGCCGGAGGAGCGGCTGCTGCGGGCGATCTTCGGTGAGAAGGCGCGTGAGGTGCGCGATACGTCGCTGAAGGTGCCGCACGGTGAGTCCGGCAAGGTGATCGGTATCCGGGTGTTCTCCCGCGAGGACGACGACGACCTCCCACCGGGTGTCAACGAGCTGGTCCGGGTGTATGTGGCGCAGAAGCGCAAGATCCAGGACGGTGACAAGCTCGCCGGCCGGCACGGTAACAAGGGTGTGATCGGCAAGATCCTGCCGACCGAGGACATGCCGTTCATGCCGGACGGCACCCCGGTCGACATCATCCTGAACACGCACGGTGTGCCGCGGCGTATGAATATCGGCCAGATCCTGGAAACCCATCTGGGCTGGGTCGGCAAGGCAGGCTGGAATGTCGACGTAGCCGCCGACGGCACTCGCCCGGACTGGGCGCGGGCGCTGCCGGAGGAGATGCTGGGCGCTCCGGCCGATTCGAATATCGCCACGCCCGTCTTCGACGGCGCGCGGGAGGAGGAGCTGACCGGTCTGCTGGCCTCGACGCTGCCCAACCGTGATGGTGAGCGGATGGTCGACGACGACGGTAAGGCCACGTTGTTCGATGGTCGTTCGGGTGAGCCGTTCCCGTACCCGGTCGCGGTCGGTTACATGTACATCTTGAAGCTGCACCACCTGGTCGACGACAAGATCCACGCGCGTTCGACCGGTCCGTACTCGATGATCACCCAGCAGCCGCTGGGTGGTAAGGCGCAGTTCGGTGGTCAGCGTTTCGGTGAGATGGAGTGCTGGGCCATGCAGGCCTACGGTGCGGCGTACACGCTGCAGGAACTGCTGACCATCAAGTCCGACGACGTGGTCGGTCGGGTGAAGGTCTACGAGGCGATCGTCAAGGGCGAGAACATCCCGGAGCCGGGCATTCCGGAATCGTTCAAGGTCTTGCTCAAGGAACTGCAATCGCTGTGCCTCAACGTCGAGGTGCTGTCCTCCGACGGTGCCGCGATCGAGCTGCGCGAAGGCGAGGACGAGGACCTGGAGCGTGCGGCGGCCAACCTGGGCATCAACCTGTCCAGGAACGAAGCGGCCACCGTCGACGATCTGGCGAACTAGGCGGTCGGCCGGAGGCCGCCACCGGCGGCATCCGGCCTTCCGCGCATTACCACTAGTGAACTTTTGCTCGAATTCGACCCGCACAGGGGAAAGGAAGTTACGTGCTAGACGTCAACTTCTTCGATGAACTTCGGATCGGCCTGGCCAGCGCCGACGATATCCGTCAATGGTCCTACGGCGAGGTGAAGAAGCCGGAGACCATCAACTACCGCACGCTCAAGCCGGAGAAGGACGGCCTGTTCTGCGAGAAGATCTTCGGTCCCACCCGGGACTGGGAATGCTACTGCGGCAAGTACAAGCGCGTCCGCTTCAAGGGCATCATCTGTGAGCGCTGTGGCGTCGAGGTGACTCGCGCCAAGGTGCGCCGGGAGCGGATGGGTCACATCGAACTGGCCGCTCCGGTCACCCACATCTGGTACTTCAAGGGCGTGCCCTCGCGCCTGGGTTACCTGCTCGACCTGGCGCCGAAGGATCTCGAGAAGATCATCTACTTCGCCGCCTACGTCATCGTGGGCGTCGACGAGGAACTGCGGCACAACGAGCTGTCCACGCTCGAGGCCGAGATGGAGGTCGAGAAGAAGGCGGTCGCCGACCAGCGCGACGCCGATCTCGAGGCCCGCGCCCAGAAGCTGGAGGCCGACCTGGCCGAGCTGGAGGCCGAAGGCGCCAAGTCCGACGTCCGCCGCAAGGTCAAGGACGGCGGCGAGCGCGAGATGCGCCAGCTGCGCGACCGCGCCCAGCGCGAGCTGGACCGGTTGGAGGAGATCTGGAACACCTTCACCAAGCTGGCGATCAAGCAGCTCATCGTCGACGAGGTGCTCTACCGCGAGCTGGTCGACCGCTACGGCGAGTACTTCACCGGCGCCATGGGTGCGGAGTCCATCCAGAAGCTGATGCAGAACTTCGACATCGAGGCCGAGGCCGAGTTGCTGCGCGAGACCATCCGCACCGGCAAGGGCCAGAAGAAGCTGCGTGCGCTCAAGCGGCTGAAGGTCGTCGCGGCCTTCCAGTCCAACGGCAACTCGCCGATGGGCATGGTGCTCGACGCTGTTCCGGTGATTCCGCCGGAGCTGCGCCCGATGGTTCAGCTCGACGGTGGCCGCTTCGCCACCTCCGACCTGAACGACCTGTACCGTCGCGTGATCAACCGCAACAACCGCCTCAAGCGACTGATCGACCTCGGCGCGCCCGAGATCATCGTCAACAACGAGAAGCGGATGCTGCAGGAATCCGTCGACGCGCTGTTCGACAACGGCCGCCGCGGCCGTCCGGTCACCGGGCCGGGCAACCGTCCGCTCAAGTCGCTGTCCGACCTGCTCAAGGGCAAGCAGGGCCGGTTCCGGCAGAACCTGCTCGGTAAGCGCGTCGACTACTCGGGCCGTTCGGTCATCGTCGTCGGTCCGCAGCTGAAGCTGCACCAGTGCGGTCTGCCCAAGCTGATGGCGCTGGAGCTGTTCAAGCCGTTCGTGATGAAGCGCCTGGTCGATCTGAACCACGCGCAGAACATCAAGTCCGCCAAGCGGATGGTGGAGCGGCAGCGGCCGCAGGTGTGGGACGTCCTCGAAGAGGTCATCGCCGAACACCCGGTGCTGCTCAACCGGGCCCCGACGCTGCACCGTCTGGGAATCCAGGCTTTCGAGCCGCAGCTGGTGGAAGGCAAGGCCATCCAGCTGCACCCGCTGGTCTGTGAGGCGTTCAACGCCGACTTCGACGGTGACCAGATGGCCGTGCACCTGCCGCTGTCCGCGGAGGCACAGGCCGAAGCGCGCGTGCTGATGCTGTCGTCGAACAACATCCTGTCGCCCGCCTCGGGTCGCCCGCTGGCCATGCCCCGCCTGGACATGGTGACCGGCCTGTACTACCTGACCCGCCTGGAAGACGGCGCGAAGGGTTCCTACCAGCCGGCCACCAAGGATGCTCCGGAGCAGGGCGTGTACTCCTCGCCCGCCGAGGCGCAGATGGCGGTGGACCGCGGTGAGCTCACCGTGCGCTCGCTGATCAAGGTCAGGCTGACCGACCAGCGCCCGCCCAGGGAGGTCGAGGCCCAGCTGTTCCCGGAGGGCTGGCGCCGCGGCGACGCGTGGATCACCGAGACCACGCTGGGTCGGGTGCTGTTCAACGAGCTGCTGCCCGCGGACTACGCGTTCATCAACGAGCAGATGCCGAAGAAGCGGCAGGCGACGATCATCAACGATCTCGCCGAGCGCTACCCGATGATCGTGGTCGCGCAGACCGTCGACAAGCTCAAGGACGCCGGTTTCCACTGGGCCACGCGTTCCGGCGTGACGGTCTCCATGTCCGACGTGCTCGTACCGCCGGAGAAGGCCGAGATCATGGAGCGCTACGAGGCGCAGTCGGATCAGATCGAGAAGAAGTACCAGCGTGGTGCGCTCGATCACCAGGAGCGCAACAACGCCCTGGTCAAGATCTGGCAGGAGGCGACCGAGGAGGTCGGTAAGGCGCTGCGCGCGCACTACCCGGCCGACAACCCGATCATCACGATCGTCGACTCGGGCGCCACGGGTAACTTCACCCAGACTCGTACCCTCGCCGGTATGAAGGGCCTGGTGACGAACCCCAAGGGTGAGTTCATCCCGCGGCCGATCAAGTCCTCCTTCCGTGAGGGCCTGACGGTTCTGGAGTACTTCATCAACACCCACGGTGCCCGTAAGGGTCTGGCCGACACCGCGCTGCGCACCGCCGACTCGGGTTACCTGACCCGTCGTCTGGTGGACGTGTCGCAGGACGTCATCGTGCGCGAGCACGACTGTGGCACCGAGCGCGGCATCGTGGTGCCGATCGCGGAGAAGCTGCTCGATGGCTCGATCATCCGCGACGCGCATGTGGAGACCTCCACGTACGCCCGTACGCTCGCGGCCGACGCGTTGGACGAGCGGGGCAATGTCATCGTGGCGAAGGGCGCCGACCTCGGCGATCCGGCGCTCGAGGCGCTGCTGGATGCGGGTATCACCGAGGTGAAGGTCCGCTCCGTGCTGACCTGCACCACCGGAACCGGCGTATGCGCGACCTGCTACGGCCGCTCCATGGCGACCGGCAAGCTGGTCGACATCGGCGAGGCCGTCGGTATCGTCGCCGCGCAGTCCATCGGTGAGCCGGGTACCCAGCTGACCATGCGTACGTTCCACCAGGGTGGTGTCGCGGGTGACGACATCACCGGCGGTCTGCCTCGTGTCCAGGAGCTGTTCGAGGCACGCGTGCCCAAGGGCAAGGCGCCCATCGCCGAGGTCTCCGGCCGGGTGCGGCTGGAGGACGACGATCGCTTCTACAAGATCACCATCATTCCGGATGACGGTGGCGAAGAGGTTGTCTACGACAAGCTCTCGAAGCGGCAGCGGCTGCGCGTGTTCAAGCACGATGACGGCACCGAGCGTCTGCTCTCGGACGGCGACCACGTCGAGGTCGGCCAGCAGTTGCTGGAAGGCGCGGCGGATCCGCACGAGGTGCTGCGCGTGATGGGCCCCCGGCAGGTTCAGGTCCACCTGGTCCACGAGGTTCAGGAGGTCTACCGCTCGCAGGGTGTGTCGATCCACGACAAGCACATCGAGGTCATCGTGCGGCAGATGCTGCGTCGCGTGACGATCATCGATTCGGGTTCGACGGAGTTCCTGCCCGGCTCGCTCACCGAGCGTTCCGAGTTCGAGGCCTCCAACCGTCGTGTGGTCGCCGAGGGTGGCGAGCCCGCGGCGGGTCGCCCGGTGCTGATGGGTATCACCAAGGCGTCGCTGGCCACCGACTCGTGGCTGTCGGCGGCGTCCTTCCAGGAGACCACCCGAGTCCTGACGGACGCGGCGATCAACTGCCGCTCCGACAAGCTCATCGGTCTCAAGGAGAACGTGATCATCGGTAAGCTGATCCCGGCCGGTACCGGTATCAACCGCTACCGCAACATCCAGGTGCAGCCGACCGAAGAGGCACGTGCCGCGGCGTACGCGGTGCCGTCCTACGACGACACCTACTACAGCCCGGAGGGCTTCGGCACCACCACTGGTGCCGCGGTCCCGCTGGACGACTACGGATTCAGCGACTACCGGTAATCCGCGTCAGCTGCAATAAGCATTCGGCCCTCGTTCCACCTCTGGAGCGGGGGCCGAATGCGTTGCGGGCTGATACGGACTTGGATCAACTATCGCTGCTGCGCGTGATCGGGACGCGGGAAACCGACCTCCGCGGACCAGCTCGGCTAGGGTGCGGTCACGTACTCCAGCGCCGCGTCGACGGCGGGCTGTCCGCCGCTGACGACGAATCCGGCCATCGCGCCGATCGCGGCGCCCGCGACCGCGGCGGCGGGCGCCGTGATGAAGTCGAGAACGAAAAGCCCGAGCGGGAATCCGAGCACGAATCCGATCGCCGCGCCGATCCCGGCGCCGGTCAGGATCGCAGGCATGGCCTTCTCCGCCTGGGCGTAGAAGCGCTCCTGCACGCTGACGTCGCGCAGTGGCGCTTCGGTCAGGCCGGTTGGTGCGAGGGTGAGCCGGTGGCCCGCGTCCTCGACTATCGGGCGCAGCGCCACGCGCTGTTCCCCGATGCGCAGTGCCATCGGCAGCGCCGCGACGACCTTGCCGTCGCGGTCGGAAACCGTGACGACCCGGTCGTCGTGGGTGAGCTCGAACGTCCCGTCCTGGATGGTGGCTACGGCCGCGCGTCGGTCTTCGGTCGCGGCGACGTGGTAGCCGACCTGGTGGAACGAGCCGCTGAGGTCGAGCGGAACATCGCCGGGCAGTGGCTGTGCGTGCGCGGGAGTTGTGCTGATTGCGGTGGCCGCCAACGCAATCAGCGTCGCGGTGACTAGCGAGATCTTCATCGTGCTCTTTCCATATGCCGCCCCCGCGTTCGGTTCGTCCGAAAACATACCGTTCGATGGGCGTCATCAGAAGAGGTTCGGGCACAATGCCCTTCGATGTGCCCCGCTGAATTCGGATGTCGCGGTGCGCGATCGAGTCGCCTATCCTCGACAAATGCCACCGGCGCGGCCACCCTCCTCGGCCGCGAGCCCAAGCCTGCCATGCCGGCCTGCGGCTGTTGACCAGTGGGCTTTCTTCGGCGATGGGGCGACATCGACTCTTCGCGGCACCCGCGGTCGGTGTCGGCGCGCCTGGTCGACATTCCCTTGACGTTCTCCTGTGTCCGCGCAACACTGAACTAGATGGTTCAGTATGACTTCCTGGATGCCTCCTTCGGGGCGCTCGCGGATCCCACCAGGCGCGGGATCCTGGAGCGACTCGGTAGTGGACCCGCGACCGTCAGTGAGTTGGCCCAGCACTTCGACATGACGCTGACCGGCGTCAAGAAGCACATCCAACTGCTGGAGGCGGCGGGCATGGTGGTCACGGAGAAGCGCGGCCGGGTGCGGTACTGCCGCCTCGGCGAGCATGTCTTCGACCGCGAAGTGGCCTGGATGCAGGGCTACCGGCGGATGGTGGAAGCGCGGCTGGATCGTCTTGGTGAATTCCTCGAGCGAACGGAGCGGGAACCATGAGCACAACCACGAACGACGCCGTCGTCACGACCGACGCCGACCGCGCGATCCACATCGAGCGGGTCTTCGACGCCCCGCGCGAGCGGGTGTGGGACGCCTACAGCAGAATCGAGCTGCTCGCGCAGTGGTGGGGACGCGGCCACAAGCTCGACATCGAGCGTTGGGAGTTCCGCCCGGGCGGGCACTGGCGCTTCGTCGAGCACTCCGAAGACGGCACCGAGGGCACCGACGGTTTCGAAGGCCGTTTCCGTGAGATCACTGCGCAGGAGCGCATCGTGTACTCCTTCGAGTGGGATGGCATGCCCGCCCATGTCGCGATCGACCAGGTCGGTTTCATCGACCTCGGCGACGGTCGAACCAAGGTGGTCACCGACAGCCAGTTCCACACGCCCCAGGAGCGGGACGGGATGCTCCAGTCCGGCATGGAGGGCGGTCTCAACCAGAGCTACCACGCGTTGGACGCGCTGCTGGCGCGCGGCTGACTGATTGCGGAACGTGTTCGGCCCCAGTTGGTTTCGCGATTGGGGCCGATTCCCGCAATCAGCCCCTGGCCGGACCGATGCGGCGTCTGCGCGGCTTCAGATGCAGACCGGGCAGCGGCGGGGCCGGAATGCGCTGTTGCGGTGTGTGGCCCGCGATATCGGCGAAACGCTCGACATCGTGCTTCTCCCAATCATTTCGGGCCGCGACGATGTCCTCGTGGCTGCGGCCGACGAAGTTCCACCACATCACCAATTCCTCGCCGAACGGCTCGCCGCCGATCAGCGCGAAATGAGCGCCCGCCACGCTGTTGATCCGCAGCTCGTCGCGATCGGTGCCCAGGTAGAGCAGGGGGCCAGGTCCGAGTTCGTTGCCCGCGATCGTCATTCGGCCCTCGATCACCAGCACCGCATGCTCGAAACGGGTTTCCAGCGGGAGCGTGACGTCGGCTCCCGGCTCCACCCGCACATCGGCGCCGACGAGGGGCGTGTAGGCGATCGCGGGGGAAGTCACTCCGGCCAGTGTGCCGGTCAGCACGATCGCCTCGAGGCCGGGCGCTCGCAAGACGGGCAGCGCGCGATGTTGCTCGAAGTGCGGGGCGATCCGGGTGCGGTCGCCCGGCAGCGCGATCCACAGCTGCAAGCCGTGCCCGGCGGGCGCGCCGGGCACGGCGTACTCGGAATGGGCGATGCCGCGGCCCGAGGTCATCAGGTTCAGCTGACCCGGTTCGATCTCCACGTCCGAGCCGACCGAGTCGCGGTGCCGGATACGGCCCTCGAACGGCCAGGTCACCGTCTGCAAGCCGATGTGCGGGTGCGGATCGATATCCGGCGGCGCACCGGTCTTGGTGACGGTCGGCGACCCGAAGTGATCGAGGAAGCACCACGCGCCGACCGTCGGCAGATCCCGTTGCGGCAGGACGCGTTCGACGAAGACGCCGCGGACACCGCCCAGCGGCACCTCGCGTGCCGGATACAGCGCGGCGGCCGGGCCCGGCCCCGGTGCCGGTTCGCACAGCGTTTCCGCGGGGCGCGGATCCAGATCGCTCACGACTGCGCCTCGCCGGCGCTCGGCTTCGTCGTGCGCGGTGGCGCGCCGTGGTTTCGGTTCGCTCGCCGGTGCTCGATCACCGCATGACGCCTTTGCCGATCACGTGCGTGTCGTACTGGGGATGCTTCTCCAGATATCCCTTGATGAACGGGCACCGGGGCCGGATCACGCGCTCGCGCTCGATGGTGTCCTCGATAGCGTTCTGCGCCAGGATGGAGCCGAGCCCCTTGCCGGAGAACGCGTCATCGATCTCGGTGTGGGTGAACACCGTCTCGTCGTCCCGCTCTTCGTACTCGGCGAAGCCCGCCAGCTCTCCGCCGTGGAACACCTCGTACCGATGCCGCTCGTTGTTGCGGACGACGGTGGATTCGGGAGCCGATTCGGTCATGCCTGCCTTCTCCTTCCGTGCGCGGGTACCGGGTGGCCGCTGAGAATCGAGACGCGGTTGAGCGCGCCGATCGTAGTGGCCACCCGGATGACGAGCGGGCTATTCCCGGCCTGCCGAGGTGAAGGACATGTCCGCGTATCGGTTTCCGGAAACGTTGCTCGCGATCGGCTCCAGGGTTGCCAGCTCGTCACCGGTCAGCGAAATGGTCGCCGCGGCCACGTTGTCGGCGAGCCGGGTCCGGCTGCGGGTACCCGGAATCGGGACCACCGCGAGGTCGCGCAGCCTGCTCTGTGCATGCACCCACGCCAGCGCGACCTGCGCCGGCGTGATGCCGCGCGCGCCGGCGATGGTCCGCAACGGTGCCAGCAGCTCCGCGTTGCGTACCGCGTTCTCGCCGGAGAAGCGTGGCATCGTGGACCGGAAATCCTTCGCGTCCGGGGTGCCGGTGAACGTTCCGGCGAGGAAGCCGCGCCCCAGCGGCGAGTACGGCACGAACGTAACTCCCAGTTCCGCGGCCGCGGGCACCACGGTCGCCTCGACGTCCCGGGAGAACAGCGACCATTCCGATTGCACCGCCGCGATCGGGTGCACCGCGTGCGCCGCACGCAGTTCGGCGCTGGTCACCTCGGACAGACCGAGTGCGCGAACCTTGCCCTCCCGCACCAATTCCGCCATCGCGCCGACCGTGTCCTCGATCGGCACGCCGGGGTCCTTGCGGTGCATGTAGTACAGGTCGATGACGTCGATCCGCAGTCTGCGCAGGCTGTTCTCCACCGCGCTGCGGACGTAGGCGGGGGAGTTGTCGAAGCCGCGGTAGGCCGGGTCGTCCGCCTTGCGGACGATGCCGAATTTCGTCGCGAGCACCACCCGGTCGCGTTCGGCGTTGACGAAATCGCTGAGGAATTCCTCGTTGTGACCCGAGCCGTAGATATCGGCGGTGTCGAAGAGCGTGACCCCCAGTTCCAGCGCCCGGTCCAGCGTCGCCCGTGATTCGGTGAGATCGCTGGGCCCGTAGAACTCGCTCATTCCCATGCAGCCCAGACCCTGTGTTCCCACCCGGATGCCGGCGGTGCCGAGCGTGGTGGTGGGAAGCGCGCCGGTGCTGGGCTCAGCCGTCGCCCGGCCGCCACCTACTGTCGAATCGCTGTTCATAGGATCATCCCTTCGCTGTCGTGCGCGGTAACCGCGGCCGGTTGGACTTCGTCGGCTCGGCCCTCGTAGAGGGCGATCTTGTCGTCCAGCACGGCCACGGTCTGACGAAGTTCATCGATCTTGGCGAGCGCATCGGCGCGTGTGTTCCGGAACATCTCCAGCCGCTGCGGGAACGTGGATTCCCCCGCGCGTACCAGCTCGGCATAGCGGACCATGTCCGCCACCGACATGCCCGTGGTGCGCAGCCGGGCGATCAGCGTCAGCCAGGCCAGATCGCGATCACTGAACCGGCGCTTGCCGGTGTGGTCGCGGCCGATGTAATCCATCAGCCCGATCCGCTCGTACCAGCGCAACGTGTCCCGGCTCAGTCCGGACCGCTCGGCCACCTCGCCGATCGAATACCGCGGCTGCTCCCGATCGCTCACACCCGTGTGAAATGCGGTCATGCCCGCGCCTCGCCGACGTTCGGCTCCGTCTCGCGCGCGGGCGCGCTGTGTTTACGGTTCGCTCGCTGGTGCTCGCTCACTGTGCTCGCCTTTCCCGTTGAACACCGACGACGCTAGTCACCTGGAGTGCACTCCAAGCAAGCGAGCCGGGCCGCCAACGGCAATGCTCGGTCTCGCTCCGCTCGAAAACCGGAAGCGGAGCGGGCGTGGTCGCGGTGAGGTGCGCCGACAGGGATGACGATGCAGTGCGCGCCGAACGCGGCGCACCCACGATCACCGCATTTGTGGCTGGAGGCGGATAATGCTGGTCAGCCGCTGTAGGCGGGCAATTGCTGGACGGCCCACTTGTTGCCATCCGGGTCGGCGAAGAAGGTGAACAGACCCCAGCCGAGGTCCTGGACCGGGGTGGCGTCCACGCCGGCGGCGACCAGCTGTCGGTACGCCTCTTCGGCGCTGGCGACCACCATCTGCATCCCCTCGACGCTGCCCGGCGCGGCCTCGGTAATGCCCTCGCCGAGGCAGATGGAACAACCGGAACCCGGCGGAGTCAACTGAACGAAGCGCAGCTTCTCGTCCACCCGTTGGTCGTGATCGGCGTTGAATCCGATCTTGGTGTAGAAGTCCTTGGCGCGGTCGACGTCGGTCACCGGAATGGCGACGAGCTCGATTTTCCAATCCATTCGCCGAGCATTCCATTGCCCACCGACAAAGTCCCGGCTTCCGGCCTACTCTGGGGAACATGCCTGGAAAGGACATCGACCGCATCAGGGCTCGTTCGGCCTGGGCGACGATCAAGGAAAGCCCCGTGATCACCGCCATCGCGGTCGCGCCGTTCGTGCTCGCGCTCGGCGTGGTGTGGTGGCTGCTCGGTGGTTTCGCCGCGTTCGTGCTGCTGGTCATCCTGGGCGCGGTCGTTGTGGTGGGCGGTAAGTTACTGCGCTGACCGCGCGTCCTCGCGTGCGGTCAGCGCGGGATATGAAAGTCGATCAGGTCCCCGGTTCCCGGGTCGACATCGGCCCAGGGGCGGTCGAATCGCAGCACCGCGAGCGCTGAGGTCGGGAACTTCCTGCTGAGTTCGACAGCGGGCACGCAGTCGTGATTGCTCGCCAGCTCCCACGCCGTCCACGGCATGCCCGGTGCGTGCCCGATGACCAGCAGCGTCGCCACGTCATCGGCGCTGAGCTGGATCATTTCGATCAGTGTCGCGGGCGCGGCCGCATAGATCGCGGATTCGAAGACGACCGGCGCGCTGACCCCGGTGGCGGTGAGCGTCTGCCTGGTTCGGGTGGCGGTGGAGCAGCGCACGGCATCGATCGGCGGCTGCGTCTCGCGTAGCCACTGACCTGCCAGACCGGCCTCGCGCCGGCCCCGCGGCGCGAGCGGGCGCTCGTGATCGCCCACGTCATCCGGATAGGCCGATTTACCATGCCGCATGAGGATCAGAGTCCGCATCATGGGGATACGGTAAGCCCTCCAGGCGAGAGGTCTCGATCACACTCGAGGCAGACTGGAAGCGGCAGCACATCACCCCCAGGTGGGAACAGCCCACGTACATCTTGCCCACGTATATCTTCGAGGATCCGCACAAATGGCCTACGTAATCACACAGCGTTGTTGCAACGACGCCAGCTGTGTTCCCGAGTGCCCGGTCGACTGCATTCGCCCGACCCCGGACCAGCCGGAGTTCGCCACTACCGAGATGCTCTACATCGACCCCGACACCTGTATCGACTGTGGGGCCTGTGTCGACGCGTGCCCAGTGGAGGCCATCTTCCCCGAGGACGACCTGACGGCCTCGCTGGCGCGATTCCGGGATATCAATGCCGCCTACTTCCAACGGCATCCGCTGGAATCGAACTTCGATCCGATCGTCGCTCCCGCGCGTCCGCCCAGGGAACTGGGCACGCTGCGCGTCGCGATCGTCGGCGCCGGGCCCGCGGCCTGCTACGCGGCCGACGAACTGCTGCGCAGGGCCGACATCGAAATCGAGATGTTCGATCGCCTGCCGACTCCGTGGGGTCTGGTCCGCGCGGGCGTCGCCCCCGACCATCCGGGCACCAAGACGGTGTCGAACATGTTCGAGTCCGCGTTCCGCCGCGAGACGCTGCAGTACTACCTCAATATCGAAGTGGGCACGCACATCTCGCACGAGGAACTGCTGCGCCACCACCACGCGGTGATCTACGCGGTCGGCGCGTCGACCGACCGCCGGATGGGCATTCCCGGTGAGGACCTGCCGGGCAGCCACTCCGCCACCGAGTTCGTCGCCTGGTACAACGGCCACCCCGACTACGCCGACCGGGAGTTCGACCTGTCCGGCGAGCGGGCCGTGATCGTCGGCAACGGCAACGTCGCGCTGGATGTCGCGCGCGTGCTGACCGTCGACCCCGACGAACTCGCCAAGACCGATATCGCCGATTACGCGCTGGATGCCCTGCGGCGGAGCAATATTCGCGAGGTCGTGGTGCTCGGTAGGCGGGGCCCGTTGCAGGCGGCCTACACCTCGCCGGAGTTCCTCGCCCTCGCTCATCTGAAGGGCGTCGACGTGGTCGTGGACGAGGCCGACCTGGAGCTGGATGAGGCCGGTCAGGCGATCCTGGCAGACCCGGAAATCGAGCCGTCGCTGGGCTTGAAGTACACGCTCGCCAAGGAATACGCGTCCGGTCGCCGTGTGGAGGGCAACAAGCGGATCGTGTTCCGCTACCTGGTCTCGCCCACCGCGCTCATCGGTGGCGAGCGGGTCGAGGCGGTCGAGTTCGTCCACAACGAACTGGTCGATGTGGACGGCCAGCTGCTGGCCAGGCCGACCGAACGCGGCGAGACCCTCGCCGCCGCACTGGTGTTGCGGTCGATCGGCTACCGCGGTGAGCCGGTGCCGGGACTACCGTTCGACGAGCGGCGCGGCGTCGTGACCAACGAGAACGGCCGAGTCATCGGCGATGACGGCACGCCGCTGCCCGGTGTGTACGTCAGCGGCTGGATCAAGCGCGGGCCACGCGGCGTGATCGGCTCGAACCGGACCGACTCCGAAGAGACGGTGGGCCTGCTCATCGCCGATTTCAGCGCGGGCAAACTCGGTACGCCGGCGGGCGACCGTGCCGCGCTCCAGACCCTGCTCGCCGAGCGCCAGGCCGACCTTGTGGACCGAGCCGGCTGGAAAGCGATCGACCAGGCCGAGCGGGCGGCGGGCAAGACCGCGGGCCGCCCGCGGGTCAAGTTCACCACCCGGGAGGACCTCCTCAAAGCCACCCGCGACTGATCGT
Organism: Nocardia glycosmidis; assembly: GCF_052545115.1. NCBI lineage: Bacteria > Bacillati > Actinomycetota > Actinomycetes > Mycobacteriales > Nocardiaceae > Nocardia > Nocardia glycosmidis. Next base: position 85,244 of record NZ_JBQWRH010000002.1, on the reverse strand, counting down.
TCCGGCGGCCGGCCCGATCACTCAGGATCGGACCGGCCCCAATAACCGCATCCGCCCGCCCACCGGCCATCTGATCTCGCGAGAACACGGCCAACTCACCGGGCCCGCAATCCTGCGCCACTCGACTGGTACAGCACGCCACGCAACAACAGATTTCGAGAGAACATGGGTAACTCACCGGGAACGCCCAAAAACTGAGCGGCACCCGACGCAGGACCTGAACGCAAACCCCGCGGCAACCGACTGGTACGGCCTAAAGACCCGGAGAGGCGGGGGAGCCGGGCAGCGGCATGATGCGGACGACGGTGGTGGTGGTCCCGCCGACCACGAACCACAGCCGCAGCACCGGTTGCCCGGTCCGGTCACCGGGCTCGTATCGGCTGCGCACGGTCACATGCTGACGGGCCAGCACCGGCGCCACGTACTCGATCACCGCGCGATGCGGGCCCGCGAGCAGTTTGGGATATTCGACCAGGAACTGTTCCACCGCCTGCCAGTAACAGGCGTTGTTGACGTGGTTGTACTGGTCGATGTCGGTGGCACGCACCGGAAAGGGCGTATCGGTGTCCGACTCGGGCGGCGTGGCGTCGGTCAGGTACGGCCGCCACCGCAGGCGTTGTTCGCCGGCAGTGCGGGCCAGGTAGGCAAGGCCGTCGTCGCTGATCCGTGCGGGCAGGCCGGTGGACTCGCCGATATTGATCCAGAAGCCCTCGGTCTCGATCAGACCACCGTCTCCGCTGGTGATCCGCACGCGCATATTGGTCCAGCGGGTGGACATCGCGGAGCACCACCGCAGCAACTGCACCTCGTCCGGCCACAGAATCGGACGGATGACGTCGATGACCGTCCGCCGGATGATCCAATTCGGGTCGGTCCGATGAAAGAACGTCTTATGCAGGTTTTCCCAGGCGATATCTTGCAGATAGCGGGCGATGGCGTCGAACCGCAGCCGATCGTAGGGATCCACATCGCCAGCCCGGACGGGCCACGCCGACGCAAAGCCCATGCCCTCCTGGGGAAGCGGGGCGAGTGGCTGATCGAGTGACACTTGTGCTCCTCGCGCTGCACGGTGTGCCGCGTTTCTTCATACGGTGCTGTTGTGACGACTTTACGGGGCGCACGTCACACCCTCGCGTCGAGCTGTCTGTACCTCCTTCATAGTCCACCTACGAGTACCCCGGCCAGAAGCGGGGCTTCCGGCGCACATGCGTCTGTGGGACCGCTCGCCCCGGTTTCTGCGGTGCTTGCCGGTACCGGTGGCGTGGGCGCGAATCGAGAGCCGATCAGTAACCTTGGTACGCGCCGCCCGAGTTCACCGCAGCTACCCCGGGGACATTTCCGAGCGACCCATAGCGGTCGATCGAGTACCGAACTCCGGCGATGATGTTGTCGATCGGGTTCCAGATATCGTCGTGGCCGGGCGCTTTGTACGCGTCGAACGTGCTGTCGATGGTCTGCATCAATCCCTTGGACGGATGCCCGGCCACCCAGTTGCTGTCCCAGCGGTTCTCCGCGTACGGGTTACCGGCGGACTCGTGCTGGATGATCAGCGCGATCGCCCGCTCATCGAGGTCCTTGGGGTCGTAGCCCATCGCGATCAGCTTCTGCTTGGCCTCCGCGATCCAGCGCGCGACATCGCCGCTCGGCAGTGGACCGCTCGGTGCGGACGGGCTGGGGCCGGAATGCTGCGGCGTGCCCGACGACGTGCCGTGCGGCGATCCGGAGTTGCCCTGATTCCCCGACATCAGCTGGCTCGGCCGGTTCGAAGACGGGTTGGCGATCTGCGGGCCCGAGGTGCTCGCGGGGGCGGTTGCGGCGGGTGCGGGCACGTTCGAACTGGGTTCGCCGAGTCCGGCGAACGCGGCCTCCAGCTTGGCGGCCGCGGCCTCGACCTGTGTTCGCGCCTGGTCGGCCACGTCGTGCGCGGTTTTCAAGGCGTTGGTCAGCTCCCAGGTCCGGGAGGCCGCCTGCAGCGCCTCCTGGAAGACCAGACCCGCCACATCGGCCTTGTCCGAATGCGCGCGGAGGTAGTCGATTCGCTGCTGGGCGGCCACAGTGCCGTTGGCTGCGACCTCGAAGGGTGGCGTCTGGTTGAGCGCGTCGTCGCGCAGACGCAGCACCTTGGCCTTCGCGTCCACGAGGTTCTGCACCTGGGTGGTGAGCGCGGTCTGCAGCTCCAGCAGTGCGGCGCTCACCGGGGAAGTGCGGGTCTTCTCGGTCTGCATCCGGGTGTTCGCGGCGTCGCCCGCAGCGCCGGACCACGTCTTCGCATCGGCGAGCGCCCGGGTTTCGTCGACGCCCCGGCCGATGGCGGTGTCCAGACCTTGCGAGATTCTTCCGGCGAGTGCGCCCGCCGCGGACAGCTGTTCCGGCTGCCAATCGGCTACGTCGGGAATGGTGAGTGTCATGGCAGCTGTAGTCCGATGGCACGCAGCTTCGCCGCGAAGTCGGCCTCGGCCAGCTCGTACTTGCCCGCCGCGGTGTGCAGGTTGTCGGCGATCGTGTTCAGGCGTGCGCCGATGCGTTCCAGGCAACGGTGGGTGGCGTCGCTCGCGCGCTGGGCTGCCGGACCGAAGTCGGTACCGGGCAGCGCCCCCACGGCGGCGGCGAAATCCTCGCCTTTGCCCAGATCGGTGACGGCCGTGGCCTCATTGCGCAAAGTCTGCGCGAACGACCGCAGCGCCGCCGGATCGACTTGCATTGTCGTCGCAGATTGCGGCTGGTTTTGCTCAGCCATGAATCCCCCTTCCCTCCCGACCTATAGGTCGCGGCCAGCATAACAAAATCGGGCGGTATGGACTGGCGTCCGTTGCGGACCGCCGTCATCGGGCTGTGCCCGTTATTGTCGGTGTGGCGGCGGCACCGATCGTGCCGCCGCGCGGACAGAGAGGTCAGCACATGCGCGCAGCCCAGGTAAGCAAGCTGGAGGGACCGGAATCGGTCGAGATCGTCGACATCCCGGAGCCTGCGCCGCACCCGGACGGTGTCGTGATCGATGTGCACGCGGCGGGTGTCGCTTTTCCGGATGTGCTGATGACGCGCGGCCTCTACCAGATGAAGCCGCAGCTGCCCTTCGTCGTCGGCGGCGAGCTCGCGGGCATCGTGCGGCAAGCACCGCAGGACGCGCATGTGCGGGCGGGCGACCGGGTAGTGGCGCTGACCGTGCTCGGCAATGCCATGGCCGAAACGGCCGTCGTGCCCACCCAGATGGTGGTGCGGCTGCCGGACAACATCTCGCTGGAGGCGGGTGCCGGCATCCTGTTCAACGACCTCACCGTGCACTTCTGCCTGCGCACCCGAGGCAGGCTGGTCGAGGGGGAGACGGTGCTGGTGCACGGCGCGGCCGGTGGCATCGGCACCTCGACGCTGCGGATGGCCGCCGCGCTCGGCGCCGGCCGGGTGATCGGCGTGGTGAGCACGGCGGCGAAGGCCGAGGTGGCCCGCGCGAACGGCGCCACCGACGTGGTGCTGACCGACGGCTGGCTCGCCGCGGTGCGGGAATTGACCGGCGGTCGCGGGGTCGACATCGTGCTCGACCCGGTCGGTGGCGACCGATTCACCGACAGCATTCGGTCGCTCGCCGCAGCGGGCCGGTTGCTGGTGGTCGGTTTCACCGCCGGTGAGATCCCGACCGTCAAGGTCAACCGGCTGCTGCTGAAGAACGTCGAGGTGGTCGGCGCGGCGTGGGGCGAATGGTTGCTGTCGCATCCGGGCTATCTGCAGCAGCAGTGGGCCGAGGTGCAGCCGCTGCTGGTGTCCGGCGCAATCGCGCCGCCGCAGCCGGTGCTGTACCCGCTGGACAAAGCGGCCGAGGCGGTGGCCTCGCTGGACAACCGCACCGCCGCCGGCAAGGTCGTGGTCACGGTGCGCTGACCGCACGGATCAGCTCGGCTATGGCTCGCGGGCCGGACGGTAGGCGGGGGCTTTGCTGGTTCCCGTCGGACCCAGCGTGCGTAGCAGCGGCAGCGCCCGGCGCGCTACCACGATGGACAGCACGATAACGCTGTGCGAGCGCACCACCGACGAAGTCCGGTCGATGCTCAACAACACCGCCTGCAACCCGGCGTGCGAGTCGGCCCCGATCCGGCACAGCACGTCACCCGAGCCGGTAGTGGCATAAGCTTCCAGCACCCCGGGGATGGCGTCGAGTTCGGCGGCGACCGCATCCAGCGCGCCTTGCGCGATCTCCAGTGTGACGAATGCCTGCACATCGAATCCCGCCGCGGTGACGTCGATCTGCGGGTCGTAGGAGGCGATCACGCCGGATTCCTCCATGCGCGCGATACGGGATTGCACGGTGGCCCGGGCGACCTTGGTACGGCGGGACAGTTCGAGGATGCCCGCCTTCTGGTACTCGTGCATCGCGCTGAGGATCGCGAGATCGAGTTCGTCGAGTTTCGCGGGTATGCGCGACATGACCGCCTCCGTTTCGAGCAGCTCCCCTGCCCCTGCGGGTCTTCGGGCCGGACAAGTCGGCGACGCGGGGAGTGCGTTCAGGTCCTGCGTCAGGTGCCGGGCAAGTACTGGGCGTATCCGACGAGTTACCCAGGTACTCGCGACATCAATGGTTGGCGTAACGTGCCACAGAAGTGGGGGGACAGGCTGGCCGCCCGTCCTGCTTCTGCTATTCAAATTGTCCAGCATCCGGGGCGGTTTCCTAGCTGAATTCGCCACACTGCCCATCGAGAATTCGTGCTGTTGCCTACTGGGCCGACCCGGCGATTTCCTAGAAGCATGACCATCGAGCACCTGCCGAACGCCTGGTCCAGCGCTCCCAGCGACATCGAGTTGCGCACGCTCGTGGGGCTGGTCGACCACGACGACAGCGGCGATCACTTCCCGGTCATCGGATGGGACGCGCTGGTCTGGGTGGTGGGCAACGCCACCCAGACCGCACACTTCCTGGAATCCGGCTTCGGTATGCGGTTGGAGGCGTACTCCGGTCCCGAGACCGGCAACCGCGACCACAAGGCGTTCGTCTTGCGCAGCGGCGCGGCACGTTTCGTGATCACCGGTGCGGTGGACCCGGACAGCCCGCTGGTCGCCCATCACGATCGGCACGGCGACGGCGTGGTGGACATCGCGCTCGAGGTACCTGACGTGGATCGCTGCGTGGCGTGGGCGCGCGCACAGGGGGCCACTATCTTGGTCGAACCACACAACGACACCGACGAATTCGGCACGGTCCGCTCGGCCGCCCTGGCGACCTATGGCGAGACCAGGCATACGCTGATCGACCGCTCCGCCTACTACGGCCCCTATCTCCCCGGCTATGGCCCCCGACGCTCGCACTACCAGCGGCGCGACGGCGCGCCCACCCGGCTGTTCCAGGCGATCGACCATGTCGTGGGCAACGTGGAGCTCGGGCGGATGGACGAGTGGGTCGAGTTCTACCGGCGGGTCATGGGTTTCACGAACATGGCCGAGTTCGTCGGCGACGACATCGCCACCGAGTACTCGGCGCTGATGAGCAAGGTCGTCGCCAATGGAAATCACCGGGTGAAGTTCCCGCTCAACGAACCCGCCGTGGGGCGCAGACGTTCGCAGATCGATGAGTATCTGGAGTTCTACCGCGGTCCCGGCGTGCAGCACATCGCCCTCGCCACCGGCGACATCCTCGGCTGCGTCGACGCTCTGCGCCGCGAAGGCGTCGAGTTCCTGGAGACACCGGCTGCCTACTACGAGGACCCCGAATTGCGCGCCCGCATCGGTCGGGTCCGCGTCCCGGTCGCGGAACTGCAGCGCCGTGGCATTCTCGTCGACCGGGACGAAGACGGCTATTTGTTGCAGATCTTCACCAGACCCCTCACCGACCGGCCCACGGTCTTCTTCGAACTCATCGAGCGCCACGGATCCCTCGGTTTCGGTAAGGGCAATTTCAAAGCCCTGTTCGAGGCGATCGAACGCGAACAGGCCGCCCGCGGGAATTTGTGAACGATCCCGGGCGCCGAGGCGACTCGTTGCCGGAGACGGCCGGGCGGGTTCGCCGGGCGGACCCCCGGCGCCGTACTCGGTAGAGTTCTCGGCATGCGGATCAAGTCGGCGGTCGTCATCGCGACAGCCTCGGTGCTCGCACTGACGGCCTGCGGATCGGACGCGCAGTCGGACGACTCCGGTCCGTCGCGTCCGGCGCCGAAGGTGGTGGCGCTCGGCCCGTTCGTCGGGGAGTGTGGGCATGTGACCGACGACGAAGTGCGCAACCTCGGTGGCCTCGGCCAGATCAGCGGCGCTTTCCGCAACGCGGTCGGCTGCAACTGGCGGGCCGGTGGAGTCGGTTCCGCCAGTATCACTTTCGCGTCCTATCGAGGCAGCCCGATCGAGCGGGAGCGGGCGTGGGTCACCGTCAACGGCCGCGCTCCCGATCCGATCGAAGTGGGCGGGCGCGAAGGATTCGCCGCGTTGGACCCCAACGGACAGATTTGTGATCTCGCGGTCCAGCTCGGCGACGACTTCTTCGAGTGGTCGACGTCCTTCGGGGTCTTCGCCACGGCCTCCGGCAATCCGTGCGACCGCAGCCGCGCCCTCGCCGAGCTGACTTTGCAGCGGTTGCAGTGAAGGGGCGGGCGTGAACATGAGACGAGGTCGGTGCCGTCGTGCCGCCGCCGCCGTTGCTGCCATCGTTGTCGCGCTGGCAGTGAGCGCATGTAGCCAGACGGTTTCCGGGTCGGCGCTCCCGGTTGGTGGCAGCAAGCCGGTCAACACCAGACTCGACAAGTTGCTGCGGGAATGCGAGATCCTGTCCACCGAGCAGATCGGCAAGGCCATCGGCGACAATGTCTCGGTCGAGGATTCGTTCTTCGGTGCGGTCTGCATGTGGGATCTGGTCGGTGCACCCGGCGGCAACGGCATGGCCACGCTCAACTGGTACGAGAACGGCACGCTGAGCAACGAGAAGCAGACGAACAACAAGCTCGGCTATGTCACGACCAACACCACCGTCCAGAGCGCGCTCGCGCTGCTGATCCGGCGTCCGAACGATCCCGACTCCTGCGGCGTGGCGGCGAGTGCGCCGGACATTGGCGTGATCGGCTGGTGGATCAACTACCGGTCCGGCTCGGCCCACCCCGATCCCTGCGAGGCCGCCAAGAAACTGATGGAGATGACCTTGAATCTCGCCCGGTAGACCGCCGCGATCGCGACCCACTTTGACCGTGTGTCCCGGCCGCGGGTATCGTGGATCGCTGTGCCCGGAAGCATGCGGGCAAGTTCGTGCGTGACCGTAGGCCAGCGAAAGCGGCTGACCACTCCAGCGTGCCCGGAATCCGGGCTCCGCGCCGCGCGCGACACGCCCGACCTCGGGACGCGAGAAACGTGGCCGGACGTGCGAGTGAAAGCTCGATGACAGCGGAGTGAACGACGGGCCCGTGGCGGAAACTCGGGCTCTGGGAACACCGCGAACGACAACAGACATGAAGTCCAGCCACCGCGTTAACTAATAAGGAAAGCCGGTCTATGCCAACCATCAACCAGCTGGTCCGTAAGGGTCGCCGCGACAAGGTCGCCAAGACGAAGACCGCGGCCCTCAAGGGGAGCCCGCAGCGTCGTGGCGTGTGCACCCGCGTGTACACCACGACCCCGAAGAAGCCGAACTCCGCGCTGCGCAAGGTCGCGCGTGTTCGCCTGACCAGCGCGGTCGAGGTCACGGCCTACATCCCGGGTGAGGGTCACAACCTGCAGGAGCACTCGATGGTGCTCGTGCGTGGCGGTCGTGTGAAGGACCTCCCCGGTGTTCGCTACAAGATCATCCGCGGCTCGCTGGACACCCAGGGTGTGAAGAACCGCAAGCAGGCCCGCAGCCGCTACGGCGCCAAGAAGGAGAAGAGCTGATATGCCACGCAAGGGCCCCGCACCCAAGCGTCCGCTGATCAACGACCCGGTCTACGGTTCGCCGCTGGTTACGCAGCTGGTCAACAAGATCCTGCTGGACGGCAAGAAGTCCACCGCCGAGCGCATCGTCTACGGGGCGCTGGAGCAGGCGCGCGAGAAGACCGGCACCGACCCGGTTGTCACCCTCAAGCGCGCGCTGGACAACGTGAAGCCGTCGCTGGAGGTGAAGCCCCGCCGCGTCGGTGGTGCCACCTACCAGGTTCCGATCGAGGTCCGTCCGGGCCGCGCCAACACCCTGGCCCTGCGTTGGCTGGTCAATTTCTCCCGTGCGCGCCGGGAGAAGACCATGGTCGAACGTCTGGCCAACGAATTGCTCGACGCCAGCAATGGCCTCGGCGCATCGGTCAAGCGCCGCGAGGACACCCACAAGATGGCCGAGTCCAACCGGGCCTTCGCGCACTACCGCTGGTGACGTCTGCCCGGCCCGTCGTCTGGGTCGGGAGGCACAGCCGGAACGCGGCACCGACCGGCCGCTTCCGGCGTTGATATAGAGGCGACCACCGGGTCGTCCCCGATAATCCCAACTAGCTACGAGCGGGGAAGATTTCCGTGGCACAGGACGTGCTCACCGACCTGAACAAGGTCCGAAACATCGGCATCATGGCCCACATCGACGCGGGCAAGACGACCACAACTGAACGCATCCTCTTCTACACCGGCATCACCTACAAGATCGGTGAAGTCCACGACGGCGCCGCCACGATGGACTGGATGGAGCAGGAGCAGGAGCGTGGTATCACCATCACCTCCGCGGCGACCACATGCTTCTGGAAAGACAACCAGATCAACATCATCGACACCCCCGGGCACGTCGACTTCACCGTGGAGGTGGAGCGGTCGCTGCGCGTGCTCGACGGCGCCGTCGCGGTGTTCGACGGCAAGGAAGGCGTCGAGCCGCAGTCCGAGCAGGTGTGGCGTCAGGCCGACAAGTACGACGTGCCGCGGATCTGCTTCGTCAACAAAATGGACAAGCTCGGTGCGGACTTCTACTTCACCGTGCAGACCATCAAGGACCGCCTCGGTGCCAAGCCGCTGGTCATCCAGCTGCCGATCGGCGCGGAGGACACCTTCGAGGGCATCGTCGACCTGGTCGAGAACAACGCCAAGGTCTGGCGGGGCGAGACCAAGCTCGGCGAGCAGTACGAGGTCGTCGAGATCCCCGAGGACCTGAAGGAGCGGGCCGAGCAGTACCGCCAGGAACTGCTGGAGACCGTCGCCGAGTCCGACGAGGCGCTGCTGGAGAAGTTCTTCGGTGGCGAAGAGCTGTCCATCGACGAGATCAAGGGCGCCATCCGCAAGCTGACGGTGACCTCCGAGCTCTACCCGGTGCTGTGCGGCTCGGCGTTCAAGAACAAGGGCGTGCAGCCCATGCTGGACGCGGTCATCGACTACCTGCCCTCGCCGCTGGACGTGGAGGCCACCACCGGCCACGTGCCCGGCAAGGAGGAGGAGCTGCTGACCCGCAAGCCGAGCGCCGACGAGCCGTTCGCGGCCCTGGCGTTCAAGATCGCGGTGCACCCCTTCTTCGGCAAGCTGACCTACGTCCGGGTGTACTCCGGCAAGGTCGACTCCGGCGCCCAGGTCATCAACTCGACCAAGGGCAAGAAGGAGCGTCTGGGCAAGCTGTTCCAGATGCACTCCAACAAGGAGAACCCGGTCGGCGCCGCCTCGGCGGGTCACATCTACGCGGTCATCGGCCTCAAGGACACCACCACCGGTGACACCCTGTGCGATCCGCAGAACCAGATCGTGCTCGAGTCCATGACCTTCCCGGACCCGGTCATCGAGGTCTCCATCGAGCCGAAGACCAAGTCCGACCAGGAGAAGCTGGGCACCGCGATCCAGCGCCTGTCGGAAGAGGACCCGACCTTCTCGGTCAAGCTCGACCAGGAGACCGGCCAGACCGTCATCGGCGGTATGGGCGAGCTGCACCTCGACATCCTGGTCGACCGCATGAAGCGCGAGTTCAAGGTCGAGGCGAACGTCGGCAAGCCGCAGGTGGCCTACCGCGAGACGATCACCAAGCGGGTCGACAAGCTCGAGTACACCCACAAGAAGCAGACGGGTGGCTCCGGTCAGTTCGCGAAGGTCATCATCGCGCTCGAACCGTTCGTGGGCGAAGATGGCGCACACTACGAGTTCGAGAACAAGGTCACCGGTGGTCGTGTGCCGAAGGAGTACATCCCTTCGGTGGACGCGGGCGCCCAGGACGCCATGCAGTACGGTGTGCTCGCCGGTTACCCGCTGGTCAACCTGAAGGTCACGCTGCTGGACGGCGCCTACCACGACGTGGACTCGTCGGAAATGGCGTTCAAGATCGCCGGCGTGCAGGCTCTGAAGGAAGCGGCCCGCAAGGCCGGTCCGGTGATCCTCGAGCCGTTGATGGCGGTCGAGGTCACCACGCCCGAGGACTACATGGGCGACGTGATCGGCGACCTGAACTCCCGCCGTGGTCAGATTCAGGCCATGGAGGAACGCAGTGGTGCCCGTGTCGTCAAGGCGCTGGTTCCGCTCTCGGAGATGTTCGGATACATCGGTGACCTGCGGTCGAAGACCCAGGGCCGGGCGAACTACTCCATGGTGTTCGATTCGTACGCGGAGGTTCCGGCCAACGTGTCGAAGGAGATCATCGCCAAGGCGACCGGCGAGTAATCGCTCCCGGGCGTTTGTAAACCCTTTCCCCGTGTCCGCGGGGATGACCACCGCACTGCTGCAATTGCACGCACCAACAAGTCCAGGAGGACAAAGAAGTGGCGAAGGCGAAGTTCGAGCGGACGAAGCCGCACGTCAACATCGGCACCATCGGTCACGTCGACCACGGCAAGACCACGCTGACCGCAGCGATCACGAAGGTGCTGGCTGACAAGTACCCGGATCTGAACGAGAGCTTCGCGTTCGATCAGATCGACAAGGCGCCGGAGGAGAAGGCTCGTGGTATCACGATCAACATCTCCCACGTCGAGTACCAGACGGAGAAGCGCCACTACGCGCACGTCGACGCGCCGGGTCACGCCGACTACATCAAGAACATGATCACCGGCGCGGCGCAGATGGACGGCGCGATCCTCGTGGTCGCCGCCACCGACGGCCCGATGCCGCAGACCCGTGAGCACGTGCTGCTCGCGCGTCAGGTCGGCGTGCCCTACATCCTGGTCGCGCTGAACAAGGCCGACATGGTCGACGACGAGGAGATCCTCGAGCTCGTCGAGATGGAGGTCCGCGAGCTGCTGGCCTCGCAGGAGTTCGACGAGGACGCGCCGGTCGTGCGGGTCTCCGGTCTGAAGGCGCTCGAGGGTGACCCGAAGTGGTCGGAGTCGGTGCTCGAGCTGATGGCCGCGGTCGACGAGTCCATCCCGGACCCGGTTCGCGAGACCGACAAGCCGTTCCTGATGCCGATCGAGGACGTCTTCACCATCACCGGTCGTGGCACCGTGGTCACCGGTCGCGTCGAGCGTGGCGTGATCAACGTGAACGAGGAAGTCGAGATCGTCGGCATCCGCGAGAAGACCACCAAGACCACCGTCACCGGTGTCGAGATGTTCCGCAAGCTGCTGGACCAGGGCCAGGCGGGCGACAACGTCGGTCTGCTGGTTCGTGGTCTGAAGCGTGAGGACGTGGAGCGCGGCCAGGTCGTCGTGAAGCCGGGCACCACCACTCCGCACACCGAGTTCGAGGGCCAGGCGTACATCCTGTCGAAGGACGAGGGCGGCCGCCACACCCCGTTCTTCAACAACTACCGTCCGCAGTTCTACTTCCGTACGACTGACGTGACGGGCGTTGTGACCCTGCCCGAGGGCACCGAGATGGTCATGCCCGGTGACAACACCGAGATGACCGTCAAGCTGATCCAGCCGGTCGCCATGGACGAGGGTCTGCGCTTCGCGATCCGCGAGGGTGGCCGTACCGTCGGCGCCGGTCGCGTCACGAAGATCATCAAGTGATTCCCTGAATCGCGCTCGGGCGGCGCCGCACCTTCGGGAGCGGCGCCGTTCGCGTTTTCAGGGTGTGGTGCGACACGCACGAGGTGGCTGGGTGTGGCCGGTACCCTTTTGCGGCCCTATGCGGCGGATGTGTTCAGTGGGCTCACACGCAGCGCGCTTGCTCCCGGCAGCTCTGCCGCGAGGCAGGATGGGCCAGAAGCCAGATCCGGCCGTGCTCCGGCTCGGCTTTGTACACTGAACTCTGCGGGATCCTGCCCGCCTCGAAGTGCCTGGGAGGAGCGGTGTCATGACTGTCGAAGCCGTGACCCCTGCGTGGATGCACCAGCAGATCACGGCAGCGGAATACAACTCCTGGTCAGAGGAGCAGTGCGCAGGCATCGAGATCGTGGACGGAATGGTCGTTGTGAGCCCGAGCGCATCCAAGCGGCATAATCGGTTGGCTCGGATCCTGGCGAACGCACTGGACGCGGCAGCTGGACCGGAGTGGAACGCGGACACGGACTTCGACGTCCGGCTGCAGGATGTTCCGCTGACCAATCGCCGCCCGGACGTCGTGGTGTATAGGGCGGACATGATCGACGTGACGCCCACCCGTCCTGAGCACGTGCTGATGGTCGTGGAGGTCGTCTCGCCCGGATCGGAAACGACGGACCGGATCGTGAAGGTCGACCAGTACGCAAAGGCGGGCATCGCATTCTATTGGCGGGTCGAGCAAGCTGTCACGGGGGTTCCGCTGATCTATACCTACGTTCTCGACCCTGCGACCATGACCTACCGCACCGGCGAAATCTACACCGGCATCCTCGAGGTAGCGGCCCCCTTCCCCGTGAAGATCGACCTCGGGCAGATCTGATCCCGCCGAGACGGGGTTCCTTGCTGTCCAGGGTTCTCCAACTAGCAGGCGACCGACTGGATAGGCGCGATCTGGTCGCTTAATCGCCGAGAACGGCGCCGCTGCTTCGCGAGCGGCGCCGTTCTGGGTTTCCCGGGGGTGACTGCGAGCCAGGACTAGGCTCGGGTGCGCGGCTTCCGTCCCAGCCAAGCGGCCAACTTCTCGTAGGCGCCGGCGTCGTCGGCCACGTCTTGTGCCGGGCCGAACGCGCTGTTGCCGCCACGCTGCGCATCGGGAAGCATCTGGTGGGCGACGGCCAGCGCGAACTCTGCCAGCTCCGGGTCCAGTGCTACGGACCGGCCCAGGGCTTCGGCCAGATCCCAGGTGTGGGTCACTGTCTCCAGGACGAAGGCCGACACCACGGCGCGTCCGGGCATCTCGCCGAACGGCATGAGCATTACGGCGTCCAAATGGTCGTCGGGAGCCCAGGCTTGGGTCGCTCGCGCGCGGATCTCGTCATAGGCGGTCGCCCAGCCGGAGTCCGGCACATCCTCGGCAAATGGCTGGATGTCGCTCGGGTTGCCGCCTTCGGCGACGACCGCGAGCCGGACGGTGGCGCCGGTGAGGTGGCTCAACAGTGTCCGCACGTCGAACTCGGCGCAGGGTGTGGGTTTGTCGAGGTCATCCGTTAGCACGGTCGCGATCAGCGCCGCGGCCTGGTCGGCGGCGCGGGCGAACACGGGGCGGGGGTCGGCATTCATCGTTGTCCTTTCGTGACTCCCAGAGAGGCCTGCACGATACATCGCCCGGACGACACGTAGATGTCGCGCTCGGCTTGGATACCGCCCGCAATTCGGCGTTGCTGACTGGGCGTGTCTGCTGAGCGAACCGTAGTCGCCGAATCCGATCCCGACACCCGCTGACGAGCGTGTGCTGGTGTCTGGAAACGACCCAAAGTTACTGTCGGCACTAACGATTAGTGGTCCAATTGGGCCGTCATGCGCAAACTACAGACAGGACACCTGATGAAGAAGTTCGTTGTGGTCGCCGCAATCACCGCAGGGCTCGTCGCTTCGACGGGTTCGGCGATGGCGCAACCGGCCTCCGCCGCCGCACCGCCGGCCACTGTGGTGGTGGGGTCCTCGTCGGCGGATGTGTTCTGTGCCGTCATCAAGTTCTTGAAGGGTGGCTGGGCGGGCAGGGTCACCGACTGCTCATTCTGATGAAACGTGTGGTCTCGCGGCCGGTCGGTCGCGAGACCACGACTAGGAGTTCCCATCTCCGGAACCGAGGAAGTAGTCCGCGACAAATCGTTTTTTTCATATGGGTTGCGTGTTCGATCCGTTTCGTCTGACCGAGCTTTCGCGGCTCTATTTCGGCGAGCTGGTGCAGGTTCTCGGTTCCATCGTGCGGAGTCGTTCGACGGTCGAGTACCTATCTCAGGCCACCGCCTGGTGCTACTGGGGCCGGCCTTGTTAGGAGGCCAGCGCACGAATCGCGCTGTCGTATTCGTCGTGTTCGGGTCGGGGCATCGAACGCCGGGAAAGACCTGTGGCGCCTCGTAATTCGCTGTCCCCCAGTTGGTCAGCATAACGACTGAGAACTCGACTCGGAACTAGCTTTGCGAGTCGAATGATTGAATCGGCTGGTTGTTCACGAAACGCCCCATTCTGTGCACAACCACCCATGTGCTGCGTGTTCTCAGGTAGGGGAAAGGTGTGATCGCTTGCGGTAGTGGCCGACTCGTCGGGCGCGGCGGCCGGCCGGTCGATGCATACTGGCGGCCGTGCAGTTCGGGATCCTGGGGCAGGTGGAGGTGCGGCGAACCGATGGGACTCCTGTCGCGGTCGGTGGGCCGCAAGTACGGTCGCTGCTGGCGGTTCTGGTGTCGGAGGCCGGGCGGGTGGTGTCTCGGGATCGGTTGATCGACGACCTCTATGGGCAAGAGCCGCCCGGCGATGCCGGGCATGCGCTGCAGTCCCAGGTATCGCGGCTGCGGCGCGCGCTGCGCGCCGCGGGCGCCGATGGTCTCGTGGAGTCCTCGGCTGCGGGCTACCGGCTCGCGGTCGATCCGGATCTGGTGGATATGCATCGGTTCCTTCGCCTCGCCGAGGAGGGGCGAACCGCGCTGGGCGACCGGGATTTCCCCGCCGCTGTAGCGCTGCTGGACCAGGCCGCCGGTGTGTGGCGCGGCGCGGCGCTGGCCGATGTGCGCGAGGCGCCGTTCGCCGCCGCCGTGGTCGCCCGCCTCACCGAGGCGTGGCTGGCGGCCCAGGAGGATCGTGCCGAAGCCGCACTGGCGCTGGGTGATCACCGGGGGGTGGTCGCTACGCTGCCGGAACTTGTCGCTGCGCATCCGCTTCGGGAGCGAGCCAGGGCGCTGCTGATGCGTGGGCTCTATGCCGGCGGGCGGCAGGCACAGGCGCTGGAGCTGTTCGAGCAGGGCCGGCAACTGCTAGCCGACGAGCTGGGCGCCGACCCTTCGGCGGAGCTGACGCAGGCGCACTTGACGATCCTGCGGGCCGGCACCGTCGCCGCCGCCGCGGTGCGCCGCCTACCCGCCCAGCTCACCAGTTTCATCGGCCGAGACGACGAACTCGCGCAGGTCGCGTCGTTGCTTACCCGAGCCCGCCTGGTGACGCTCACCGGTCCGGGCGGTACCGGTAAGACCCGGTTGGCGATGGAAGCCGGCACTCGGGTTCGAGGCGAGGTCTGCTTCGTGGATTTGTCGCCGTTGGTGGACGGCGCACAGGTGGCGCCGGAGATCGCGGTGACGCTCGGTGGCCGTGCGAGCGGCGACCACGATGATGCCGAAGCCCGGGTGCGCGCCATGCTCGCCGACAGGCCGCAGTTGATCATTCTCGACAACTGCGAGCATCTGATCCTCGATGTGGCCCGGGTGGTGCATCGGCTGTTGCGTGACTGTCCGGGCTTGCGGGTGCTGGCGACAAGCCGGGAAGCCTTGCGTATCACCGGTGAGACCGTGCTCGCGGTCGGACAGCTGCCGGTTGCGGCCACGGAGGCGACACTGGCCGACCAACTCGGCTGCACCGCAGTTCGCCTGTTCGCCGATCGGGCCGCTGCCGCGCGGCCGGGATTCACCGTCGACGCGGGCACGATCGCGGCCGTGCGGCGCATCTGCGAGCGGCTGGACGGGCTCCCGTTGGCCCTTGAACTCGCCGCCGCCCGGTTGCGCACTATCGACATCGGCGAGATCGATGCTCGGCTCGCCGATCGGTTCCGGCTGTTGGCACGCGGGGATCGCACCGCCGATCCACGACACCAGACCCTGCGGGCGGTGGTGGAATGGAGCTGGGAATTGCTGGAACCACCCGAACGCCTGCTGGCGCGACGCTTCGCTGTCTTTGCGGGCGGGGCCACCGCCGCTCTGGTCGCATCCGTTTGCGAACTCGACGACGCCGACGAACTATTGGACAGTCTGGCCGATAAATCGCTGGTGGAAGTGCACAACGGCCGTTATCGGATGCTGGAGACAATTCGGGCCTACGGCTTCGCGCGGTTGACCGAAGCCGGCGAGCGCGACCAGTTGCAACGCGCTATCGCCGTTTTCCTCGACCGAGCTGGCCGAGCGGGCCGATCCGCTGCTGCGTGGCCCCGAGCAGCTCGACTGGCTGGCGCGGCTGACGGCCGAGCACGACAACGTGCAGGCGGCGCTGCGTTGGGCGGTGAGCATGGATCCCGCACTGGCACAGCGGTTCATCGCCGCCCACGCCTGGCACTGGTGGCTGCGCGGTAATTCGGGCGACGCTGCCGAACTGGCCGAGAAACTGCTGCCCGCCCTCGACCCGGCGGCGGACGTCGAAGAATACGCCTTCTGCGTAGCGGTCGCCGCGCGCGCCGCAACCGGGCCGCCGGTGCCGGTCGCGGCGGCCGCCGCGGCCCTGTCCGGCATCGAAAGACCTTTGGAAACACCGAACCTGGTGCGCGCCATGCCGGAATCCCCGGACTTCTCCTTCGATTCAGTCAGCCAGATCCATCTCGACCGGTGGTCCCACGGCCGCGTCGCGGTCGTGGGTGGCGCCGCCTACTGCCCGTCGCCACTGTCCGGGCAGGGCACGAGCATGGCGCTGGTCGGCGCGTATGTCCTTGCGGGCGAACTGAAAGCGGCCGCCGGTGATCACGTCGTCGCGTTCGAGCGATACGAGCGCGCCATGCAGGATTACGTCACCGAGAACCTGACGCTGGGCTGGAACAACGCCACCCACATGGTGGCTGCTGACCGGCGTGCGATCCGGACCCAGACCACCATGTTGCGCATGCTGCGGCACATGCCGTGGAAGGGCTTGGCCCTGCGGCCGATCATCAAGCCGCTGGAGCGCGCGGCCAATGCCATCCGGCTCGCGGACTACTGAACCTGCGCTGTTCCCGTCTGCGGGACCGCATTTCCGACTGATACATGAGGAGTACCAAAATGAGTATCGCGTACGGCCCGATTTTCCAGGTGGCGTGGGTTGTCCACGACCTCGACGCGGCCGAACAAGAATTCACCGACAGCTATGGCGTTGACAGGTGGGTCCGCATGCCTCGCATGCGTTTCGGCCCGGAGTCGTGCAGTTATCGCGGTTCGCCCGCGGATTACCCGATCGACACCTCGGTCGGCTATGCCGGCGGACAGCGATTGGAATTGATCGCGCCGGTCTCGGGCACGAATCTCTATACCGAAACGCTTGCCCGGTCCGGCCCTGGGCTGCACCATATCGCTTGGGTACCAGAAGATTTCGATGCGGCACTGGCAGCGGCACGAGCGCGCGGCACCGAGATCGCACAGCAATGCACCGTTGCCGAACTCGGCATGGAGTTCGTCTACCTCGACGGAGGCCCGCTCGGCTCCTACATCGAGTTGCTGCGGCTGCCAGCGGACGCACGCGCGATGTTCGACAGCATGATTCCGTCGGGATACCGGAACCCGTGGTCGTAGGGATAGCAGCCGACGTCGATGGCGATACCGTGTCAGTGCTGATCTGCGCTGTACTCGCCCGAAATAGCTTGCGAGGCGTGCCGACACAACGAACCATTTCTGGCCGAGGCAAACTGGGGGCGGCCGGTCTGCCGTTCCCTCACTCGGTGCGCCCTAGGCGTCGTCTGCAGGCACTGCGGCTGCTCGATACGAGTGCCAACGCTATCACACGGATATCATAGGTAAAAGCCGTCACGTCCTTGAAATTGGTGCCCAACGACTGCGAGTTCGTTCGCGGGGGTGACGATTTTGCTGTCATTCCGTCCGGATCGATATTCTCGGACAAGTGCCCCCAGGCGCGGACTGGTCGTCGGAATCTTTGTCTTGCTGACCGTCACGGTGGCAACTGTGCTCGTGGATCGAGGCCTTCCCTACGAGCCGAGGGCGTCGGTCCGCGAGGAATTCCGGTCTCCTTTCCCGTGCTCGGCGACGGTTCCTTCACACCATCGGCAGATTTGCTACGCTTGCCGAACTTCCCCGGGAGGGTTCGACGCGTGCAAGAGATTGCGGAAACCGGTCGGCTCGGCTGGGCCTCAGTGCGGATTCTGACGCCCACCGGCGATGTGGTCGGTGCGGGATTTCTGGTGCGTTCCACTCTGATTGCGACGTGCGCGCACGTCGTATCGGCGGCACTGGGTCGGGAACCGACGGACGACAAAGTGCCCGAAGAGCTTGTGGCCGTGGACTTTCCGTTGGCGGATGCCGCAGTTCCGATACTCGCCCGGATCCGGCATTGGTCGCGCATCCGCGAGGACGGCCGCGGCGATATCGCCATCCTGGAGCTTGTCGCTGCACCCCCGGACACCCTTGCGCCACTGCCGTTTTGGCCCGCCAGCCACCCTTGGGGTGGGGAGTTCCGGATGTTCGGATTTCCGGCCGAGATGCCCGGCGGCGTCTGGGTGTCCGGTGAGTTTCGAGCCCCGCAAAGCCAGGGCTGGGTACAGCTGCAGGCAGCCACCGGCGGGCAGCCGATCACCGAGGGGTTCAGCGGCGCCGCCGTTTGGGATACCGAGGCGCATGCCGTGACCGGAATGGCGGTCGCTGCCGACCGCCGCCGCTACACCCGCACCGCGTTCATGCTTCCCATCGACGAGGTGCTGCGGCTGAATCCGGCGCTGCTGTCGAGCCCGTATCGCGGTATGGCGCCGTTCGACGAGGAGCACGCAGAGTTCTTCTACGGGCGGGACGACGATATCGCGCGGGTGCGGGAGACCCTGCGGCAGAGCGGTTTCGCCGCCGTGGTCGGGCGGTCCGGTACGGGGAAGTCTTCGTTGATCCGAGCCGGGGTGCTGCCGCGATTACGGCAGCAGGGGTGGCAGGTCGCCGCATTCCGGCTCAGCGGCGACGCCGCGACGGAATCCGGCGTGCGCGCGATCGGCTCCGGCATCGCCGCGGACGAGCCACTGTCGACCTGGCTGATCGAACAGGCCGCGCCCGCGCCCGACGCCGATGACACGGCCTCACTGCTGCAACAGCTTCCGCCGCACGGCACGGTGTTGTTTGTCGACCAGTTCGAAGATCTGGCCGTGGCGGCCTCGCGGCAGGCCCGTGCGCTACTGCAGGCGTTGCTCGAGCTCAGTCGCGCCGACACCGAGGGACGCCTGGCGATCGTGCTGACGTTGCGCTGGGACGCGCTGGACGACCTACTCGACGCCGAACTCGCCGAATTCCTCGGCGGTACAACGGTTGCGGTGGCCCCGCTAGGCCGTGCTCAACTGCGCGACGTGATCAGCCGCCCCGCCGCCCGTGCCGGAGTGATGCTGGACGATGCGGTGGTGCAGCGGCTGATAGACGGTGTTTTCAACCAGCCCGGCGGGTTGCCGTTGCTGGCGTCGGTGCTGTCGGACCTGTGGGCCCGGCACACCGGCGGCCGGATCACCCTCGCCGATTACGAAAACGTCGGCAGCGTGGAGGTTTCCATTGCTCGGCGGGCCGAGCAGGTCATGGCGCAGTTTACCGATCCCGCCGAGCGGGCCGACGCGGAACGGCTCCTGAAGCTGCTCGCGGTGCCGACCTCGAGCGGCGCCGGATTCCTCCGAGCGGTGCTGCCGATGCGGGAGTACCCCGAACTCCGTGGTGTGGCCGGGCGGCTGGCGCTCGACCGCCTGGTCGTCGTCGGCCGCGACAAGAACGGCGTGGACACCGTCGAGCTCGCACACCAAGCGCTCATCGACAACTGGGAACGGCTGCACGACCTGCTGCAGTCCGACCGCGACTTCCGCAGGTGGCAGCAATACCTCGCGCAGGACCTGGACAACTGGGAGCGGCGCGGTCGCGAGCACGATGCGTTGCTGCGCGGTACCGCTCTCGAGACCGCTGAGGACCAGCTCGAGGCTCGAAAATCCGATGTGCCGCGAGCGCATCGGGAATTCATCGCGGCCAGCCGCCGACTGCGTGGGCGGGAGGTGCGGCGCCTGCGGTTGGTGGCCGCAGCGCTCACCGTTCTGGTGGTCGTGGCCACGTCGATGGCGGTGGTCGCCTACCGGAGCAGTGCGGCTCGCGCGGCGCAGTTGCGGTTACAGGCCGGGCGCAGCCTCGCGGCGGAATCCATCCGGGTGGCCGACTCCGACCTGGACAAGGCGCTGCAATTCGCGCAAGCCGCAGCGCGGCATGCGCCGGACGACGAGATGGTGCGGACGGCACTGCTGTATCAGCAGGTGCGGTTGTCGTCCGTCACGGATTACCGGGCCGACCTGTGGCGCGATGCGACATTCGGGGCGGCAAGTGGCGACGGGTCCGAGGTCGCGGTCGCTGAGGGCCGCGACGTCACAGTCTGGGCCGGCCTGCTCGGTGATGAGCCGATGCCGTGGCGACTTCCACCGTCCGCCGGGAAGGTCGCCTCGCTGAACCTGAGCCGGAGCGGCTCCGCACTCGCCGTGGTGACCGACGATGGTGCGGTCGCCGTCTGGGATATTCGAAACCGCACCGGTCCTGCGTTGGTCCGTCCGCCGGAGCCTGCGCTGCTGCTGCCCAATGGCGTATCGACCGGCTGGGATCAGACCGGGCGCTGGCTCGCGGTGCGACTCAACCGAGCACAGGTCCAACGGGCAGAGCCGCAGCAGGCCCAGCACACCGACCTGCTGGAGGTGTACGACATGGCGGGTGCCGGGCCCGTTCTGGTCTCTTCTCCGCCTCCGCTGGCAGATTTCGCCCAGTTTCCGGACTATGTCGACCCGACCGGCACCATGATCGCGATGCGCGAGTCGAAAATCGGGGTCACGCGCAACGTCGTGCGCGACGCCAAGACCGGACAGCCGATTCGGGAATTGCCGGCCGGTAAGATCACCTCGACCGGCCTGATCGCCGGATGTTCCGACGACCAACTGGTCGTCTCGGACGCGCTGACGGGGGCCGAACGTCTGCGGACGCCGCGCCGCTCTGGCTCGACGACCGAGAACTGCGAGTGGGCCGTCGATAGCAGCGGACGGTACGCCTGGTCGACGACTATCCTCGCCGGCGATACGCTCGGCCAGACTCACCTCATCGACCTACGGACCGGCCAGGCCTTCGTCGTCCAAACAGCCAGCCCTCGGGACATGTCGGCCACGGTGCTGGTCACCCCTGCCGACGACGGCCCGAGGCTGGCACAGTTCACGCCGAGCGGCCTGCTCCGCTTCGCGCCTGCCGTGGCGATCTCGGACATGGACGTGTTCGCCGGATCGGTCACCGAACACCGGATTGTCCAGTGGGGTCCCGATGGCTCGTTCGTTGTGGAAGTCGAATGCGGCCCAGACGATGCGAACGCGACGGTGCGCGTCGTCGAATTGACCCCCGTCATAAGGGAAGTCGGGCGCATGACGGTGGGCCTTGCTGTGCGTGGGTCGATTCCGCCCGAATCCGCCTACCGGATCACTGCCGACGGGAAGCATTTCGTCCTGTCGGGTGCGACGGGCGTCATCACCGTCTTCTCGTTGCCCGGACTCGCTGTCGAGCAACGTATTTCGCTCCCTGTCCCGCCCGAACTCGGACCTGGACTGCGGCGACCGACATCCATCATGCAGCCCGGCGACGACGAGTTGGCCTTCTTCCATGCGGGCTCGGTCACCCGATGGCGGATCAGCGATGGGAAACAGCTCGGCCAGACCGTGCGAACTTGGCGCGACACCGACGAACTGGTGTGGATGGTACGGGCCGGTGCGCAGGCGGCCCTCGTCCCGACGCACAACGACCAGCTCTTCACCGAGAATATCGACGGCGATACCGTCCGGGCCCTGGATGACGGACGAGTACTCCGCTCGGTACCCGTCACACCGATCGAGCGCGGCAAGAGACGGGATGCCTTTGTCAGCCCTGTCGATCCACAGATATACATCAGGTACGAGTCCGGGGACGACACCGTGGAGAATTTCGACAGCGGTGTGGAAACTCGGTCCGCACAACCGTTTCCGTCGGGCAATGGGGTCGGACTGACCGCCGATGGCCTGCTGGTGGTCGACCACCTCGGGACACTGGAGATCTGGGACTTCGATCGCGCCGCGAAAATCTTCGATGTGAAGATCTCGGACCAGCGGTACGAGGATATCTCCGGGGATGCGCTGTACGCGCTGAATCCCGGTAGGTACTCCGGCAGTGGAGGTGTCGCGCGGTACTCGATCAATCTCGACCGCGATGGCGTACTGGGACGGCTCTGCGCGATCAGTGACCGCGAGTACACCCAGGCCGAGCGTGACCAGCTGCCGGTGGGCGCCGACACCACCCCACCCTGCCGCGGTATCTGACGATCAAGCGACCTGCTCTTCTAGGTATTTCCGGACGCGCAACAGCCCGTCGTGGACGTATCCCTTGACGGTGCCCTCCGCCACGCCCATAACCCGAGCAGTCTCTTTGTAGGTGTTTCCTTCGTAGGTGTAGATGATGACCGCCTGGCGTTCCCGCGGCGGCAGTGCGTCCAAGAGCCGGATCAGCATGTCCCGCAAGGCGATCATGTCGTCGAAGGGCAGGTCGGCTTGGTCGGCGAGGACCGAGAGGCGTTCGTGCCCATTGGAATCCAGCCGTTCCCGGTCCTTCGCAGTCCGGACCATGACATCCTTCACCAGGTTTTCCGCCGTGGTCCACAGGTACTTCCGGAGCCCTTCGGCATCGGTGATGTGGTCCGGCCAGCGCGCGTACACCCGCATGAACGCGGTCTGGACTATGTCGTCGGCATCGGCACGGCTGCGCGTCAACTTGGTGATGCGGGCCAGCAGCATCTCGCTCGCCGACTCGTATGCCTCCACCAGCATTTCGGCGAATGCCTGCTCCCGCTGCTCACCACCGCGGGCGATCCGGATGACGGCCGGTTCGGTATCGGCGGTGAGCAGCGCGAGCGGAGCCTGCGCACATTCGTGCAACACCACACGCAGCAGGGCGGCAAAGGAAATATCACGGGCCTGGGCAGGATCGAGTGGCGCGCTCATATGGTCTGGCTCCCTGTCGTCCCTCGGTATCCTATGCCCGATACTCGAGCCACCGCGTGGTCGATGTCGCCGAGGTCAGGATGATCGTGGCGATCGGGAACGCGGCCACGAATATGGCGAACAACGGACTGCCGATCACACCGTAGTCATCGGAGGCTCCGGCAACGGCAAGCACGACCACTGTCTCGATGATGCTGTAGGCGATGTCGACCGCACAGCCGATGACGATCAGCCGACGGGCCGAGGCATGCTTGCGAAACATCTGGATGCTGCCGGCCAGCAACAGGGAACCGATGAGCAAAAAGACCGGAATCGAGATCGCGAAAAGCACTTGCGCCCCATTGGTTTCGCCCTCCGCGTCGAGGTCGCTCAACATCGCTATCCCGACGATGAGCACAAGAATACTCAGCAGCCGGTGCGTACCGCCGAGGCAGGCGAGCACCCCGGCCGTGATGGCGGTCCCGCCGCTGGGCGGCGGCACCGGGTGTGAATGGGCAAAGTCGCCAGGGGCGGTGGGGCTCTGCATCATGGCGGATTCCTCCTTATCGAACTGGGTGTTCGTAGGGATCAACCGCCGTGGGTCCCGAAACGTTGGGTCCGCGGGAGCGCAGATTCGGATCCGTTGCCGCGGCGCCGTGGGCGTGGGCACGAGCCTCGCTACAGGGCAAATGAACCGTCCGCTGGCCTGCACTGTCTCCGGGAGACATGATCGCGCTGGCACAGTAGCTCGCACCGGAGGCGACGGTCCTCTCCTTGGTCTCGATGCCACAGCAGGCGCCTTCGGCCTTGGGCTCGGCGGCGGTGCTCGAGACCGGCCCATCACCGCACAAAAACACCAGTTACCTAGCGGGCGTATCCAGTAGTGGCGGGATCGCGGGAAGCTCGACTGCGTTGGCGATATCGTCGGCGGTCAGCTTGAAGGTATCGGGATAGGCGTCGCGTCGGCTCCGGCGCGGCGGCTCGCTGGTACGCCAGCAGAAAAAACAGCGCTGGCACTGTAGGACGTCCCAGACGCCGGGGACCGGTGATGTGAACAGTTGTTCGATCAAGTCGTGGGCGCAGCGTGGACAGATGTTTATCTCGGACATGACAATTCCTTTGGTATGGTCGCCGCTCGGATCGCAGTCAGCGGTTGGCTGTCATTTTCTGGAGTTTGGTGAGCCACTCGGTCATCTCGGGCAGATCCGAGACCTGGTTGTGGTAGTTTCCGCGTTTGTCCGCGCCCACCGGAGTAGTGGCGTCGATAATCAACCTGTCGACGATGCTTGTCGGCTGGGCCTGTGGCATAAGCTCATTGATGTGCATATTGGGGATCTTGATCAAGTCGCCGGCCGGGTTCATCTTGGTCGACAACGCCCACATCACCTGCGGCAGGTTGAATGGGTCGACATCTTCGTCGACGACGATGACCGTAGCGGCGCACGCAAGACCGTGCGGGAGCGTCAGCACACGAGTACCGACCGCCTTGGCGAAGCCTCCAAACCGCTTCTGCGTGGACACGATCACGACAGACCCGTGGGTGTACGACGCGTTGACCGCCTGGACCTCGGGAAACTCCGCCTTGAGCTGGGTGTAGATCGGGGCGGCGGTGTTCGCGGCCAGCATGTAATCGATCTCGGTCCACGGCATGCCGAGATACAGGTGCTCGAAAACCGGTGCGTTTCTATAGGAGATTCGGTCGATACGGATAATGGGCATGCTGTGACCGCCCGAATAGTGCCCGGTGAACTCGCCGAATGGCCCCTCGAGTTCACGCTTGCGCCCCTCGATCACGCCCTCGATGACAACCTCCGATCCCCACGGCACGGGAAGCCCTGTCAACGGCGCCGATGTGATGGGGGCCGGGGCCCCACGCAGCGCTCCGGCAAGCTCGTACTCGTTCTCTTCGTACCTCATCGGGGTGGAGGCGACCAGGGAGATGATCGGGTCGTTACCCAGCGCGATTGCGATGGGAAGATCCTCGTTCCTCTGCTCCGCCGTGCGCAAGTGTCGTCCGATATCGTGGACGGGTGCAGGTTGGATCGCGAGTTTGCGCCGACCTTTGACTTCGATGCGGTAGATGCCGACGTTCTGTTTGTTGCTGTTGTCCGGGTCGGCAGGATCTTTGGAAACAATCGCCGCTTTATCGAGGTAGAAGCCGCCATCCCCGTCGTTGAGCCGGACGAGCGGGAGGACTTTGAAGATGTCGACCTCGTCGCCGTCGAGGACATTGTCCGACCACAGCGGATTTTCGCGCCATTCGGGTGCGACCGGGAACTTCGCCCACCGACGGGTGAATTCCTCGACCTGATCTTTGGGACCGGTTTGTTTCGGCATTTCCAAGGCGAGGGCGTGGTTGGCCCAGGATCCGTGCACGTTCATCACGATCCGGGCACTGGTAAAGCCGCTCACATTTTCGAAGGACAGCGCGGGTGCTGCATCACCGAGCCGCGTCGCCGCGTTCGCGGCGGCAGCGACGTCCGGCTCTGGCAGCACCTCCTCGGTGATATGGAGTAGTTGACCCTCTTTGTCGAGGGTATCGAGAAAACTGCGCAGATCGTCATATGCCATGACATGCGTCCTTCGGTTCGTTGGGCTGAAAATTGTCGGTGCGGCAGGCGGTCGGCGGGGAAATGTCCCGGGCCGCACGCATGCCTTGCCACCGCTTGGCGGTTGGCCAGGGAAGGTCGAACTGGTCGAGAACGCGGGACACAATGTGGTCGACGATGTCGTCCACAGACTGTGGGTCGTTGTAGAACGCGGGCATCGGTGGCACCAACTGCACGCCCATGCGCGACAAAGCCAGCATGTTCTCCAGATGGATCTCACTCAGCGGTGTTTCGCGCGGTACGAGGACGAGTTTGCGGCGCTCTTTGAGGGTGACATCGGCTGCTCGTACGACAAGCCCCTCGGCATAGCCGGCGCGGATGCCTGCCATTGTCTTCATCGAGCACGGCACGATGACCATGCCGTCGGTCGGGAAGGAACCGGACGAGACTGCCGCCCCTTGGTCGTCGGGTTTGTAGACGACGTCAGCGAGCTCGTTCACCTCGCGAACCGAGAGTCCGGTTTCCAGTTCGATCGTCGCTCGGGCCCAACGGCTGAGGATCAGGTGTGTCTCGACCGTGGGCAACTGGGACAGGCATTGAAGGATCCGTATGCCGAGCACGGCGCCGGTGGCTCCGGTCATTCCCACAATCAATCGCACGCGTGCTCCGTTTCCTCGGCTTTCCTACGGCGCCCTCGGCCGCCGATGGATTATTTCGGTCTTACGCTGATGAACGTTAGCCGTCGACGAGCCGCTGGAGTATGTATGCTGACGACACGTGATAGACAGAAACGGACAGCCTGCCATCCCTGCCGTACGATTCAAGGCTTCTGCGGGGGCGCACGTCATTCCGCTCGCCGCCCTGCCCGGGCGTGCCCGCAACCGGGGTATGGACCTCTACGGGCCTGTGCGTCTCGACTTCCATCAAGTGGTCGCGGTGACGTCCGGCTCACTGACCTGTTCCGTTGACTTCACCGAGCACACGCTCACTAAAGGCGACTGGATCTGGGTGAAGCCGGGCCAAATCTTCCAACATCATTCGGACCTGGACGCGGTGGGCGGCACCATCATCTTCTTTCCTTCAGGATTTCTCGATGCGGCCACCGCCACCGCCGCGCATGAGGCACCCCTGACGCTTCGCGATACTCCACCCCGCCCTTCGGCGGACACACGCGATCTGCTGGAGCGCCTGCTGGAGCTCCTGCAAATCGAATGCGATCGACCGGGGGCCCTCCCTGTGGAAGTCCACATCGATGTGGTGCGCCATCTGGTATCAGTCGTCCTGCTGCACCTGGCTCATACACATGAACTCCAGGTCGGCGGCGCAGCCGGCAGTGCGGCATTCCTACGCTTCCGCAACGCCGTCGAGCGCGATTTCGCGCGGACACACCGGGTTGCCGACTATGCGGTGCGACTGGGCTACAGCGTCCGCACTCTGACACGCGCCAGCCAGGAGGCGGTCGGGTATGGGGCGAAACGATTGATCGACGACAGAGTGCTGTTGGAGGCCAAACGCTTGCTCGCGCACACCGACCTGACGGCTTCCATGATCGGGAAACAGCTCGGCTTCCCGGACGCGACCGTATTCATCAGGTTCTTCCGCAGGCAGACCAGCCGTACACCCACGGCCTTCCGAGTCCATGTTCGCGGTGGTTAACACCGCTTGTCTGCCGAAGAGGATGTCGAACTACCGGCAGATAAAGAGAACCTTCTCGGGGTAGTCAACGCCGCTTTCGGTGGACGAAATGAGCGACCGCATCGAGAATTCAACCTCATCAACGCCCTCCCACCGATGTTCTCGACGTTGCGCCAGAATGATCGCCCATCTCGCGCGCCCGCTCATCAGACAAACCAGACCCGCCAGCATCCTCAGCGCCTGAGCCTTCTCCTGCTCCCGCACCGTCTCCAACTCCTGAGACACATTGGCGTACGTTTCGCGCAGCTCCCGCGCCGGGAACGCCAACCCCTTGGCCCCACCTCCCCGAACGTTGTGCTCAACAACTCGCGCCAGATAAGCTCAGTGCGCGCGGAATCCAGAATCCGAACTCTGTCACGCACAGTGATCACGAATTGGTGTTGCCAACCCTTCTCCGGAGTCTCTCCCTGAACTCGCGCACGCCCGAGTTCGTAGTACAGACCACGTCCATAGTTGGACAACCCGCTCGGAACGGAATCGTATTCATCGCCGTTCCCATGTCCAGTGTGCCCTCGGCAGGATGAACCGCCCCGGGTTCGATGCGCACCATGAGCACCAAACCCGGTGCGATTCAACTCATACCGTCTAGCTCAGCGTCTGTTGAGCGATCCGGAACGCGGTGTTCGCGTCTGGGACGCCGCAGTAGATCGCGGACTGCAGAAGAACTTCTGTGATCTCGTCGTCGGTGAGCCCGTTGGTACGCGCCGCGCGCAGATGCAGAGCGAGTTCCTCGTGGTGACCGCGGGCGATCAGCGCGGTGAGCGTGATCATCGACCGGCTGCGGCGATCCAGCCCCGGCCTGGTCCAGATACCGCCCCAGGCGTAGTCGGTGATGAACTCCTGAAATTCGCGGGTCAGGTCTGTTGCTGTGGCGCGGGCACGGTCGACGTGCGCGTCCCCGAGCACTGCCCGGCGCACGGCCATGCCGGTCGCCTGCCTGTCCAACACCGTAAACGCCTGCGTCTCAGCCGTATTCGCAGGATGAGGCCCGGCGGCCGGGTCAGCTTCGGCCGTCGCTGGTTCTGGCGCGGGCACGCATCCAACCGCGGAGCTGGATTCATATCCCGCCGCCTGACAGATGATCCGCGCGGTGTCCGCGGGCGCTTCGGCGGGGGCCAGGTGCGCCACCCATTCGAGGAGGACCAGTCTGCCGTTGCCGACGTTGTGTGCCAGTTCGGCCACGGCGGCCACCGGGGTGGCAAGGTCGTAGGCGCCGGCGAGGGCGACGAGTGGAGTGTCGATCCGGTCCAGGTCGGCGCGCACGTCGAACGTCGCCAGGGCATCACACACCGCGGCGTACCCGGCCGAGTCGGCGTCGCAGAGCGAATTCAGCAGCGCTGCGGCGGTATCGGGATGTTGATCGACGAATCCTGGGGCAAACCATCGTTGGGCCGAGTCTTCGACCATGACCGGGGTCCCCGCGGAGCGGACCAGCTCGGCCCGTTCCCGCCACATCGGTTCCTGGCCGATTCGCGCGGCGGTGCAGGCCAGGACGGCGGAGGTGATCCGGGCCGGGTGGGCGAGGAGCAGCTGCAGTCCCACGGCGCCGCCGACCGAGTCGCCCGCGTAGTAGAAGTTGCCGCCGTGCTCACCGCGCTCGGCGAGTACACCTTCGACGAAAACGCCCACACCCTCGGCCAATTCGGCCATCGTGAACCCTGTCGTCACTGCGGTCCTGTTGCCGCCATGGCCGGGCAGGTCCCAGCCGACGACGTGGAAGTGCTCAGCAAGCAGTTCGGCCGCGTCCGACCACAGCGCGGCCGCGGAGGTGCCCAGCGAGGGGCCGCAGACCAGCAGGGGCAGTTCGGCGGACCCGCCGAGCTGCACGCCGGTGATCGTCGGGATCGTCATCGTCTTCCTCCGGAAAGGGTGTGGTCCGCGGCCCGGGCCCTGCGCACGATCTCGTCGATCAGGGCGCCCGTGCCGCCGAGATAGTGGGCGGGGTCGAAATCAGGTTCCGGTAATCCCTCGACGAGTCCGGCGAGGCTGCGTTGTTCGGCCAGCAGACCGGACGCGGCGGCCTGTACGAGCCGGGCCATGCGGCCGGTGTCGACGTGCAGCCCGGCCAGCAGTTCGGCCGTCTGGTCAGCGGCGGTCAGCGCGTGCCGGGCGAGCTGGGTCAGCGGCATCCACTCGGTGTGCCACGCGCCGTCGGGGCGTTCATCCACAGCGCCCGCGGCCGCGAGATGGAGCTGGGTGGCCAGACCTGGGGCGGTAAGGGCGGCCCGGCGCACCAGTACCGACAGGATCGGGTTGGCCTTCTGCGGCATCGTCGACGAGCCGCCGCGGCCGTGGCCCGCCGGTTCTGCAAGCTCGGCGATCTCGGGGCGCGCGCGCACCAGCACGTCCGCCGCGATATGACCCCAGGCGTCGAGTGCCCGGGTCAGGGCGTCGGCGAGCCGGGTAAGCGGGGCACGCATGGTGTGCCACGGGGGTGCCCACGGCAGGCCGAGTCGATCGGCGGTGGCGCGGGCCAGGGCCAGCGCGTCACCCCCGCCGCCGCTGCGGCGCAACAGTTCGGCGGGGGCGGCGAGAGTGCCTGCCGCACCGCCGATCTGGACGGGCAGCCGGTCACGCGCGTCGTGCAGGTCGCCGCGGGCCTCGAGCACTCCGTACAGCCACCGTGCCGCCGCGAGCCCGAACGTGACCGGGACGGCGTGCTGGGTCAGGGTGCGGCCGGCCATCGGGTCGACCCGGTGTCGCTCGGCGAGCTCGACCAGGGAGTCCACCTGTGCGTCCATCCTTGCCAGCACGGCATCGGTGGCTTCGCGCAGGCCGAGCACGAGCGCGGTGTCGAGCACGTCCTGGCTCGTCAGGCCACGATGCAGCCAGCGCGCGGTCTCGGGATAAGTGTCGGCGAGGCGTTCGCGCAACAGTTGCACGAGCGGGCTGACGGGATTGCCGCCTGCCTCGGCCGCCACGGCCAGCGCGTCCGGGTCGATGTCTCCGGCGTGCGCGCCGAGGTCGATGTCGGCCCCTGCCGATGCGATGCCGGCATCGACCAGGGTGGCCAGCCAAGCGGTTTCGACCCGCAGCATTGCCGCGATCATCTGCGAGTCGCTGAGATGGTCGCCTGCGCGGTCGTCACCGGGCCACAGCAGGGCGGGCATCAGCGTTCTCCGTAATCGACAAAGACCGTTTCGCCGGGGCCTTGTAGCCAGATGTCGAAGACGAAGCCGCGCTCGTCGGGCCGGGCGATCAATGTGGCGCGCCGGTCCGGGGGCACCGCAGACAGCAGCGGGTCAGCCGCCATGACGCTGTCGTCGCTGGGCAGGTAGGCCCTGGTGAACAACCGGTGCAGCAGGCCGCGCGCGAACACGGTCATCGCGAAGAACGGAGCGCGATCCGGCACGGTCACGGCTGGGCGCAGGGTGGTGAAGCTGTAGTGGCCGGTGTCGTCGACCGGTGTGCGGCCGAAGCCGGTGAAGGTCCAGCCGTCGCGGGCACGGGAGCCTTCGACCTGCGGCACCGCCCCGTTCTCGTCTGCCTGCCACAGCTCGACGAGCGCGTCCGGCACCGGCAGGCCCGCACCGTCGAACACGGTGCCGTGCAGGCGGATCGCCCGTGGATGACCGGGGGGAACGAGCTCGGCTCCGCCGTCGAACGGGAGCGCGTATCCGAAGAACGGGCCGACCGTCTGGCCAGGGGTGGGCGCGAGGCTGCTCATGCGGGATCCTCCATGGGGGTGCGGCGGCTGCCGGTGAGCACAATGTCCCAGCGGTAGCCGGTGGCCCACTCGTGACAGGTCACGTCGTGGTCGTAGGTCGCCATCAGCCGCGCGCGGGCGGCCGGATCGAGGATGGAC
Source organism: Nocardia glycosmidis (assembly GCF_052545115.1). Lineage (NCBI taxonomy): Bacteria > Bacillati > Actinomycetota > Actinomycetes > Mycobacteriales > Nocardiaceae > Nocardia > Nocardia glycosmidis. The sequence goes on along the minus strand of NZ_JBQWRH010000002.1, from coordinate 54,182 downwards.
TGATAGATCGGATCGAGCGAGCACAACGGGTCGCCCGGGAAGTACATCTGGGTGACCAGCCGCTGGGTGAAGTCCGTGCCGAACAGCGAAAAGTGGATATGCGCCGGCCGCCAGGCATTGTGGTGGTTCTTCCACGGGTATGGGCCGGGCTTGATGGTGGTGAATCGGTAGCGGCCCTCGTCGTCGGTGAGAGTGCGGCCGACGCCGGTGAAGTTCGGGTCGATCGGGGCCGGATGCTGATCGCGCTTGTGGATGTAGCGACCAGCAGCATTGGCCTGCCAGATCTCGACGAGTTGATTGCGCACCGGACGGCCCTCGCCGTCGAGTACGCGGCCGGTCACTACGATCCGCTCGCCGATGGGTTCGCCGCGGTTCTGGATGGTCAGGTCCGACTCCAAGCGGCCGACGTCACGGTGACCGAACACCGGGGCCAACAGCTCGATCGCCTCCGGGTCGGCGTGGTATGGGTCTTTGGTCGGGTGGCGCAGCAGGCTGCTGCGGTAGGGCGAGTAGTCCAGCCGGGGCTGAGTCTTGACGGCCCGGGCGGCCGCGTAGTCCGCGCTGATCACGGCCATCTCGGAATTGATGTCGGCCTGGCTCGCGCACGGCGAATCCGGGTCGGTCGGCGGCGCGACGGGCGTCTGCTGGGGCTGGGTCACGGACCGTACCGTAAGCCCGGCACGATTGCACTGGCTTGTCCGTGCTTCCACTGGACGGAAGGATGTTTCCATGGCAGGCAATTCCACCCGGCACGGGATTTCGGTGACCCGTCGCGCGCTGGCGATCCTGGGCGCGTTCGACCAGCGGCACCGGCGGCTCACGCTCACCGAGCTCGCGACCCGCGCCGCCATGCCGGTGCCGACAGCACACCGGCTGGTCGGCGAACTGCTCGCCTGGGGAGCGCTCCGCCGCACCGAGTCGGGGCACTACGTCATTGGACGCAGGCTCTGGGACATCGGTCTGCTCGCGCCCGTGCAATCGGGACTGCGTCAGCTCGCCTCGCCCTACCTGCAGGACCTGTACGGAGCAACCCTGGCCACCGTGCACCTCGCGGTGCGCGACGGCCGACAGGTGCTCTACGTCGACCGGCTCTCCGGGCACGCCTCGGTACCAGTGGTCAGCTCGATCGGATCCCGCCTGCCGCTGCATGCGACCGGAGTCGGCAAGGTACTGCTCGCCCACGCGCCGACCGACATCCGCGCCGACGTGCTCGCCGACCTCCCACGGATCACCCCGTACACGGTCAGTCAACCGGGCGTGCTGAGCCGCCAGCTCGACAAGGTGCTCACCGACGACTACGCCACCACGGTCGAGGAGATGAGCCTGGGCGCCTGCTCGGTGGCCGTCCCGATCCGTGCGGGCGGGCAGGTGGTGGCGGCGCTCGGCGTCGTCGTGCCCGGCCTCGATCGCGGGAACCGGGCACGGCTGGTCAGCGCATCGCAGGTCGCCGCCCGTGGTATTGGTCGCAGTATCCCCGGACCGCTGACCGACTGACACGGTTCCGCTGGACGGAAGAACGGCGTGGCTCCGGTGGGGTGTCCGGTCCCAGAATTCCGGCTATGTCCCCCTCACGCACCCAGAGTCGTACGCAGATCGCCATCGTCGGCGCGGGCCCGGCCGGGCTCATGCTCTCCCACCTTCTCGCTCATGTGGGGATCGACTCCGTAGCGGTCGACCTGCGTGGCCGCGGCGAGATCGAGGAAACCCACAGGGCGGGTATCCTCGAACAGGACTCGGTGGACCTGCTGGTCGACACCGGCGTCTCCGACCGCGTGCACCGCGACGGCCACCGCCACGACGGCATCGAACTGGCCTTCGGCGGCGGCGGTCACCGCATCGACTTCCAGGGCCTGGTCGGTGCGTCGACCCAGCTCTACCCCCAGACCGACGTGTTCGTCGACCTCGCCGACGCCCGCCAGCGCGACGGCGGTGACGTGCGGTTCGCAGTCACCGACGTCTCGGTCGACGACCTCACCACCGACGCCCCCGTGCTGCGCTTCACCGACGCCCACGGAATCGACCACGAGATCCGCGCAGACTTCCTCGTCGGCGCGGACGGCTCGCGCAGCCTGTGCCGGCACGAGATGCCCGCCGCCGAGCGCCGGCAGTACTTCCGTGAGTACCCTTTCGCCTGGTTCGGCATCCTCGCCGAGGCGCCCCCGAGTGCGCCCGAACTGATCTACAACCACTCCCCGCGCGGGTTCGCGCTCATCAGCCAGCGCACCGAAACCCTGCAGCGCATGTACTTCCAGTGCGATCCGGCCGAAAACGTCGACGACTGGACCGAAGACCGGATCTGGGAAGAACTGCAGGCCCGCCTCGGCGCGAACGGCTACCGCTTGATGGAAGGGCCGATCACCGCCAAGACGGTGCTGCCGTTCCGCAGCTTCGTCCAGGAGCCCATGTATCACGGCCGGCTCGTGCTCGCGGGCGACGCCGCCCACACCGTCCCGCCCACCGGCGCGAAGGGCCTCAACCTCGCCCTCGCCGACGTACGAGTGCTCGCCGAGGAACTCGAACGTGCGCTCGCGGCAGACGACACAGCACCTCTGGCGACCTACAGCGAGCGGGCGCTTGCCCGGGTGTGGAAGGCACAGCACTTCTCCTACTGGATGACCACCATGCTGCACACCCTGCCGGATGCCACCCCGTTCGATGTGCGTCGGCAAGAGGGAGAACTGGCAGCGGTGACCGGCTCGATCGCCGGATCCACCTACCTCGCCGCGGCCTACACCGGCTGGTCGGGCCGATGACGAGCAGGCCGATTCGCCAACGTCCGACATCGCTGCATAGGGGCTCAACCGCTGGCCTAGCTCACGCAGGGCGGTGTAACTGCGTCGCGACGACAAGCCCGCCACGACGTCGAGCGCCTGCTGGCCGATGCGCACAGCCTCCGTCGGGTCCTCGCTCGCGCGGGCAAAAGCCAGTAGCGACAAGTTGAAGGCGCGTCCACGTTAGTAGTCGTACGCGCTGTCGAAATCGGTCAGTCACTCCGGTCGATCGGACGATTCCGCTTTCGATAAGGCGCATTCGGCCGCCGTGATGGATGCGCTGGGCGGCGCGTGCCCGAGCAACAGCATCGCCCGGGTCGACCGACGAAGGAAGCCTGGTGGCTCATCGCCGCCAGAATCTCCTCACCCAGACCAGGATCACCACCAGAGCGCAGGCCAACCGCAGCGCTTGGATCGAGTATCGCTGCGCCCGCCCATGTTTTTCCTGGTCGTAGGCGGCCCATCCCGCGATCTTTGTCATTCCACGGGTACATAAGGGAACGATCAAATGGTCGTCTCCAGCAATGATCGGGCGATCACGACTCGCTGGATCTGATTGGTGCCCTCGTAGATTTGAGTTATCTTGGCGTCGCGCATCATTCGCTCAACCGGAAAGTCCTTGACGTACCCCGCACCGCCCAGCAACTGGACTGCGTCGGTGGTTACCGCCATCGCCGCATCGGACGCGAGGCATTTCGCCACAGCCCCGGCGACGGTGATGTCCGGCCCACCGGTGTCCAGTTCGCGGGCAGCCGCGTAGGTCGAGGCCCGTGCTGCTCGCACTCGAATCTCCATATCGGCCACCATGAATTGCAAACCCTGGAAATCGGCAAGGGGTTTGCCGAACTGCCGTCGTTCGCCGAGATATCCGACGGCAACGTCGAGAGCGCCCTGCGCGATACCGACCGCCTGGGCCGCCACTGTCGTTCTGGTGCGATCCAGGGTCTTCAAGGCGATCTTCATGCCGTCGCCCGGCGTGCCGATCATCCGATCATCGGGCACGCGGACGTCATCGAGGAAGATCTCGCGGGTGGGGGAGCCCCTCATACCCATCTTGCGTTCGGGTGCCCCGAACGAGAGGCCCGCGTCGCCGGCCTCGATGACGAAGGCCGAGATACCGCGCCTACCCGCGGACCGGTCGGTGGAAGCGAAGAGAACGTATGCGTCGGCGTGGCCCGCGTTGGTGATCCACCGCTTCGTGCCGCGCAGCAGCCAGCCGTCGTCGGTCTTCGCCGCCCGTGCGGCGATGGCCGCGACATCGCTCCCGGCGTCCGGCTCGGACAACGCGAACGCGCCGAGCCACTCGCCGCTCGCAATGCGCGGGAGGTAGCGGCGTTTCAGCGCTTCGGACCCGGCCAGCAGTAGCGGCAGGCTGAACAGCTCATTGGCTCCCGCGACCTGTTGGGTGCTGCCGCACACGCGCGCGATTTCCTCGGCCACCACCACGGAGGCGAGATGATCGCCGCCCTGCCCGCCGTATCCCTCGGGGATCCCGATCGCATGCAGTCCCGCCGCGACCAGGGCGCGCAGCGAGTCGTGCGGAAACTCTTCGTGCTCATCCACTTTCGCGGCATGGGGTGCGATGCGCTCGGTCGCGACGGCACGGGCGAGCTCGCGCAGTGCCAGGTGGTCCGCACCGAGCCCGAACGAGGGCATGTCGCGGCGGATCATCGCGCCACGCCGCGCAAGCCGAGCAGTCGCACCGCGTTCTCCTTGAGCAGCAGAGGACGGTTCTCGTCGGAGAACTCCAGTTGGCCGAAGTCGCTCAGCCAGCGATCCGGGGTCAGCACCGGATAGTCGGAGCCGAACAGGACTTTGTGCCGCAGTAGGGAATTCGCCTGACGGACCAGCTGCGGCGGGAAGTACTTCGGTGACCAACCGGACAGGTCGATGTAGACGTTGGCCTTATGGGTCGCGATCGAGATCGAGGTGTCCACCCAGGGCACCGACGGATGGGCCATCACGATGGTGAGGCCGGGGAAGTCCGCGGCGACGTCGTCGAGCAGTAGGGGGTCGGAGTAGCGCAGTTTGATGCCCCGCCCACCCGGCAGGCCCGCGCCGATGCCGGTCTGCCCGGTGTGGAACAAGGCAATCACGCCCAGCTCTTCGAGTGTGGCCCAGAGTGGGTAGTAGACAGGGTCGTTGGGCGCGAAACGTTGCAGACTCGGATGGAATTTGAAGCCCAGGACGCCGTACTGCTCGACCAGTCGGCGGGCTTGCCGCACCGCGGACGCGCCGCGCAACGGGTCGACCGACCCGAACGGAATCAACACGTCCGCGTGCTCACACGCCTGCGCGGCGATGTCCTCGCTGGACAGTCCCGGATGACCGAGACCGGTCGAGGCGTCGACGGTGAAGACCACCGCCGCCATGTTCCGTTCCCGGTAGTAGGCCGCCAGCCGCTCGACGGTGGGCGTGCGGTCCACGCCGGCCTTGAAGTACTTCGCCGAGGCGTCCAGCAATTCGGCATCCAGCGCGAAGTGGCCGTGGCAGTCGGCCTCGACGTGGGTATGCATATCCAGCGCGACGATGGCGTCCGGGTCGATACGAGGTGCGAAGCGAGTCGTCATCATGTCTTTCGGGGCGAGTGGGAGATTCGATGCGGGTCAGGGCAGCGCGGTGTGCCGACGCTTGCGCTCGAGTAGCTCGACGAGCAGTTCGTCGCGCTGGGCGACCATCGATTCCTGATCGATCTCGGCGAGCTCGTCGTCGACGCCGCAGACCAGCCGCGCGGCCAGCTCCGGCGTCAGCTGCGGCGCACCCAGATCGTCCATCCACGCCTGTGCGGGCGGTCCGAGATGTTCGAGGACGTGGGCCATTCCGCCGGGCCCGCCGGACAAATGCTGATTGACGAGGGGGCCGAGCAGCGCCCAGCGCAGGCCCGGTCCGTGCGCGATGGCCGCATCGATATCGGCGACGTCGGCCACGCCGCGCTCGACCAGGGAATACGCTTCGCGCCACAGCGCCGCCTGCAATCGGTTGGCAAGGTGGCCGGGAACCTCCTTGTGCACCAGGATCGGTCGCTTGCCGACGGCCGCGTAGCAGGCCATGGCAGTGTCGACGATCGCTGGTTCGGTCCGTTGTCCCGGAACGACCTCGACGAGCGGGATGAGATACGCGGGATGGAACGGATGTCCGACCAAGACGCGTTCGGGGTGATCGCGGCACATATCCTGCAGTTGGCTGGGCATCAGGCCCGAGGAACTGCTGGCGATCGGAACATCCGCGGGCGCCGCCTGGTCGAGTTCGGCCAGCAGGCGCTGTTTCAGGTCGGTGCGCTCCGGACCGCTCTCCTGCACGAACTGGGCATCGGCGACCGCTGCCGCGGCACTCGCGGTGAACCGCAAGCGCTCCGGTGTCGCGCCCGCGCTGAGTCCGAGCCGGGTGAGTACCGGCCAGGCGTTCTCCACAGCCGCCCGGAGTCGTTGCTCCGCCCCCGGGGCCGGATCGAACGCCGTCACGTCGAGTCCGCGAGCCAGGAAAAGCGCTGCCCATCCCGCACCGATCACCCCGGTGCCGATGACCGCCACCCGGTCGAGAGGGCCGTTCATCGCGAGCCCTCCGTCCGGCGGCGAGCGTAGTCGACATAGGCGTCGAGCGAGCTCGGGTCCAGCAGTGCGTCAGGTGCCGCGACGGCCCGGATATCCGCGCCCCGCAGGATCTTCTTGACGGGAACCTCGAGTTTCTTGCCCGTGCGGTTATAAGGAACGCTCGGCATGGCCACGACCTCGTCGGGGATGTGCCGTGGTGACAAGCTCGTGCGCAGCCGGGTGACGAGTGCGCGCCGCAGCGGCTCGTCGAGTTGTCGACCCTCTCGAAGGACGACGAACAGGATCAGCTCACCCAGCCCGCCCTGTGGATCTTCGAGGTGGATGACCACACTGTCGGCGATATCGGCGGCGGACTCCAGCGCGGTGTAGAACTCAGCGGTCCCCAGCCGCACGCCCCCGCGATTGAGCGTGGCATCCGATCGTCCGGTGATCGCGCAGGATCCGACGGGGGAGAAGCGGCACCAGTCGCCGAACCGGAAAGCGTGCGGGTAGTCGTCGAAATAGGCAGCCCGCAAACGGCTTCCGTCCGCATCGCCCCAGAATCCCACGGGCATGGACGGCATCGGCGCGCGGATGACCAGCTCACCGAGTTCGCCGACCACCGCGGCGCCGCTCTCATCGAACGCACACACATCCACGCCGAGGCTCGCGCCCGACATCTCGCCCACCCAGACCGGCTGGAGCGGGGATCCCTGTACCAACCCGGTGCACACGTCGGTGCCGCCGCTGCCGACATTGAGCAAGACCCGGTTGCCGAACTGCTGGGCCACCCAATGGAAGCCTTCGGCCGGGAACGGGCTGCCCGCGACGCCGAGCTGGCGCAGCCGCGACAGGTCGAATTCAGTAGCGGGATCGATGCTTTCTCTGCGGCAGGCCATCAGGTAGCCCGGACTCGCGCCCATCAGGGTCGCGCCGGTCCGTTCCGCTAGTCGCCACTGTTCCCGCAGGTCGGGATACAGCGGATTCCCGTCGATCATGACCAGCGACGAGCGGACCAGCAGTGCCGAGACCAGGCAGTTCCACATCATCCAAGCGGTGGTGGTGAACCACAGCAGCCGATCGCCCGGGCCCAGATCCCAGTGGAACGCATGATTCTTCAAGTGCTCCAACAAGATTCCGCCATGCCCGTGCACGATGGCCTTGGGCTTTCCGGTGGTACCCGAAGAGAACAACACGTACAGCGGATGGTCGAACTCCACCGGTTCGAAATCGAGTGGTTCTTCGGTGTCGACGGACAGATCCGACCAGGCGACGGTATCGGCGAGGTCGTAAGGGCCATAGGGAATGTGCACCACGTGCTCGAGTGAGGGGATGCCGCTGCGGATTTCGGCGACCTCGGCGCGCCGTTCGACTGTCTTGGTCCCGTAGCTGTAGCCGCCCACCGTAAGCAGAACCTTCGGCTCCACCTGGCCGAAGCGATCGATCACACTGTGCGCGCCGAATTCCGGTGCACAGCAGGCCCACACGGCACCGAGGCTGGCGGTCGCCAGGAACGCGACCAGCGTCTCGGGGCAATTGGGCAGGTAGGCCACGACCCGGTCGCCCCGCCGGACGCCGAGTCGACGCAGCCCCGCGCGAATCCGGCGTACTTGCTCGGCGAGCTGAGCGAAGGTGAGCTGCACCGGTTCTCGTGTTTGGGAGTAGCCGATCACCGCGATGCGATCAGCGTCCTCGGGCTCGCCGAAACAGTGCTCGGCATAGTTGAGGGTCGCGCCGGTGAACCAGCGGGATCCGGGCATGGTGGGCGGTTCCAGCACGGCCCGATACGGGCTGTGGGCCTTGATGGCGAAGTACTGCCAGACCGATTCCCAGAACTCCGGCAGCTCCCGCACCGACCAGGATCGAAGATCGCTCCAGGACGTGAGCTCGACTCCGTGCTCCGCCTCGAGCCAGCGCATGAAGTCCCGGACCCGGGCCCGCTCGGCGCCCGTCGGATCGGGCAGGTAGAGGAGTTCGGGCTGCGCCGCGGGCATGGTGAGTTCGTTGGTCATTCAGTGCCCCTGAGTAACGGTCACCTTGCCGGCCCGGCCGGCGAGGAAGGCATTCATACGGTCTTTGGCCTCGGAGCTGCTCTGCGCCACCGCAGCCATGAGCGATTCCAGCAGCAGTCCCGTTTCCGGCGGAGCTTCCGCGATACGCGGAAGAGCTTGCAGGACCGCGTAATTCGTGATCGGTGAGTTCTCGGCGATCCTGGCGGCCAGGTCGCGCGCTAGAGTCAGCCCCTGGTGTTCGGGGGTGCGGTAGTGCGCGAGCCCGACGCGTTCACCGTCCTCGGCGCTCAGCACCCGTCCGGTCAGCATCATGTCGATCATCCGGTGCGCACCGATCAGCCTGGGCACCCGCACCGACGCTCCGCCACCGACGAACAGGCCGCGCTGCCCCTCCGGCAGGGCGAAATAGGCCGAGTCCTCGGCGACGCGCAGATGAGCCGCCGCCGCGAGTTCGAGACCCCCACCGATCACCGCGCCCTTGAGTACGGCGATCACCGGGAGCTCGCAGGATTCGATCCGAGCCAAGGCGGCGTGCCACATCCGAGAGTGGCGCAGCCCGGCGACCGCGTCGCGTTCGCTCAATTCGGACAGGTCGAGTCCCGCCGAGAAGTGATCACCGTCGGCGGCCAGCACGATGACTTTCGCGGTGGGTGGCGGCTCGGCGAAGACCCGCCCCAGCGCGAGGATCGTTGCATCGTCGAGGGCATTGCGCTTTTCGACCCGCCGCAGCGTCACAACGGCGATGTCGCCGTCGATCTCGAGTCGGATTGTGCTTGGAAGCCCGGTCTCGGCGCTGCTCACATCGCACTCCTAAATTGACAGGAAACCTGATGGTATGGATTCTGAGCTACTATCAGGTTTCCTGTCAATAGGAAAGATGGATGGCGGCAATGACCAGCACTTCCCCGAAGTCGACGCCGTCGCTGCTCTACTCCGTGAAGCGGCTGGAACTGGCGATTCGGTCGCACCTGGACGAGATGCTGCGCGGATCCGGCATAACGACACTGCAATACACGGCGCTCACGGTGTTGGCACACCGGGACGGAATCTCCGCCGCGCAACTCGCGCGCGACTCCTTCGTGACGCCACAGTCGATGGCGGACATGGTGCGCGCCCTCGAACAGCGCGAACTGATTCACCGCACTCCGAACCCCGACAGCAAAAGGGAACTGCTGGTTTACATTACGGAGTCCGGGCGCGGGCTGCTGCGCGACTACGCTGCGGCCGCGGACACCATCGAGGAGCGGATGGCAGCCGCGTTGCCCGCCGGACAGGTCGAGGCATTCCGGACCGCTCTCGGCATAGCCTGGTCGGCGCTGCGGCGGCAGTGATCCGGAGGACGCGACGCGCACCGGCCCTCGATCCTCGCCATCAGCGAATCCAACTCCACCACAACACGATCCAGCACCACGGAGCAGATCCACCGGCTCGAACTCAACCGAGTGCCGTGGCAGTGCTGGGCAGGTCGTCTCGGCCGCGGATGTCGGTGGCGTCGGCTGGTCGGGACCCGCCGCATGCGGGTTCCGCGCTCGCCCGGGGGTGACGACGATAGACCGTCGATTTACACAATTCAATATATTGACCTAGGTGGTTTTGCCGTGCTGTGATGGCGCTCACGTTTTCCAAAACCCCAAAGGCGAGGTGTTCCATGACCCCCAGCGCAGAGGCCCTATCGCTGGAGATCCGCGATGTCGGTGTGTCATTCGACGGAGTCCGGGCGCTCGACGGAGTCACCCTCTCGGCGGCTGCCGGACGGGTCACCGCCGTCATCGGGCCCAACGGTGCCGGTAAGTCGACGCTGCTCAATTGCGTCTCCGGGCTCTACCGACACAGCGGAGACATCAGGCTTGGCGGAGTGTCGCTCAGCACGCTGGCGCCCCATCGGCGGGCGCGCTTCGGACTGGCCCGGACCTTCCAGACGCCGGCCCTGGTGGACGAGCTCCCGGCCGTGGACAACGCGATGCTCGGTGCGGCGGCCATGGCGCGGCCGGAGCGTGAACACCGGCTGCGGCAACGGGCGGTCGAACTGCTGGACAGGTTCGGGGTAGACGCGGCGCGGGATCTTCCGGCGGGCTCGCTGTCGCACGGTGATCGGCGCCGTGTGGAGATCGCACGCGCGCTGCTGCCCGGTCCCGCGCTGCTGCTGCTGGACGAGCCCGCCGCCGGACTGGACCACGACGAGGCCATGGGGCTACTCACCGCCGTCCTGGAGATCTGCGGGACGTGTGTGCTGGTCGAGCACGACGTGGAGCTGGTGATAAAGCTGGCCGGGCACGTCGTGGTACTGGACACCGGGCGGGTGCTGGCCGAGGGACCGCCGGCGCAGGTCGTCAATGACCAGAAGGTGATCGACGCCTACCTGGGACAGGAGATCCCGGCATGAGCGGCACCCTGCTGGTGGCGGATCTGCGGGCCTGGTACGGCAAGGTCGAGGTGCTGCACGGTGTCGATTTGGCGGCCGCCGCCGGTGAGATCGTCGCGCTCGTGGGACCCAACGGCGCGGGCAAGACCACCTTGCTGCGCGGCATCTCACGGACCGTCCGCACCACCGGCGGGATCGCCGTGGACGGCGTGGACGTAGCTCGCCTGAACGCTCCCGCGGTGGCGCGTCTGGGCGTCGGTCATGTGCCACAGGGCCGGGGCACCTTTCCCGAGTTGTCGGTCGGGGAGAACCTGCGGCTCGGCTCGCTGGCCCGGGGCCGCCGGTTCCGTTCCGAGCGCACCGCCGATCTCGACCGGCTGCTGGCGAGCTTCCCGATCCTGCGGGAGTTCCTGGACCGTCCCGCCGGCGCGCTGTCCGGCGGGCAACAGCAGATGCTGGCGCTGGCCCGGGCCCTGCTGGGCCGGCCAATGTTGCTGCTGGTGGACGAGCCGTCGCTCGGCCTGGCCCCGTCCACGACCCTCGACCTGTTCCGCATGTTCGACGACCTGCGTTCGGACTGGGGCCTGACGATCGTGCTCGCCGAGCAGAACGCCCGGCTGTCGCTGCAGGTGGCCGACCAGGCCGTCGTGCTGTCGACCGGACAAGTGATGTTTCAAGGCCCGGCTGCGGAGGTGGCGGCATCGCCGCACCTGCGCGCGGCCTATCTGGGAAAGGAGGCTCTGACGTGACGGAGCTGCTCCAGCAGATCGTCAACGGACTGAGCACAGGCTGTGTGTACGCGGCCCTCGCGCTGGCGATCTCGGTGATCTATCAGGGGGCGGGGATCCTCAACTTCGCACAGGGCGAGATGGCCGCGGTCGCGGCGTACTCGGCCTGGTGGCTCGATGCGCTCGGCTGGCCGATGTGGGTAGCCCTGCCGGTGGTCTTCGTGGGGGCGGCGGCGCTGGGCGCGGTGATCGAGCGCCTGCTGATCCGCCCGGTGGAGGGCGCGTCGGTGCTGGCGCTGGTCACCGTGTCGACGGCGCTGCTGCTCGGCATCAACGGGCTGGTGACGGTCCTGTGGGGCACCGACCCGCACAGCCTGGCCAGCCCGTTCGGCGCGCAGGCGCTGAACGTCGGCCCGGTGACGGTCACCTCGCAGCAGCTCGGTGGGGCTGCGGCCGTGCTGGTGGTGATGGCCGCGGTCGGGCTGTTCTTCCGCTTCTCCGACGTCGGGCTGCGGATGAAGGCGGTGTCACAGAACCCGGACTCCGCCGTCCTGCTCGGAATCCAGCCGGGCCGAATGCGCGCCGCCGGATGGGCGCTGGCCGCGGCGGTCGGCGCGGTCGCCGGATTCGTGGCGGCGCCGGCGACCGGGGTCAACCCGGAGATGATGCAGGCGCCGCTGCTGATGGCGTTCGCGGCGGCCGCGCTCGGCGGGTTCGGCAGCCGGATCGGCGCCGTGGTCGGCGGGATCGTCCTGGGCGTGCTGACCGCGCTGGCCTCGCGATATGTCCCGGGCCTGAATGGTGACCTGGCGTTGTCCGTGCCATTCGGCGTCATCTTCCTGGTCCTGCTGCTGCGGCCGCACGGGCTGTTCTCCCGGGGATCGGCGGTGCGCGCATGAGGGCCTTGGCGACACTTCCGCGAGCGAGGACGCTGGCCTGGGCGGTCGTGGCCGTCGTGGCGGTCGTGGTCCCGTACGTCGTGGACGACTATCAGGTGTTCCAGCTCGCCCGTCTGACCACCACGGCCATGGCCGTCGCGAGTCTGGTGCTGCTGACCGGGTGGAGCGGACAGGTCAGCGCCGGCCACGGCGCATTCTTCGGGGTGGGCGCGTACGCCACCGCCATTCTGATCGTCAAGGCGGGACTGCCCTGGCCGCTGGCGGTGGTGCTGGCCACGCTGATCAGCTTCCTGGCCGGGTTGCTGACGGGACTACCCGCGCTCCGTATCCGCGGCATCAGCCTCGCGCTCATCACCCTGGTCCTTGCCGTGCTGTTGCCCCCGCTGATCGTCCGCTTCGAGGACCTGACCGGTGGCTCGACCGGTATGCCGCTGCCGACGGTGCGCACGCCAGCGGGTATCCAGCTCTCGGGTGCGCAGTTCCTCTACCTGGTGACGCTGGCGGTCCTCGCGGCTGTCCTGGCACTGCTGGCCGCCGTGTGCCGAGGGCGCACGGGCCGTGCGCTGGCCGCGCTGCGCGACCAGCCGGTCATGGCGGCAACGGCGGGCGTGCCGACGGCCAGGTTGTCGCTGCTGGTCTTCGGTGCCAGCGGCGCCATCGCCGGGCTCGGTGGAGCGCTCAACGCGCTGGCGATCCAATCGGTGGTGGCGGATTCCTACACCTTCACCGTGTCGCTGGCACTTCTGACCGGCGCGGTCGTCGGGGGCATCCGGTCGTGGGCCGGCGCGCTGATCGGCGCTGTGTTCGTCGTCTACCTCCCCCAAATCGTCAGCGACTCCGTCGGCGACAGCCTGTCCGGCAACTGGACCCAGGTCGTGTACGCCGTACTGCTACTCATCGTCCTCTACTCGGCCCCTCAGGGACTCGCCGGATTGGGCACCCGCCTGGCCGCCTTCCGGATTCCCGGTGCACGCCCCATCCCTACTCCCAGGACACAGTCATGACCATTACCCGAAGAAACGCCCTCGCCTGCCTCCTGGCCACCGGCCTCGCCGCCGCCTTCACCACCTCGTGCGGACGCACCGACGAGACCTCGACGGTGTCCTCCGATGCCTCCTCCAGCGATCCGATCATCGTCGCGAGCAGCTTCCCCATGTCGGGTCCGTACGCCCCGATCGCCGCCATCAGCAAGGGCGCGGCGGCCTACTTCGACAAGGTGAATGCCGACGGCGGCGTCAACGGCCGCAAGATCAAGTACGTGGCGTACGACGACGGCTACGATCCCGGCCGCGCCGCCGCCAACGTCCGCCGCGGCGTCGACCAGGACAAGGCCCAGGCGTTCCTGACCTTCGGGGTACCCGGCGAGGTGGTCCGTCCCTACCTCAACCAGCGCAAGGTGTTCAATGTCGCCTGGTCCGGTTCCACCCAGTTCTCACAGGTCGACCAGTTCCCCTATTCGCACGCCTGGTGGCCTGACCTCACCGCGGAGACCGGGGTCGTCGCGCAGTACGTCGGCAAGGAGGTCCCGAAGGCCAAAGTCGGCGTGCTCACGCTCAACAACGACCTGGCCGACGCCGCCGAGGCCGGGTTCAAGTCGGGCGGGATCACCCCGGAGGTCTTCCTGAAGGTGCCGCCCAACCAGCAGGACAACACCGCCCAGGTGGCGCAGCTGAAGTCGGCGGGGGTTGACGTGCTGTACCTGGCGCTGGGCGCGCCGCAGATGGTGCCGACACTGCAATATATGGCCCAGATCGGCTACCGGCCGAAGACCTTCGTCTACTCGATCACGGTCAACCACACCAGTCTGCTCGACCCGCTGACCCCCAAGATCTCGGCGGGCCTGCACGCAGCGCTGTGGCTGGCCGACCCGGCCGACCCGGGCTGGGCGAACGACCCTGGCATCCAGGCGTACAAGAACGACGTCGCCGCCTCCGGCGTCGATGCCGGCGACATGCTGGTGCTCAACGGCTTCGCGGGTGCCGCGGCTCTGGTCGCCACCATGAAGAACGCCAAGACCCAGGACGCCGACGGCTACAATGCGGCCTGGAACGCGACGAAAGGCGTCCCGGCGCCCGGTCTGATCGGTGCCACCCTGAACGCGGGTCCCGGCGGGCGGCTGGTCTACCGCTACCAGGTGATGGAGTTCGACGGGTCGAGCTGGCAGACCCGCGGTCCGGTGCAGGACGTCGTCACGTCCGGACTGATCAAGTGAACGGCCGCACGCTGGCACGGCCGCAACCGAGCCGACAGGAGCCATCGCAACGTGACCGATCCGCACGCCCGGCCGAACCCGGGCAACGTCGTTCTGGACAGCCGATCGAAGGCCGAACGAGTGGCGGACGCCCTGGCGACACGCATCCAAGAGGACAAGCTCGAGCCCGGCGCGTTCCTGGGCACCAAGTCCGAACTGCGCGACCAGTTCGGGGTGAGTCCGGCCACCGTGGACAGCGCGCTGCGTCTGCTGGTCGACCGTGGAACGGTGGAGGTGCGACCGGGGGTGAAGGGCGGCCTTCGGGTCGCTGGGCAGCCGGGCGCGGTCAGTCTGGGCCGGGCCCGTTGGCAGTTGCTCGCGTCGGGTACGGACGCCAAGCGGGCAGGCCAGGCGCTCGGGGTGTACTTGGGCCTGCAGCCGCAGATCGTGGCCGCGGCGGTGCACGGGCAGACCGCGCAGGATCGCAAGGTGTTGCGCGCGGTGTGCCGACGGCTGCGGAAGGTCGGCGGCGACCCGCAGAAGTACTTCGCCGCGCACGAGGCCGCGCACGACGCGCTGCTGGCGGCCACACATGACGACATCCTCATGTCGGTCGTCCGCAACGTGCGGGCCATCGCCGACCAGGCCGCCGGAGGGCAGCACGCGCCGAGCGTGCAACTGCCCGCCGACGAGGACCCCGCCGCCTACCTCACCGACCGCGCCGAGGTCCACATCCACATCATCGAGGCCGTACTCCGCCGGGACGTCGAGGACGCCTGGTACGGCTTGCTGCACCACGCCGTCACCCAGACTGACCGTCCGGCCGACGCCGCGATCCTCCCCGCGGGCTACCTGGACCTCCAGACGTACTGGCGCAGGATGGTGGGAGGACCTCACTGACGGCACGGCGACGGTCGAGCCGGTTCATGCCGCACTCGATGTCGTGGTGCCGCTGGTAGACCGCCGGATCGAATGTAGGTGGCCGACCACCCGTGCGGGCCCTATTTCTGGGGTTGCGCACCTGGTCGGCTTTCTCCGGGATCGTGCACGGGATGCACTGTTGCCGCAGCTAGGCCCGGTTCACTGGAGAACTCTAGGCTTTGTCCGCCGGGCAGCGGTCCGGCCGGGTGCGGCCATGCCCGGACCGCGCGATCCGGATCCGCTCCAGCACCACCTGAAAATTCGGCGAGTCAGCCCGCTGCCCTGCGGTGACCACACGCGGCAACGGCCAACGGCTCTCGGCCTGGTCCGGTGGCGAGGTGCAGCTTGGTACTCAACCTTCCGCGCGACCGGCCGATCCCGTGATCGGCCGGCTCGACCTCTACCCCGCCCGGGGTGTCCCGTGGCGCGATCCGCCGACCCGATACGGCCCGTGGAAGACGGTGTACGGGCTGCTCCGCCGTTGGCAGCGCCACCGGCAGCGCATTCCGGCCGGGTTGCAGGCCCAGGCCGACGCCGTCGCTCGTCAGGTCACCACGTCCGACACGGAGACCATCTCAGACCGAGATCAACTTCTAATACAGACTCTAGGAGGTTCCCATGGATAAGCCCATCGAGGTTGCCGACCGCGTGTATGCCTATCCGCAGGACGATGGCAGCTGGTGGGTCAACACTACGGGTTTCGTTGTAGGGCGCCGCGACATCGTCGCGATCGACTCGTGCTCCACGCTCAGGCGCACGGAACGATTCCGGGATGCCATCGCCGGGGTCGCCGATCTGCCGGTGACACGGCTGGTGAACACCCACCATCATGGCGACCATACTTACGGCAACGCGCTGTTCGACGCCGTGGTCATCGGCCACGAGAACTGCCGCACGGAAGCGCTCGACGACCGGGCGCGCGAGCACGCCGACGCACTGTGGTCGCCCGCACCCGACTGGGGTGATCTCCCGCTCGACCCACCGTCAGTGACGTTCTCCGACAGCCTCACCCTGTACCTGGACGAGCTGCGGATGGAACTGATTCACCCCGGAACGCCCGCGCACACCAAGGGAGACATCGTGTGCTGGCTGCCCGAGCAGCGCGTCCTGTTCACCGGCGACCTGGTCTTCAACGGTGGCACGCCGCTGATGCTGCAGGGCTCGGTCACCGGATCGCTCGAGGCTCTGAAGTTCCTGCGCGGCTTTCCCGCCGAGACTCTGGTTCCCGGCCACGGCATCCCCACCGGCCCGGACATCCTCGACCTGCACGAGCGCTATTACCGCTTCGTGCTGCGGTCGGCCGAGCAGGCCCGCGCCCGCGGACTGACGCCCCTGGAGGCGGCGCGGGAACTCGACCTCGGCGAATTCACCGATCTCCTCGACCCGGAACGCATCGTGCTCAACCTGCACCGCGCCTACGCCGATCTGTCCGGCGACGGTGACGTCGACCCCCGCGAGGCGTTCGCGGACGCGATCGCCTACAACGGCGGCCGTCCGCTCCGCTGCGTCGCGTAAAACTCACGACAGGACTGACATGCGCTTTGTGACATACGACAACGGCCTGGGCGACGACCGGGTGGGCCTGCTCGACGGCGACACCCTGTACGGGCTGGCCCCCGGCATCGACCTGCTCAGCCTGCTCGGCGACGACGGCGAGCGACTCCACGCAGCGGGTCAGTCGGCCCGTCGCGACCCCTACGAGGTACTCGCCGTGGGCGAGACCAACCTGCTGCCCCCCTTGCCGCGGCCACCGAGCATCCGCGACTTCATCGCCTACGAACAGCATGTCGAAGGCACCGCGAAGCTCGTCGGCAAGGACGGCGTCAACCCGGTCTGGTACGAACAGCCCCTGTTCTACTTCTCCAATCCGCATTCGGTGGTGGGCTCCGACCGAGAGGTCCCGATTCCACCAGGGTGCGCCGCGTTCGACTTCGAGTTGGAGGCCGCCGCTGTCGTCGGCCGCGCCGGCACCGACCTGACCCCCGACCAGGCCGAACGGCACATCGCCGGATACATGGTCATGAACGACTGGTCCGCACGCGACCTGCAGTTCCGTGAGATGCAGTTCGGCCTCGGCCCGGCCAAGGGCAAGGACAGCGCCATCACCCTCGGCCCCGCCCTGGTGACCCCGGATGAACTGGCACCCTTCCGCTCCGGTACCGCGTTCGACCTCGGTATGCGCGTGGCGGTCAACGGGGTGCCCTTCGGCGAGGACCGCATGACCAATATGGCGTGGAGCTTCGGCGAGCTGATCTCCTACGCCTCCCGCGGCACCTGGGTACGCCCCGGCGACATCATCGGCAGCGGAACCAGCGGCAACGGCTGCCTGGCCGAGAAATGGGGACGCGAGGACAGGCACTGGCCGCCTCTCAAACCCGGAGACGAAGTGACCATGACGATCGATGAGATCGGCACGATCCGCAACACCGTCGCCACCACCGCCGGCGCCCCGCACCTGCTTGCCCGCCGAATCCCGAGCATGCCCCGGGCCCGTTAGCGACACCGCTTCGACGTCGCCGACGTCGACACCGTGGCGACCGACTTTCCGGAGTTGCCTCACCCCGCCCGCTGCCTCGCTTCACTATCGGCGAGCAGGTGGAGGCGGCACCGATCAGATCGTCGCGATGCCCGACGCAGAAAAGCTTGGCTATCGGGAAGGACGGGATATGGAGTCTATTTCACTCCGCCACACCAACTGACGGCGCGCGCCCACGCGCCGAGCTCCCATGCAAATTCAAGAGAAAGTATACAACGATGAGGAAAATCGTCGCGGTGGCCGCAGGTCTGGTCGCCGCAGTCGGGATCGCGTCCGGCTCGGCCGGTGCGCAGCCCGACACGCAGGACGCGGTCGACTTCACCGCCTACGCCACCGACACCCAGTCCATCGTCACCACGGACGCCGGCTCGATGGTCGTCGAGGACGGCGTGTTCAAGATCAAGGCCGTCAATGGCACCGTGCTCGCCGGCATGCCGCTGAAGTTCCGGGTCGATGACTTCGAGTTCCCGATCGCGGCCGACATCGCCGACCACACCGCGACTCTGACCCCGCAGTTCGACATGACGCACGCGGCCTACAAGCCGGTCGCCCTGCCGTTCGAGGACAAGGCGCCCTGGAAGAACGAATACGACCGGGAACAGGCCGCCTGGTCCCGGATGACCAGCACCATCACCATGGGCGCCACGCTCGGCACCCTGGTCGGCGGCATCGGCGGCGCCGCGGTCGGTTGCGTGCTCGGCGGAATCGCGGGCGCGACCGTCGCCTCCGCGGCGATCATCGGCCTGTTCGGCGCGTTCATCCCGGCCGCCGCGATCGGCTGCCTCGGCGGCATCGTCGCGATCGGCGCCCTCGGCACCATCGCGGGTCAGTTGCTGGTCACCGCCCCGGTCGCGATCGGTGCGGCCATCCAGTACTTCTCCACCATCAACCAGCCTCCTGTCCAGGCGAAGTAGGTAGTGGCGAAGAACCCGACGTCTCGTTCGTTGGGGGACACCCGACCCCGCCCGGTTCCGCACCCCGGGCGGGGTCTTCGCCGAACTCATCGGCACGCCCAAGAATCAGCCACCCACCCGATGCAGGACCTGTACGCGGGGCCGCGCGGCTCCGACTGGTATGGCCTCGTGAACCGGGGAGGCGGTCGAGCAATCTAGGCGTTGCCGTTGAAAAGTTCGGTGACCGAACTGTTCTCGAAGACCTCGCGAATCCTGCGGGCCTGACACCGGGCCGCAGGCGCGGCCCAGCGGAGCGGCTGGGTTTGTCGGTGTCGTTGTGCGCGCTGCCGTGGTTGGGGTTCGTGCCGGACAAGGTGGCTGCCGCGCCTGCGGTGGCGGTGGCGCGGTGGCGCAGCAGCTGGACATTGATGTGTCGCTGATCCGTTCGTACGGCAAGCGGGCACAGACGCGCACCGAGCATCTGCGATTGGTGGCTCAGTATCTGGGCTGGCGGTCGGCCGGTGCGCTGGAGCTCGAGGAGTTGGACGAGATCTTGCTGGCGCGGGCGATGGAACATGATTCGCCGACACTGCTGTTCCGGTTGGGGTGTGAGTATCTGCTCTCGGCGCGGGTGATCCGCCCCAGCCCTGATACCGTCGTGCATGCTCGCGAACGGGCACAACGGGAGACCTACGATCGACGGTTGCCGCGACAGGTGGGGCTGCCCGGAATCCGGCATTCGATAGGACTGGCCAGGTGCTGGCATCTCGGCGCCAGCGTGCTGTGGCTGGTCAACGGCGCGGTCTTCTACGTTCTGCTGTTCACCACCGGTCAATGGCGTCGGGTGGTCCCCACCAGCTGGGATGTCTTCCCGAGTGCCGTGACGGTCCTGATTCATTACCTGTCTCTGGACTGGCCCGCCGACAACGGCTGGGTGGCATACAACAGCCCGCAGCTGCTGACCTATTTCGTGACGATCATCCTCGCCGCACCCCTGGCTCTGCTCACCGGGCCGGCGATGTCACCGGCCCTGTCGACACGATTCACCTGGATCGGCAAACACTCAACGTCCAGCTCGCGCGCTCGGGGCACCTCCTGGTGCCGGCCATCGCAGTCCGCACCGAAGTCCGCTGGGCATGGTTGTGATGATCATGATTCGAATCTGATGGAATCGCCACCCCCGGGCCGGAGGCGCTCACCTACATCCTCTCTGTCAGTCGAGGCTTTTCAGGGCTGCCGCCCACGGCACCGGTTCGCCTTCGTTGACCCGGATGAAGCGCACGCCCCAGTCGGTGAGCTTGGTCAGTGCGTCAGCCACTGGGGGGAACTGGAATTGGGCTGCTCGTCCGTGCGGAACCGCTACGACTGGTAGCCCGGCTCCGACCGTTTCGACAAGCAGCGCCAGCGGCAATGTATCGCCGATCCCCGCAGCCCATTTCGCCATGGAACTTGTCGTCAGCGGCGCGGCGATGACCGCGTCGGGCGGCGGAAGCAGGTCTTTGGTGCCCGGGACCTTGAACTCCGACCGAACGGGATACCCGGTCTGTGCCGCGAGTGCTTCGGCGTCGATGAATCGAGCGCCGTTGGGGGAGGCCAGAACACACACTTCCCAACCGTCTGCCTGCGCGAGTGTCACCAGTTCCCCGACTTCCCCGGCCCCACCGGCTCCCGTCACGATCGCGTACAGAACTCTAGTGCGCTCACCCATGCCCCCATCATGGCAGGCGATGGGTGATGCGTCTTCGCCTACAGCGCCACGGCACCGACCCGAGAAGCGAGTTTGCCGAGGTCACCTGTGACAAGGTCGCGTCCGGCCCTGATCATCATGTGGCCCACCAGTTCCTGCACCGTGTCCATCTTGCGGACCTGCTGAGGTGCGATGCGCTCCGCCCGTAACAGTGCGTCCAGGGACATGGTGTGGTCGTCGCGGGCTGCGGCGGCGCGCCCGACTTCTACGAAGTACTGTGCGGCGCGGCCGACGGTCGGCAACGATCGAGGGTCGAGGCGGTGGGCGAGATCGAGCACTCGTTCCGGGGAGCCTTCTTCCATCGCCACGGTCATGTTCCACAGCGCGACGTTGGCCGAGCCGAAGGAGACGTTGCCGACGATCGTGGTGGGGTCGTCGACGGTCGAGCGGTCGAGTTGAGCCGCGTACTCGGCGGCCTGGGCGAGGTGATCGTGGGGGCTGGCTCCCATGGTGGCGGTGACCAGAGAGGCTTGAAGGTGGAGCATTCCGACTGTTTGTATCTCGGGTGCGGTGGTTGCGGCGGGTCCGACCTGGGCGGCGGTGTGCACGGCGCAGTCCAGGGCGGCCTTGAGTGACTCGGGTCGGGCGAGGAGCACCTGGCTGCGCACATAGGCACCCGAGGCGATGCCTTGTCGGCTGTCGATGCGTTTGGCAGCGGATTCGGCTGCCTGCGCGGCTGACCAGGCGACGGCGAAATAACCGCGTGCGCGCAGTGCCACTGAAGTCTCGGAAGCGACCTGGGTCAGCGCATCCCACGCGGCACGGCGGTCTCGGGGCTTCCCGCCTTGGGCTTGGCGGTACAGATCGGTGATCGCCGGTGCCAGCAAGGGTCCGAGTTTAGCGTACTCGCAGGCCATTTGGAGTTTCGTGATACGTCGGGCGAGCGCGACGAGTTGGCCGATCTCGCGGACTGGCTGATCGCTTCCGACGTTGCCTGCTGCCCAGAATGCTGTTTCGATGGCGGGCACCGAGGCATCGAAGTCGTCGGTGGCCGAGCTGCTGCTCGGGAGGATGTCCTCGGTGGTGGCCGAGGCGACGGCCGCTGCCGCGAGGACGAGCAGCTGTCGACGGTCGACCTCGGTTGCCGAGTTCTGCCGGGGGAGCCGGAACCACAGCAGTTCCTCGGGGATGTGCAGAGCTGTTGCCCATTGGACCAGCTTGGACATCTTTTCGGGAGCTTCGCGGGACTCGATCCGGCTCAGGGTCGCCTGGGACATGTCGAGCCAGTTCGCGACGTCGAGTTGGGTGATCGGGGACTTGTGCATGGGGTGGGTGCGGAAGGCGAAGATCACCCGGCCCATGTGCCAGGAGGCCAAGGCGTCGCGCATGTGATCGCTGGCCCAGAACTCGGCGGGCATCACCGGTGCGCCGACAGCGGGTTCTTCTCGCGCGCAGCTACTGCACGCCGTGCCGGTGTTGAATCGGGACATCCTAGCCCCGCACATCGGGCATTCGCGCGTGTTGTTGGTTGTCCGCATCATCCGCCCCGCTTCCGCGATCATGGCCGTCCCCAACGGTTTTTCCGACGGTACCACCGGGTCTACCCAGCCCATATGCACCTTCTGCATACACCGGAATTCCCGAGACTCGTTGTGTGTATAGCCAATTCGTGCTCGACGCGGCGATCGTCGGTGTGTCCGATATCAATCTTGCGGAAGGGGCGACATGGCGTTATCACTGTTGGTGCCGATCCTCGGGCCACCGGCATCCGGAAAGACAACCCTCACGCTAGCGCTGGGCGAGAATCCCGACCGGCACGTGTTCAGACTGCGCGAACACGTGCCGCCCGAAGTGGTCAGGCAGACCACAAGCCACGGCCCACGCGACCTCGGCTGGATCGACGATGACGTCGTCAATCCGGTTGTGCGCCGGTACCTGAGCACCGTGGCCACGGACTCCCGGATCCACACGGTGCTCCTGGACAACTATCCCGGCACCGGCCAACAGGTCGAGGCGCTGCTCGAGATCGCGCGGGCGCTCGCACCGACCTGTGTCATCGAGCCGATTGAGCTCGTGCTCGACGCGCCGGCCAGACGCAAGAGGGCGCGAGCACGTCGAGTCTGTCACCGATGTGAGCGCGATCCGGCAGCCGATCCGCGCCTGCCCGCCACCGCGTCGACGGTCGGCGGATGGATTTGCCTGAGCTGTGGCTCTCTGCTGCTCCCGCGGCGAGGCGACGCTCCGTCACTGTTCGCCGCCCGCACCCGACGCCACGACGACACGGTCGAGGACGTGCGTATCGCGTTCGACAGTGCGGGCATCGCCACCAACTCCGTCGACGCCGCTGACGACGCCGCGACGGTCGCACGAATCGTCGAGCCCCTGCTCATCGTGAGGAGTACCACCGCGTGATCAGCACAACCCCTCTGGGACTCCCTACCTTCCTGCCCGACACCTACGGCCACGCCCGGATGCCGCGCAACGCCGGGCAGCGCGAACCGCATCGTGTCGACAAGATCGCCTATGGCCGGTTCCGCAACGTCTATCTCTACATCACCGAGGCGTGCCAGTTGCGGTGCGAGCACTGCTACATGGGCGAACGGCTCGACCGGGCGTTGAAGATGACCCCGCAGCAGATCGTCGACACCCTCACCACCTGGCGACAGCTCGGTGGCGACAAGCTCACCATCCTCGGCGGTGAGCCGACCTTGCACCCCTGGTATATCGATGCTGTCCGAGCGGCCAGGACCATCGGCTACGGCCACGTCATCACCACCACCAACGCCCAGGCCATCGCGCGCAAGAAGTTCGCCCAGCTCACCCCCGAGGACTTCGCCTACGTCCAGGTCAGCATGGACGGCGGCAGCGCGGCCACCCACGACACGGTCCGCGGTGAGGGCACTTTCGACCAGGCGATGCAGACCAGCGCCGAACTGTGCGAGCGCGGGTTCGACACCCGCATCATCTGCACGGTCAACAAAGCCAACGAGGGTGATGTCCTGCGCCTGCTCGACATCGCCGACGACATCGGCGCGAGCCTGGTCAAGTTCCACGTCTTCTCCACCATCGGCACCGGCCACGGCAACGCCGACATGGCGATGAATCCCCTGGAATGGGTGGACTTCTGCGCCAGGCTCGAACTGGTCGCACCGGAATACAAGTCACGGGTGTGGTTCCAGCCCACCTACGCCCGCCGCGACCAGATGGACCGCTACGCCGGGGAGGGCTACCAGGGTTGCATCGGCCGCACCCTCGACCGGATCTCGATCTTCCCCGATGGCCGCTGCTACGTGTGCAGCTACCTCTTCGACACCGACACCTACTACGCCACGATGCGCGAAGGGCAGGTCATGCTCAACCGCGACAGCGAGATCAACGAGTTCGACCTGTTCACCCAGCCCTTGGTCAACAGTGCCTGCGGTGGGTGCAAAGCCTCGGCGTGCATGGGCGGCTGCCCAGCCGAAGAGCTGGTCATGGGGGCTTCGTCGTGCTCGGCCTACCCCGACATCGTGCCGGTCTGCCGACTGTGGAAGTCCAGCGCGAAACCCGAATAGGAGAAACGAATGCACACCCTGGAAACAGTCATCGAACCTCTGCGCTGCCTCGACTGGGACGACGTGGAAGCAGTCGAGTCGGCCACCCGCAAGTCCTTCGAGCTGCTCGTCACCCACAAGCACCTGCTGCGCGCCGCGTTGACCGCGCTGCCCGACAGCCCCGGCCTGACCGCACTGTGCGAGCACTACGACATCCTCGACAAGATCGTGCTCCACGACGACAGTGAATCCGGAATCCGGTTACGCCTGCACATCTTCGGCCCCGGCTACCACGACCGCCCGCACAACCACCGCTGGACCTACGCCAGCCACATCCTGCGCGGGGAATACCGGCACCGGCTCTACGGCGAAGCCCAGCTCGGCACCGAGATCGACGTCTCGAGCCTGCGCGCGGTTCACGTCCGACAGGAACGAGTCGGGACGAGCTACGCGCTGCACCACAGCGCTATTCACGCGGTCGTTGCGGAGCCGGGCGCCGTGTCCTTGGTGTTGCGCGGCCCTGCCATCAAGGACCGGTTCCTGGTCATGGACGCCAAGAACGGCGAGTCCTGGTGGCAATACGGGGCCACGAAGGAATCCCTCGAAGACGCTGCGGAAAAACGTATGTCCCCGCAGCGCCTCGAGGAACTGATCGCCTCGCTCGATGAGTGGCAGCTCATCTGACGAGGTCTAGCGACGGTGGGGACCGGCGAGAGAGAGGTCACGGCCCCCACCGTCGCCTGTCACCAGCCGAACAGTGACAGCGACTTGCCGGAGGAGATGTGGCCCAGTGCTTCCCGGCAGTAGGGGATCATGTCCGCTGGCAGTGCGTCGGCCGTGAACCACTCCAGCGCATCGCATTTGTCGGGTTCCATGTTCGTCGGCTCGCCCGCCCATCGCCGGACCTGGAAGAAGAACGCGACGCGACCGCCGGACGAGCTGTTGTGCATGATGTGCGCGAACTCGACGTCCTCGGGCGCGATCTGCACACCGATCTCCTCGGCGGCTTCACGGCGCAGCGCCTCGACCACCGACTCCTCGGCCTCGAGATGCCCCGAGGGCGGGTGGAACGCGCCATCAGCGTACCCGGTGCCCGCTCGCCGACCGAACAGGATTCGACCCTGATCGTCGGTGAGCAGCAGGTGCACATCACCTATGAGCGTGTGCCTTTCAGTCCTGGCCACAGCCATTTCTACCTCTCTCTCGATGCGCTCGACATGAACGCGAGCACGACCATAAGCCATCGGCGGCCCATGTACTACCCGGTCCGCCGCATCGGAATCGGAGACCCATGTCGCACCAAGCCACCCTCCACCGAAGCGAAGGCCAGCTCCTCGTTGTCCCCAGCCAGACACCCGAAAGCTTCCGCGCGATCATCACTTTCGGGGAGGCAGCCAGGCGCGGCCGTCGCGATGCCTGCCTCCCCGAAGGTCAGCGAGTCGGCTACCACCGTCAGGACTTCGCGACGAACTCTGGTCGCCACCATATGGAGGAGTGAGATGGACAGCACCGACTCGCGGGACTGCGTCCACACCGACACCGGATCATCGGGGCCCCCGATATACCTCGAACTCGGCGCCTTGATCGCTGACCTCGCATCACGAGGACTGCTGACCCGCGTCGATGAACCAGTCGAAGGAGTGACTTGTTCGATGACGACCTGGACGACGTTGCCGCGAGGCTCGATGCGGCGCGCATGAGTTTTTCCGCTGCGTACGAACTGCGTACGAATCGGGTTGCCGGGGCGGATAGCCATGAACCGAAATCGGCCTGACCTGCGATAATAGTTGTGCCCTCGGCAGGATTCGAACCTGCGACACCCGCTTTAGGAGAGCGGTGCTCTATCCCCTGAGCTACGAAGGCATGTTCTGGTGGGCGCTGTGCCTACCCGGGACGTCCGCAGTCTACCCGGTCGACGGCTGGGAGGCCGCATCGCTGGTTCCCGCCGGCCGCACCGGGCGGTCAGTTCCCAGCCAGCTGGCGGGCGATGACCAGCCGCTGGATCTGGTTGGTGCCCTCGAAGATCTGCATCACCTTGGCCTCGCGCATGTAGCGCTCGACCGGGAAGTCCTGCGTGTAGCCGTAGCCGCCGAACACCTGCACGGCG
This sequence comes from Nocardia glycosmidis, assembly GCF_052545115.1. Classification (NCBI taxonomy): domain Bacteria; kingdom Bacillati; phylum Actinomycetota; class Actinomycetes; order Mycobacteriales; family Nocardiaceae; genus Nocardia; species Nocardia glycosmidis. Next base: position 28,012 of record NZ_JBQWRH010000002.1, on the reverse strand, counting down.
TCGGTGGTGACCTTCATGGCCGCGTCGGTGGCGACGAGCTTGGCTACGCTGGCCTGGCGGGAATACGGCAGCCCCAGGTCACGACGCCGCGCCGCGTCGATATACATGGCACGGGCGGAGTCGACGGCGGCAGCCATGTCGGCGAGGACGAATCCGAGTCCCTGGTGATCGATGATGCGACGACCGAAGGCCGCGCGCTCCTTCGCATAGGCCACGGCCTCGTCGAGGGCGCGCTGCGCCAAGCCGGTGGCAACCGCGGCGATGCCCAGACGACCGGAGTCCAGGGCGCTGAAGGCGATCGGGAGCCCTTGGCCTTCGGCGCCGATGCGGCGTTCGGCGGGCAGGAACGCGTCGTCGTAGGCCGCGGTGGTGGTCGGCACGGCGCGCAGGCCCATCTTCTCCTCGGGCTTGCCGAAGCTGAGTCCCTCGGTGTCGCGGGGAACCAGGAAGCAGGAGATACCGCGAGATCCTGCACCGGTGCGGGCGAACAAGATGTAGAAGTCGGCGCGGCCACCATTCGTGATCCAGGCTTTGGCGCCGTTGATCCGGTAGCCGCCCTCGACCGGATCGGCGCGGCAGCGCAGCGCAGCCGCGTCAGAGCCCGCGTGTGGTTCCGACAGGCTGTAGGCGCCGATCGTTTCGCCGGACAGCATCTCGGCCAGCCAACGTTGCTTCTGCTCGTCGGTGCCGAAGGTGAACAGCGGATGGCACGACAGGCTGTGCACGCTGACGGCGACGGCGACCGCCGCCCAGCGGGCCGCGAGCTCCTCGAGGACTTGCAAATACACCTCGTAGGGCTGATCGCCACCGCCGAACTCTTCGGGATACGGCAGGCTGAGCAATCCGGCGGCCCCGAGCGCGGGGAAAACACCTTCGGGAAACACCCCGGTCTTCTCGCATTCGGCCACGCGCGGCTCGAGCACCTTGTCGGCGATGTCACGGGTCAAGTCGAGCAGATCCCTGGCCTCGGGGGTGGGCAGCATCCGGTCCACTGGCATTGATCTTCTCCGGTCGCTCGGTGCGTTTCGTGTGGTTGCCGCACGCCTCAGCGCGTCGGTGCCGCCGCGGCGCGTCAGTGTCGTCGCGGGCTGGTCGGCATGGTGCGGGCGAGGTTGTCCTCGATTTGCTCGAGCACTGCGAGCGCCTGGGCGCACTGATCCGGCGTCAGCCCGGCGGTGGCGCTGGTTTCCAGATCTGCCCAGATGCGTTCGACCTCGTGGCGCAGCGCTCGGCTGGCGGCGGTGGGTTCGACGATGGTGGCGCGTTTGTCGGTGGTGCAGCGGCGGCGGCGGACGAAGCCGGCGTGTTCGAGGCGCTGGACCGTGCGGGTCATGGTGGCGGCATCGGAGTCGAGCAGGCGGACCAGGTCTGCCTGGCGTTGCGGGCCGCGTTCCCATAGCTGCATGATCACCAACTCCTGCCCGGGGTGCAGGCCGACGCGACGGAGCAGTTGCGCGGCGAGCATGCGATGCAGTCGAGCGAGGCGAAGGATGGCGTAGTTGAGTGAGCAGGCCTGAACCGACGGCGGCAGGAATGTGCACGCGGTGTCGGCGGGTACGCCGACGGCCTGTCGGTCGTTGGCCGCGTCCTCCGGTTGGCGCATCGGGTTTCCTGACTGGTGGTTGTTCGAACAGGTATCACCAGAGTATCGAGTCTGTCGCGGTCGTCGCGTTGTCTACCGGCAATGGCTGCTCGCGGGCGATGGGTGTCGGTGTTGGTCTCTTCGACGGTGACCGCGCGTTTCTCATGTGGCGCTCGATCCCACCGGTACCGCAGTGGTCAGGTAGTGCCACGCGGGATCGGGCGAAGCGCGGGGGCGGCACCCGCCTCGGCGCGGCCGGGGATAGCCGGCGTCGAGGCGGGTGCCGTGGGTATCGGCCGAGCGAATGGACCATTGCATCGGGTTCGGCCGGATGCCCGCTCGCTCAGTCGTCGAGACGGGGGTAGTCGGTGTAACCGCGTTCGTCGCCACCGTAGAAGGTGGCCGGGTCCGGGGTGTTGAACGGTCCGCCGGCAGCGAGGCGCGCGGGGAGGTCCGGGTTGGCCAGGAACAGCGCGCCGAAGGAGATCATGTCGGCGGTGCCGTCCTCGATCAGCGACAGCTCCGCTGTGCCCGTGGCCGCGTTGGGGGTAGCCGGGTTCAGGATGAACGTGCCGCTGAACCGCTTGCGCAGCTCGAGGGTCAGGTCGCGGTCGGCTTTATCGCCCATCTCCATGACATGCAGGTAGGCCGGCTCGAGCGCTTCGAGCGCCTCGACCAGGGTCCGGTACGTGTCGCGGTGGCCGTCCTCGACGATGCCGTTGAGACCGTGTGCCGGTGAGATCCGCAGGCCCACCCGGGAGGCGCCGATGGCCTCGACGACCGCGCGCACAACCTCGAGGGGGAACCGGATACGTCCCTCGATCGACCCGCCCCAGCGGTCAGTGCGCTGGTTGACATTCGTGGACAGGAACTGGTGCAGCAGAAAACCGTTGGCGCCGTGCAGCTCGACCCCGTCGAAGCCCGCCTCGACGGCGTTGCGGGCGGCACGTGCGAAGTCCTCGATCGTCTCGGCGATCCCGGCTTCGGTCAGTTCGATCGGGGTGACGAGGTCGCGCACGTCCTCCGGTACGGAGGTCGGGTCCGCGGCGGCCACCGGTGACGGGCCGACGAGCGCGAGTTCCGCGGACAGGAGGCTCGGGTGGCGGACGCGCCCGGCGTGCATCAGCTGCGCGAAGATCGTCCCGCCCGCGGCGTGCACCGCGTCGGTCACCGGTCGCCACGCCGCCACCTGCTCCGGCGAGTGCAGTCCGGGAGTGAAGGGGTGGGCCTGACCGACCGCCGAGGGCTGGATGCTCTCGCTGACGATCAGCCCGGCGCTCGCGCGCTGCGCGTAGTAGGTCGCCATGGCCGGTGTCGCGATCGCACCCGGGTCGTGGGCGCGGCTGCGGGTCATCGGTGCCATGACGATGCGGTTGGGCAGGCGCTTGCCGACAAAGTCGATCGGATCGAAGGCTGTGGTCATTGTCGTACTCCGGGTCGCTCTCAGTGCTGGTCGGACCGGTGATCGCCTCACCGGCGGTGCATCGCGGCGGGTTGGTTCTACAGCCGAACCCAGTGCAATAACTGTCCGAACAAGTAATTGGCCGAACTCATTCCGCCGAACTCGAATTGGCAGCTGAGTGCGGTGTACATCACGTGTCGCTGCCTGTTGAATGGCCGCGGAAGCTGTCTGATCAATGATTAGTCTCCGCCGGTCGCTTCCGGTGCCGGCGGGGAGAACGGCTGCCGCCGACCGAAGCGAGCTGAGCGCCAGGGCGCAAGCCGCTGGGGCGTCCGCGGTGACGAAGTGCTGGATGCGGTCTGTTACGTACCGGCCGCTCACCAGTCGGTAGCCGCGCCCTTCCAGACAAGAGTTCGCGGACTGAAGAAGAGGACTGCTCACGGCACGCCTGCCTCGCCGCCGACACACTGGTCGACCGGATCCGACGCGACACCGGCTCGGAGCCTGTTCCCGCACGCCTTTCTGATCTAATATCTGCGTATGAATGCAGATAGCCAGGAAATGCGACCGCCGCTCGCGGAGGATCAGGTAGGGCTGGTTGTCGAGGTGTTCCGGATGCTCGCCGACCCGACCCGCGTGCAGGTTCTGTGGGCGCTGGTCGACTGCGAACTGTCGGTGACCGATCTGGCCGGACAGGTCGGTAAGCCCGCGCCCTCGGTATCGCAGCACTTGGCGAAACTGCGGATGGCACGTCTGGTGAACACCCGCAGGTCGGGCACGACGATCTTCTACCGGCTGGAGAACGAACACATCCGGCAATTGGTAGTCGATGCGGTGTACAACGCCGAGCATGCGGGACCCGGCGTCCCGGCGCACCATCGCGGCCCGGGCGCGGTGCGTGAACTGCCCCATCGTGGCGCGGCGGACGTGTCATGAGCTGGGCGAAGCATGCTGTCGGAGGTCGGCTGGCGGGTGCGGGTGGCAGTCGCGCCGTCGATGCGCACGCTACCGAGCATCGGCATGGGCACCAGCACGGCAGCCACGGGCATCAGCACCGGCACAGCGGCGGTCACCATCATGAACATCGGACCGGCCTGTTCGGCAAACTGGGTGAAATCTTCGTCCCGCACAGCCACGACGCCGCCGACAGCGTCGACGACGCGCTCGCGGCCAGCGTGGTCGGAATCCGTGCCGTCAAACTCAGCCTGGTAGTGCTCGCCTGCACGGCGGCGCTGCAGCTGCTGATCGTCGCCGCGTCCGGTTCGGTGGCGCTGGCGGCCGACACCGTGCACAACTTCTCCGACGCTCTGACCGCCGTGCCGCTGTGGATCGCTTTCGCGCTCGGCCGCAGGGCCGCGACCCGGCGCTATACCTATGGGTTCGGCAGGGCGGAGGACTTGGCCGGACTCTTCGTCGTCGCGATGATCGTTCTATCGGCGCTGATCGCGGGATACGAGGCCGTGCGCAGAGTGCTCGACCCTGTGCCGATCGACCATCTCGGGTGGGTCGCCGCGGCAGGATTGATCGGATTCCTCGGCAATGAGACGGTCGCGCTGTATCGGATTCGGGTGGGGCGGCGGATCGGCTCGGCGGCGCTGGTCGCCGACGGTCTGCATGCGCGCACGGACGGGTTCACCTCGCTGGCCGTTGTGCTCGGCGCCGGCGGAGTGGCGTTGGGTTTCCCGCTGGCCGACCCGATTATCGGACTGCTGATCACCGTCGCGATCCTCGCGGTATTGCGCACCGCGGCGCGGGATGTGCTGCGCAGGTTGATGGACGCGGTCGAGCCGGGGCTGGTTCTCGCGGCCGAGCAGGCGCTGGCCATCGAGCCCGGCGTGCAAGGTGTGCGCAGTCTGCGGATGCGCTGGATCGGGCATCGCCTGCACGCCGACGTGGAGCTGGATGTCGCGCCGACCACCACGCTCGCGGACGCCCACCAGATCGCACACGACGCCCAGCACACGCTCACCCATGTGGTGCCCAAGCTGAATACCGCTGTGGTCCATGCCTACCCGGCGCATGCCGAGGTCGCGGTGCCGAGTTCATAGCGGGAACCCGAGGTACCCGGCTGGTGCGGTCGGGTGCGGATTCAGGAATCTTTTCGGCTTCGCCCGGCGCGGCCTACCGTTGGGTAGCATCCCGGTGTGATGTGGCTCATGGTCGGCGAGTGCATGAGCCGGGCACGCGGGCGTGCCGACGAAAAGAGGAGTTCCGATGTTCAGCACCATGCAGGACGAGCCGTTGTCGCTGGCCACGTTGCTGCGGTACGCATCGACCTTCGCCGGCGATTCCACGGTGTCCACCTGGACGGGCGCCGGCGTGCGCACCATGACCTACCGTGCGGTCGGTGCCGAGTCGGCGCGGTTGGCGAATGCGCTGCGCGGGTTGGGGGTAGGGGTCGGCGACCGGGTCGGCACGTTCATGTGGAACAACAACGAGCACCTGGTCGCCTATATCGCGGTGCCCGCGATGGGCGCGGTGCTGCATGCGCTGAACATCCGGTTGTTCCCCGAACAGGTCGTCTATGTGGCCAACCACGCCGAAGACCAGGTGGTGCTGGTGGACGGCACGCTGGTGCCGCTGTTCGGCCAGATCTTGCCCCACCTGGAGACGGTTCGCCACGTCATCGTGGTCAACGGCGACGCGGCAACGCTGAATGTCCCGGAGGGCGTGCGGGTGCACTCCTACGCCGAACTGGTTGCCGCGCAGCCGGACACCTATGACTTTCCGGTGCTCGACGAACGATCCGCCGCCGCAATCTGTTACACCTCCGGCACCACGGGCGACCCGAAGGGTGTGCTGTACTCGCACCGGTCCAACTGGCTGCACGCCATGCAAGTCGGCGCGAACAACGGGATGGGCCTGTACGAAAACGACACCATCCTGGCCATCGTGCCGCTGTTCCACGCGAACGGCTGGGGCCTGCCGTACGCGGCGCTGATGGCGGGATCGAATCTGCTCATGCCGGACCGGTTCCTGCAGCCGGGTCCGCTGCTGCGGTGCATGGCAGCGCAGCAGCCGTCCTTCGCGGCCGCGGTGCCCTCCATCTGGGGTGGGGTGCTAGCCGCGCTGGCCGCCGAACCGCAGGACATCACCCATCTGCGGGCGGTCGTGGTGGGCGGTTCCGCTGTTCCGCCGTCGATGATGCATATCTTCGAGGACGAGCACGGTGTGCGTCTGCTGCACGCGTGGGGGATGACCGAGACTTCGCCGTTGGGCAGCGTTGCCCATGCGCCCGCCAGCGCGGTCAGCGAGGAACAGAAGTGGGCGTACCGGGTGACGCAGGGCCGGTTCCCCGCCGGTGTGCAGGCCCGCCTGGTCGGCGACGACGGCGTGGTCGCGAACGACGGGGTATCGCTGGGCGAACTGGAAGTGCGCGGCCCGTGGATCACCGGCTCCTACTACTCGCCGGACGGCGTGGTGGTGGACCCGGAGAAGTTCGACGACGGCTGGCTGCGCACCGGCGACGTCGGCCGGATCAGCCCGGACGGTTACCTCACTCTGGTGGACCGGTCCAAGGACGTGATCAAGTCCGGCGGGGAATGGATTTCGTCGGTGGATCTGGAGAACGCTGTGGTCGGCCACCCCGCGGTCGCCGAGGCGGCCGTGATCGGCGTGCCGGACGAGAAGTGGGACGAGCGTCCGCTGGTGGCGGTGGTGCTGGCCGAGGGCGCCGAGGCGAAGCCGGAAGAGTTGCGCGACTTCCTCGCCGGCAAGTTCGCGAAGTGGCAGTTGCCGGAGCACTGGACGTTCATCGCGGAGGTCCCCAAGACCAGCGTGGGCAAGTTCGACAAGAAGCGGTTGCGCGGCCAGTATGCCGACGGCGACCTGGACGTCACCAGTCTTCGGCCGAGCCCGCCTGCCCCGTGACCGCGCCTGGTCACCATTTCACCATCGGCAGTGGTGACGTGGGGTTGGTGCGCAGCCGCCGCGCGGTCAGCCGGATCAGCGCGCGGTGAAAACCGTGGTTCGGATAGCGTTTCGCCAGGTCCCGGTAGGTGGCGCGGGAAACGCCGAACCGGCCGAGCAGACCGTATTCGACATCGATGGCGTCGGCGCGGCGGAAGATCTCGACCGGATCGTGCGGCGGGCCCGCGGGACGAAGCTTGTGGTGCTCGTTGATCATGGCGACCACCAGTCCGGTCAGGTCGTCGCGGTCGATGCTCGACAGCCTGGCCCGGGCCAGATCGCACGAGGGGGCCAGGTAGTCGAAGCTGCCCGCGGACCAGATGCCGATGTCGTGCAGGGTGGCGGCGGTGAGGTACTCCTCGCGGGCGCTCGGACGGGGTTGCTGGTCGGCTGCCAGTAGATCGCACAGCGCCAGGACGCGCAGGACATGATGGGTGTAGGCGACGCGGTCCGCCCCGAGCTGGTGCTGCCACGGCGCCAGCCTGGCTTCGACCTCGTCACGAAGATCGTTGCTGCTCATGGCGGTTCACCCTACGGGTGGCGCCGCGCCGAGCGGTGCCGACGCGCGGGTGCGGCGGACTTGTCCGCACGAACACCCGGCGCGGACCGAATCGGTTTGCCGCGCCGGGTGTTCAGGTCGCGTCGATCAGCAGTTGCGCAGTTCGGGGCTTTGGTTGAGCAGCTGCGCCCTGGTGCTGATGAACGTGGTGTAGGTTTCGCCGCCGACCGCGGCCAGCGGGAACGCGGCGACCCGGTGGCAGTTCTGGAAGGCGAGCTTCACCCCGAAATGCCGCTCGAGCCCGCCGCGGATGGCGTCGGAAGCCATGGCGCGCAGCAGCTGGCCACGGGCCTGCTCGTCCGGTGGTGCGATCGTATTGTCGGCGAATTCTGCGGTGCCGGAACGTAGTTCACCGGCGACCCGGCTGACGACCGCCCAGGCGTACGGCAACGAATTGCGCACGACCTCGGCAAAGTCGGCGTCGTCGACCTCGCCGCGTTCGGCGCGTTCGAGAATGGCGGTGGGGACATCGAGGGACATAACGCTCTCCTCCAGTGCTGGACGTGATGCGATGCGACTCGAGTCTAAACGAAAGTCGTTGTCAATAACACTGGATTCGTCGTGAAAGTGCTTTTTCCAGTGCGATTTTGGTATCCGCGGCCAGCTCGCGAACCAGCTCGCCCGCAGGTTTCTCCGGTGTCAGCGCATGCGTTTGGCCTGCCCAGAGGTTGATCTCATCGGCGTTGCCTGCTGCCCGTGCCGCGGAGCGCAGCGGGGCGGTGGCGTAGTGGATTTCGGGGTACCCGGCGGGTGCGGTGGCCGTGTGCTCGACCAGGAATCGGTTGCGCAACCCGCGGGCCCTGCGGCCGGTGAAAGCGCGGGTGAGCATCGTGGGGGTGTCGGTGGTCAGCGCGCTGCGATGCGCTCGGTTGGTGCCCGCCTCGGGGCAGCGCAAGAACACGGTGCCGAGCTGGGCGGCCACGGCGCCGGCTGCGAGCGCCGCGGCGATGCCCGCGCCCGTGGCGATGCCGCCGGTGGCCACCAGCGGCCGATCGGTGCCGGCGGCCAGCAGTTGCAGCAGCGCGAGCAGGCCGAGTGGATCGGTGCCGTCGTCGGCCGGTCGATCCACGAAAGTGGCGCGGTGGCCGCCCGCTTCCGCGCCCTGGGCGATGAGCACGTCGGCGCCCGCGCCGGCCGCGACGTGCGCCTCCGCGGGCGCGGTGACGGTCACCCAGACTTCGGAGCCGACGGCATGCAGCCGGGCGATCTCCGCGGCGCTCGGGCAGCCGAAGGTGAAGGACACGACCGCGACCGGGTCGGCGACGAGCAGGTCGAGTTTGGCGTCCCAGTCGTCGGTGTCGAACTTCGCGTCTGCGAGTTCGTAGTCGGCGCCGAGTTCGGCGAGATAATCGGTCAGCTCGGCGGAGGGGGTCGCGGGGCCGGGCACGAACAGGTTGACGCCGAACGGCTTGCCGGTCGCGGCGCGGGTCGCCGTGATCCGCGCGCCGGTGTCTGCGGCGCTCAGATAACCGGCCGCCAGTTGGCCGAAGCCGCCCGCGTCGGCGACGGCGGCGGTCAGCTCGGGGGTGGATGGGCCGCCCGCCATCGGGGCGAGCACGATCGGGACGTCCGCATGGTCGAGGATCACGGTCCAAGTCTCGCTCATATGGCGTGTGACCCCGCCTTACCTGCGAATGTTCCGCTGAAGGTTGCGGAATGGTCACGACCGGGTAGAGTTCCCGTCACAACGGATGCCAAACCGTTATCCGCTTAGGCGTCACCGGATCGTTATCGAACCGGATCGGCGTCGGCGACCCGGCATCCGGACCCAGTACGTCGACCGAGGATTCAGCTTTGTCGCAGCACCGTGTAGGCCCCAGTTCCATCACCGTTCAGAGCCTCCTCGGCGAGGGCGGCGCCACGGACCGGCCCACGCGGCATCGCGCCGAGCCGTCCGCGACGGAGCGGGTCAAGGCCGCCGCGGGCGTCGCGGTCGCCGCGGGCGCGCTGATCGGGGCCGCCAGTCAGGTCGCCCCGGCACTCGCCTACGCGGCCCCGCTGCTGCCCGGCGCACACGACGCCGATCCGGAGGCGACCGCCGCGCCCACTACGGTCAAGGGCACGGGCATCCTGCCGGTCGCCGAGGCCAGGGCCGCGACGCCGGTGGCCGACGTCGTCCCGGAGCCCGCTCCGGTCGCCACCCCGATCGCGGCCGCGGTGGCCGCCCCCTTCGGCATCCCCAATCTCCCGCCCGAGATCGCCGCGCCGCTGGCGCAGGCCGAGGAAGTCCTCAAGGGTGTGCAGCAGCAGGTCGCTCCGGCGGCCGCGGTGCGCCCGGTGGGCGGCGCGATCAGCTCCGGCTTCGGCAGCCGCTGGGGTGCCATGCACTACGGGCTCGACTTCGCCGACGCGCTCGGCGCGCCGATCCACTCGGTGAGCAAAGGCACCGTGATCGAGGCGGGCCCGGCCTCCGGGTTCGGCCTGTGGGTGCGCGTGCTGCAGGACGACGGCACCACCGCGGTCTACGGACATGTGAACGAGATGTTCGTGTCCGAGGGGCAGCGGGTGAACGCGGGCGACGTGATCGCCACCGTCGGCAACCGGGGGCAGTCCACCGGGCCGCATCTGCACCTGGAGATCTGGGATCGGTCCGGCACCAAAATCGACCCGCTGCCGTATCTGGCCGCCCGGGGCGTGCCCATGCAGTGGGGCCCTTCGGCGCACTGATTTCCCTCTCCGGCTTGATATTCCGACAATCGCACGGTCGCGCGTCCCGATGCCGGCCTGCCCGGACCAGGCGGGACGTATTGTGCGCCTACGTGTTGTGCGCGTAGCGATTGTGCACCCGTTCCATGGGCACCGGTCGGTCGTTGGGCTCGGGCCGTGATCGAGCTGGGCGACATCTTCGAGCCTGGGTCACCGCACGGCCGCACCTACGCCGTGTTGGTGCGCCATCCGCGATCCAGCCTCGCCGATATCGCGCAGTACCTGAGTATTTCGCAAGACCGCGCCGCCGACTCGCTGGACGTGTTGTGTGCACTACACGCCGCGGTCCGCATCGAGTCGCCCGACGGAAGCACCGTCTGGGACGCGCACGCACCGGAGTCGCTGTCGGAGGCCGAGGCGCGGCGCAGGCAGCAGGAAATCAATCAGATGCACGCCGCCGCGGCGCGGCTGAGCGAGACGTTCCGTTCGGTGCGCCGCTCGCCGCGCGGTAACGGCGCCGTGGTGCCGGTGTACGAGCGGCTGGAAATGCTGGCGGATTTCGAGGAGCTGCAGACCGGCGCGCGAATCGGCGTCAAGCTGATCGAACGCGGACCCTACCTCAGCGATTCCGAGCGCGAGCGACAGCTGTTCCAGCTCAAACGCGACCGGCTCGGCGACGGCATTCGGTATCAGACGCTGTATCAGGACACCGTATACCAGGACGCCGAACGCCTGCGGCACGCATTGTCCACCAATACCAGTGGAGCGCAGGCCAGAACGCTGCCCGAGCCACCATTCAAGCTGATCATCAGCGACGACGAGCGGGCCAGTCTGGTGCTGCACGCCGACGAGCGCAGGCCCGATCCGATGGGGCTGCGCATCACCGGATCTCCGGTGCTCGAGCTGCTGATCAAGACCTTCGACGTGTTGTGGGCGCTGGCCGCGCCGATCTCGGTGAATCCGGCCGTGGAAACGCTGGACGAACGCGACCGGGCGATCCTGACCCTGATGGGACTGGGCGCCACCGACGACACCATCGCACGCAGACTCGGGATGTCTAGGCGCACGGTAGTACGCCGCACCGCCCGGCTGCTGGAGCGTCTCGGCGCGAGCACCAGATTCCAGGCGGGCGTGCAGGCCGCCCGGCGACGGTGGTTGTGAACAGTCTCACCAGTGCGGACACGCATGCAACATGACCGGCTCCGCGCCGATATAACGACCGGCAGCAGCAGGCACCGCTTCCCGGGTCTGGCAGCGGACGGTATTCGGCGAGAGGACAACACGGCAGAGTAGGGTCGCGGACCGTGCTTGCGGTTGCCGCGGCAATGCAATACGGCGCGCGGGATCACCGAACATTCCCTTATATGATTGCCCGGACCGCGCCGGTTCCGAGAAACATACCTCTGGTATGGATATGTCCGGTCCTGGCTCGACGCGAGAGGTGAAGACACTCGAATGGAAACCGCCCGTCGCTCCGCTCGCGGTAGCCGTCGCCGCAGGTCCGGTAGTCCACTCTTCGGTCAGCTGCTCACGGCCGCGGTCGAGTCCGCCGCGACCGAGGTCGCGATCCGGTTCAACCCGACCGGGGATCCGGCCGATGATCGGGAACTCACCTACGCTGAACTGGACGCGGCGTCCTCGCGGCTGGCCAGAGAACTGATCGAGCGCGGTGCCGGGCCCGGCGACGTGGTCGCCATCGCGATCTCGCGCAGTGTGGAGTCGGTGCTCGCGGTATGGGCCATCGCGAAGACCGGCGCCGCCTACGTGCCGGTCGATCCGAGCTACCCCGCCGACCGGATCAACCACATCGTCGCCGACTCCGGCGCGACGGTAGGGCTCACCGTCTCGGCGCACCGCGCGTTGCTCGGCACCGGCGTGTACTGGGTCGAGCTGGACGACCCGGTGCTGGCCGCGCGAATCAACGCCCGCCCGGGGCACCCCATCTCGTACACCGACCGGATTCGCCCGCTCGACGAGCGGCACCCGGCCTACGTCATCTATACCTCCGGGTCGACCGGCATGCCCAAGGGTGTCGTGGTCTCGCACAGCGGTCTGGCCGGGCTGGTGGCTGCCGAGCGCGAGCACTACGGAGTCACCGAGGAATCCCGGGTACTGCACGTCTGCTCACCGAATTTCGACGTCTCGGTGCTCGAACTGCTGCTGGCCTTCTCTGCCGGGGCGACGCTGGTGGTCGCGCCGCCGACCGTGTTCGGCGGTTTCGAACTGGCCGATCTGCTGCGGCGCGAGCACGTCACGCACATGCTCATCACCCCGGGTGCGCTGGAATCGGTGGACCCGACCGGGTTGGACGATCTGCAAGCGGTGGTGGTGGCCGGGGACAAATTCGGTCCGGAACTCGTCGGCCGCTGGGCGGGTGAGCGTGAGTTCTACAACGGCTACGGGCCCACCGAGGCGACCATTCTCGCCACCAGTACGCCGCCGCTGGCGCCGGATGAGCCCATCACGATCGGCACGCCTATCCCGGGAGTCGGTGCGTTCGTGCTCGATTCGCGGCTGCGGCCGGTACCGGCCGGGGTGGTCGGCGAGCTGTACCTATCCGGCCCCGCGCTGGCGCAGGGCTACCTCGGTCGGCCAGGGCTGACCGCGGAGCGCTTCGTCGCCAGCCCGTTCGTCGCCGACGCGGGCAGCCCGGGCGCGCGGCTGTACCGAACCGGAGATCTGGTGCGCCGCACCGAATCCGACGGCTCCGACGGCGGCGTCATCGAATATCTGGGGCGCTCGGACTTCCAGGTGAAGATCCGCGGCTTCCGCATCGAACTGGGTGAGATCGACTCTGCGCTCACCCGCCACCCGGACATCGAATTCGCGGCCACCCTCGGCAAGGCGCTGCCGTCCGGCGCGACCGCGCTGGTGTCGTATGTGCTGCCCCGGCCAGGAGTCGAGGTGGATCCCGGAGCGCTCGCCGAGTTCGTCGGAGAGTCGTTGCCCGCGTACATGATTCCCGCGTCCATCATGGCGCTGGACGAGATCCCGCTGTCGCCGGTGGGCAAGCTGGACCGCGCGGCGCTGCCCGAGCCGGTATTCACCGCGCGTGTGTTCCGCGCGCCGTCGACGCCGGTCGAGGAGATCATCGCCGACGTGTTCGCCGCGCTGCTGGTGCCCGAGCAGGACGGCCGCGTCGGCGTGGACGACGACTTCTTCGAGCTCGGCGGCAACTCGTTGCTGGCCGCGCAGGCCGCCGCGCGCATCGGCTCCGCGCTGGAGCTGCGGGTGCCGGTGCAATTGCTGTTCGAGGCCACCACGGCCGCGGCACTCGCGGCCCGCGTCGAGCGGCACGCTGGTTCGGCCGCGGGCCAGGCGCTGCACGCGCGTCCGCGCCCGGAGCGGATACCGCTGTCCTACGCCCAGCAGCGTATGTGGTTCCTGAACCGTTTCGATCCGGCCGGCGCGGTCGACAACATTCCGGTCGCGGTACGGCTATCGGGTCGGCTCGATGTCGACGCACTGCGCGCCGCGGTGCACGATCTCGCCCAGCGCCATGAGGTATTGCGCACCCGCTACCCGGACGTCGATGGTGAGGGCTACCAGTCGGTGTTGCCCGCGTCCGATCCGCGGGCACTCCTGGAGCTCGTGGTCCAACAGGCCGAGCAGTCGCAGGTGCCCGCGCTGGTGGCCGCCGCGGTGACCGAGGGCTTCGACGTGACCGCCGCGCCGCCGGTTCGGGTGCGCCTGCTCGCGCTGACCGAGACCGAGCACGTGCTGATCTGCGTGGTGCACCACATCGCGGGCGACGGTTTCTCCATGGGTCCGTTGACCCGGGACCTGATGAGCGCCTATGTGGATCGGATGCGCGGCGGCGCGCCGGAATGGCCCGCACTCGAGGTGCAGTACGCCGACTTCGCGATGTGGCAGCGCGAGATCCTCGGTGCCGAGGACGACCCGGATTCGGTGCTGGCTCAGCAGATCGCCTACTGGCGCACCGCATTGGCCGCGCTGCCGGATCAATTGGAGCTTCCCGCGGATCGGTCGCGGCCCGCGGTCGCATCCCATCGCGGCGCGACGGTCGGCTTCGAGATCGACGCCGATGTGCACATCGCGCTGACTCGCATTGCGCAGCAACATAATTCGACGTTGTTCATGGTCGTGCACGCGGCGCTCGCCGTGCTGCTGGCCCGCCTGTCGGGCAGCAGGGACATCGCCATCGGTACGCCCGTGGCGGGCCGCGGCGAGGCGGCCTTGGACGACCTGATCGGCATGTTCGTCAACACGCTGGTGCTGCGCACCGAGATCACCCCGGATGCCCGCTTCGACGAGCTGCTGCGCGAGGTGCGGACTGTCGACATCGAGGCGTTCGGCCATGCCGACGTTCCGTTCGAGCGGCTGGTCGAGTTGCTCGACCCGGTGCGCTCGGCCGCGCGTCACCCGCTGTTCCAGGTGATGCTGACCTTCCAGAACATGGCGAGCGCCGAGCTGGAGCTGCCGGGGCTTTCGGTGGCCGCGGTGGATCTCGCGGTGCCGTTGGCGAAGTTCGACCTGCAACTGGCGCTGGTGGAGAAGCTCGACCGGCACGCCGCCGCGCAGGGTATGTCGGCGGCCTTCACCTACGCCACCGATCTGTTCGACGAAGCGACCGTGCAGGACTTCATCGATCGCTTCGGCCGGATCCTGCGCGCGGTGGCCGCCGACGCCACGGTGATCGTCGGCGATATCGACGTGCTGGCACCCGGTGAGCGCGAACTCGTGCTGCACGAGTGGAACACCCCTGGTGCGGTGGTGCCCGAAGTGACCCTGGTGGACCTGATCGGCGCGCAGGCGCGCAGGCGGCCCGACGCGGACGCGATCCGTTTCGGCGACACCACACTGACTTTCGGTCAGTTGCAGCGCGCTGCGAATCGGGTGGCGCGCGCGTTGATCGCCCACGGTGTGGGCCCGGAATCGCTGGTGGCGGTCGCGGTCCCGCGGACCGAAGAGCTACCCGTCGCGCTGCTGGCGGTGTTGACCGCCGGTGCGGCGTACCTGCCGATCGACACCACCTATCCGGTGCAGCGGCTGGAGTTCATGCTCGCCGATGCCGCCCCCAGCTGTGTCCTGACCACCGCCGCGGAGCGGGACGCGCTGCCCACGGGGACCATTCCGGTGCTTCTGCTCGAGGACCTTCTCGCGGCGACCACCACGTTCGATGACGCCCGGGTGCGCAATGCCGAGCGCAGCACGCCGCTGCGTCCGGACAACCTGGCGTACGTCATCTACACCTCGGGCTCCACCGGCGTCCCGAAGGGTGTCGGCGTCGCGCACCGCAACGTGGTCGAATTGTTCGCCAACACCCAGCTGCTGTTCGAGTTCGACGAGACCGACGTGTGGACGCTGTTCCATTCGTTCGCGTTCGACTTCTCGGTCTGGGAGCTGTGGTGCGCGCTGGCCAACGGCGGCACCGTGGTGGTGGTCGACTACCTGACTTCCCGGTCGCCGGAGCAGTTCCGTGAGCTGTTGATTCGCGAACAGGTCACCGTGCTCAACCAGACCCCGTCGGCGTTCTACCAGCTCGCCGAGGCCGATCGGGCCGCGCACCCGAACCAGCTGGGCGAATTGGCGCTGCGCTATGTGGTGTTCGGCGGCGAAGCGCTGGATCTGCGCCGGTTGCGGCGCTGGTACGAGCGTCATCCGGTGGACGCGCCGTGGCTGGTGAACATGTACGGCATCACCGAGACCACGGTGCATGTCTCGTTCCTGTCGCTGGACGCGCAGATGGTGGACAACCCGGCCAGCATCATCGGCCGTCCGCTGCCCGGCCTGGAGGCCGCTGTGCTGGACGATCGCCTGAACCCGGCCGCGGTCGGTGTGGCGGGCGAGATCTACGTCGCGGGGGCCCAGGTGTCCCGTGGCTACCTCGGCCGTCCCGGACTCGCCGCCGCGCGCTTCGTCGCGAATCCATTCGGCGCGCCGGGATCTCGGATGTACCGCACGGGCGATATCGGCCGCTGGGTCGGTTTGGGTGGCGGAGCCACCCTGGAGTACGCCGGCCGCGGCGACCAGCAGGTCCAGTTGCGCGGCTTCCGTATCGAACTCGGCGAGATCGAGTCGGCGCTGCTGCGCTGCCCTGGTGTCGGCCAGGCTGTGGTGCTGGTCCGCTCGGACGAGCACGCGGGCGATCGCCTGATCGGTTACGCGGTGCCCGGCGCCGGCGCCACGCTGGACGCGACCGTGTTGCGCGCCCAGGTGTCGGAGTTCCTGGCCGGCTATATGGTTCCGGACGCCGTCGTGGTGCTGGATGTGCTGCCGCTCACGCCGAACGGCAAACTGGACCGAAAAGCCTTGCCGGCACCGGAGTTCCTCGGTGCGGCGGTTTTCCGCGCCCCGAGTTCCCCAGTCGAGCAGGCGGTGGCCGAGGTGTTCGCCGGACTGCTCGCCGCCGCGGAGGTCGGTCTGGACGACGACTTCTTCGCGCTCGGCGGCAACTCGCTGCTGGCCACCCGGGTGGTCGCGCGGATCAACGAGGCGCTGGAAGCGAATCTGGCGGTGCGCGAGCTGTTCGAGGCGCCGACGGTCGCCGCGCTGGCCGCCCGCGTGGTGCCCGGCGCCGGCGGCGCGGCGCGACCGCCGCTGGTCCGCGCCGAGCGGGTGGAGCCGGTGCCGCTGTCGCTGGCGCAGCAGCGGATGTGGGTGCTCAACCAGTTCGATCCGGCTTCGCCCGCCTACAACATTCCGCTGGCGATCCGGCTGACCGGTGCGCTGGACGTGTCCGCGTTGCGCTACGCCCTGGCGGATGTGCTGGAGCGGCACGAATCGCTGCGCACGCGTTACCCGGCGAACGGGCCGGGCGGGCTGCCGTACCAGGAGATCCTGTCCGTTGCCGAGGTGCTGCCCGCCGGGTTGGAGGTGGCCGCCACCGATGACCCGGTCGGCCGGATCACCGAGCTGATGGGCACCGGATTCGATGTGACCGAAGCGGTTCCGGTGCGTGCCCTGCTGCTCGAGCCCGGGCCGGACGAGCACTTGCTGGCCCTGGTCGCGCACCACATCGCCGCGGACGGCGCTTCGATGGCCCCGCTGGCCCGCGACTTGATGACTTCCTACCTGGCCAGGGTCCGCGGCAACTCGCCGCGCTGGTCGCCGCTCGAGGTGCAGTACGCGGACTTCGCGATCTGGCAGCGCGCCGTGATCGGCACCGACGACGACGAGAACTCGGTGGCCGCACGGCAGTTGGCGTACTGGCGCGACCAGCTCGCCGGCCTGTCCGGCGAACTGCACTTGCCGCTGGATCGTGCCCGCCCGGCGGTGCCGACGATGCGCGGAGCGAGCACCGGATTCGCGGTCGCGCCGCCGGTGCACGAAGCGCTGGCGAAGCTGGCGCGCGAGCATAATTCGACGCTGTTCATGGTCGTGCACGCGGCGCTGGCGGTGCTGCTGGCCCGGCTGTCCGGCGACTCCGACGTCGCTGTCGGCACACCGATCGCGGGTCGCGGCGAACGCGTGCTCGACGACCTGGTCGGCATGTTCGTCAACACCCTGACGCTGCGCACCGCCGTCGATACCGGGGCGAGTTTCGCCGACCTGGTCGACCAGGCCCGCCGGATCGACCTGGCGGCCTTCGCCAATGCGGACATCCCGTTCGAGCGCGTGGTGGAGAAGGTCGTCCCCGGACGCGTCACCTCGCACAGCCCGCTGTTCCAGGTGATGCTCTCGTTCCAGAACGTCGAGCAGCCGACCCTGGAACTGCCCGGACTGACCGTGGCGGCATTGGATATCGGTGCGGGTGCGGCGAAGTTCGACCTCCAGGTGACCGTCGAGCCGCGGCATGGCGCGGACGGCTCGTTCGATGACCTGGTCACCGTGATCACTTATGCCACAGACGTTCTCGACGCGTCGACCGCCCAGGCATTCGGGCGCAGGCTGGAGCGCATTCTCACCGCTGTGGTCGCGGACCCGCAGGTATGCGTCGGCGATATCGACATACTCGATGCCGACGAACGCAACCGTGTGTTCGCGGTGCCGGAGACGACCACCGATGTGGCCCGGACCGAGGCGGCGGCGCCTACCGCAGGCACCGCGCTGACCCGGCTGTTCGCCGTCGCGGTCGAGGACGATCCGGACGGACCGGCCGTGGTGTGGGGCGAGGACGCGTTGTCCTACCAGGACATCCACGCCCGATCGTCGCGGCTGGCGCGGGCGCTGATCGGGCGTGGTTGCGGGCCCGGCACCGGCGTGGCGCTGCGCCTGGATCGCGGCATCGATGCGGTGGTCGCCGTCTGGGCGGTGCTGGAAACCGGCGCGGCGCTGGTTCCGGTGCCCTCGGTGGACGCGGCACTGCCCGGCGAACTGGAGGTCAAGGTCGGGCTGGTGGCCGCGGTTGAGGTCGTGCGCGAGGCGGCGAGTGGCGCATCCGGCATCGACGGTGTCGACTGGTTGGCGTTCGATGATCCTGCCGTGGCCGCCGAGATCGACGCCCAGTCGCCGAGACCGGTGACCTACGCGAATCGGCTCCGAACGCTACGTGGAGACGATCCGGCGGTCGTGCCGTCGGACCGGCGCCATGGCGTCGCGCTGTCCTACGACGCATTGGCGGCCGCGGCGGCTGAGTTGTCCGCTCGTACCGGGCTGACCTTCGAATCCCGCACGTTCCGGCAGGGCCCCCCGGAGCCGGTGGCGGCCGTGCTGGAGGTGGTGGCCGCGGGTAGCGCAGGCGCTTCGATCGTGATAGTCGACACAGCATCGGCGGAAGTAGCGCCGCAGGTCTTGCTCGCCCAGGAGTGGGTGACGCACTTGTTCATCGACGCCGCCGACCTCGCCGTGATCGACCCGGCGGAATTGGCCGACCTGCAGGCTGTGGTGCTGGACCAGGGCGGTCCGGTGCCGCCACCGATCGCCCGGAGTGCGCTGCAGGTGTCCGCCGTCCCGGATCTCCTCGGGAACACGGTATCCGGCTAGGTCCGGTGAAAGCCGCTCGATCAGACGCGGTTTAAGCGTCGTCGCAGTGGGTATGTGACGGTGGGGAGTAATTGCGCCGCGACCGGCGTGCCGCGATAGTGCCGGCACGCCGGATCGGCGGTGTGTGGGGCGAAGCGCTGCCGACGCTGGGCAGTGAGAGACAGCTAGACCAGATAGTAGTGAGGGATACTTCATTGGTTCGGGCAGCCGTCAGACCAGGCACTGTTGTTTGCATTGGGGTCCACGCATGAGCCGCCCGATGCGCGCGCGGCCCAATCGTATCCGGCGCCCGCGGGTCACCACTTTGCCGCAGTTGCTGGCTATCGCGGTGGAGACCGACCCGGACAGCTTCGCTGTGGTGCCTGCTTCGGAGTCGTTCGGCGGCGGAGTCGATGGCCCGATCGCATCGGCGGCGCGAATAACGTACGCCGAGTTGGATTCTCGCTCGACGAGGCTCGCTCGGTTATTGCTCGAACGTGGCATCGGTCCCGAAGATTTGGTCGCGGTGTGCATTCCGCACTCGATCCAGTCGGTGGTGGCGCTGTGGGCGGTGGCCAAGACCGGCGCAGGCTTCGTGCCGCTGGATCCGGACGATTCGCCCGACCTCGTCGTGCGGGCGGTGTTCGATCCGGGTGTGGTGTCCGGGCTGACTGTCGGGGCCGTACGTGACCAGCTGCCCGGGCCGGTGGCGTGGTTGGTCGTCGACGAGCCGGAGTTCGAGCGGGCGCTGCGAGACTACCCCGCGGATTCGGTTACCCACGTCGATCGGGTGCGTCCGTTGCAGGCCGAGCACCCGGCGTACGTGATCTATCCCCGCAATGGCGCCGGGCGCCCGGAGCGGACAGTGGTCACGCAGGCGGGGTTGTCCGATTTCTGTGCTGAGCAGCGCGAGCGGTACCGAGTGCGACCGCAGGCTCGCACCCTGCACTTCGTCGCTCCGACGGCCGACCAGCTGGCGCTCGAGTTGCTGCTCGCCGTGAGCGGTGCGGCGACGCTCGTCCTGGCCGCCGGGCTCGACAGCGCGGGGCTGGCGGGACTTTTGCGGCGGGAACAGGTGACGCATTTGTTCGGCCCGCCCGCGACACTCGCCGCACTGGACCCGGCCGGACTGGATGAGCTGCGTGTCGTTGTCGCCACCGGCTGGGCAGGCCCGCCGGAGCTGGTCCAGCACTGGGTGCGGCCGGTCGCGGGCGGCGCGGCCCGCCTCTTCTTCAACGGCCGTGCGGAGGCCGAAACCGCTGACACGGCAGTTACCCTCGTAGACCTGTTCAACGCCCAGGTGTCGGCGACACCGGAATCGGTCGCGATTGTGGACCCGTCGACGCCCGGCGGGGAGTCCCTGACGTACGCCGAGTTCGCGGCCCGTGTACGTCGGTTGGCGAGACGACTGATCGATGCGGGTGTCGGCCCGGAAATGCTTGTCGCGCTGGGTATACGGCGTTCGGTGGACCTGGTTGTCGCGATATATGCGGTGCACGCCGCGGGTGCGGGATATGTGCCGCTCGACCTGGATCAGCCGGTCGAACGAGTCGGGTATGTGCTCGCGTCGGCGGCGCCGGTGTGTGTGCTGACCACGTCCCGCGATGGTTTCGACGGTGCGGGAGTGCCGACGCTGGTGCTGGACGAGCTGGATCTGTCCGGTTATTCGGGTGCGCCGGTGGTCGATGCGGAGCGGATCGCCCCGTTGCGGCCGGCGCATCCGGCCTATGTGATATTCACCTCTGGATCGACCGGTCGGCCGAAGGGTGTGGCGGTTGCGTATGCCGCGGCGGTCAACCAGATCCGTTGGATCACAAGCGAATACGAGATCGGCGTCGATGATGTGGTGTTGTTCAAGACGCCCGTCACATTCGATGTGTCGGTCTGGGAGTTGTTCGGTGCGCTGACCACCGGTGGCCGGTTGGTTGTGGCCGAGCCGGACGGGCATCGTGATCCGGGGTATCTGGCCG
Source organism: Nocardia glycosmidis (assembly GCF_052545115.1). NCBI lineage: Bacteria > Bacillati > Actinomycetota > Actinomycetes > Mycobacteriales > Nocardiaceae > Nocardia > Nocardia glycosmidis. The sequence goes on along the minus strand of NZ_JBQWRH010000002.1, from coordinate 7,079 downwards.
AAGTGATCGCGGCCGAGCGCATCACCATGACCTCGTTCGTGCCGTCGATGCTGACCGTTTTCGCGAGCAGTGCTGAGGTGGCCGGCGCCGCGGAGCTCGGCTCACTGCGGGCGCTCCTCATCGCGGGTGAGGCGTTCACCTCCGACGCGGTCGAGGCGATCCGCCGGGTGAGTACAGCGGCGCTGTTCAACCTCTACGGTCCCACGGAATACACCGTTCACGCCACGCACGCGGCAGTCGCCGACGACGTGGCGGGTGCGGTTCCGATCGGCCTTCCGGTATCGAATACGCAGGCATATGTGCTGGATTCGCGCCTGCATCCGCTGCCGTCGGGTGTCGCGGGCGAGCTGTATCTGGCGGGTGCCCAATTGGCCCGGGGCTATGTCGGCCGCGCCGACCTCACCGCGGATCGTTTTGTGGCCAACCCGTTCGGTGCGCCCGGCAGCCGGATGTACCGCACCGGCGACCTCGTCACAGCCGATGCGACCGGCTCGCTCACCTTTATCGGCCGCACCGACTTCCAGGTCAAACTGCGTGGTCTGCGGATCGAGCTGGAGGAGGTCGAATCCGCACTGCGGGCGGATGATTCGGTCATGCAGGCGGTGGCGACCGTCAGGTCCGACGCACGCCTGGGCGATCAACTGGTCGGGTATGTCGTGCGTGCACCGCGACCCGGCGACACCCGTGGCGACCAGTCCTACCGCGACTCCTACGTCGACGGTTTGCGCACGCACCTCGCCGCACGCCTACCCGCGTACATGGTGCCCGCGGCGATTGTGGTGCTGGAGGCGTTGCCGCTGAGCCCGAACGGCAAGCTGGATCGGCGCGCGCTGCCCGCACCGGTGGTCCGGGAACGCGAATTCCGCGCGCCGTCCGATCCGGTGGAGCAACTCGTCGCGACCACGTTCGCCGACGTGCTCGGCGTGCCCGCGGACCGGCCCGTGGGCGCGGACGACGACTTCTTCGACTTGGGCGGCAACTCGCTGTCGGCCACGCAGATGATCGCTCGGCTCGGGGCGGCACTCGACACGCGGATGCCCGCTCGGGTGATCTTCGAGGCATCGACGGTCGCCGCACTCGCGGCACGGCTGACCGTGCTGCGCGGCGCGGGCGGGCGTCGTGCGCTGGTACCGGTGCCGCGAGCGGGCGCGGCGGCACAACCGATTCCGTTATCGCTGGCGCAGCAACGGATGTGGTTCCTCAACCAGTTCGATCCGGCGTCGGCGGCGAACAATATTCCGTTCGCCGTCCGGTTGTCCGGGGCGCTGGACGTGGCAGCCCTGCAAGCGGCGGTCGCCGATCTGGTCGATCGGCACGAGACGTTGCGCACGGTGTATCCGGCCCTGGACGGCACCGGCTATCAGCAGATCCTGCCCGCCGGTCAGGCGGTTCCCGATCTCGCATCGCGGCCGATGGCGGAGACGGAACTTCCGGACTGGTTGCTCGACATCGCGTCAGCCGGTTTCGATGTGACCACGCAGGTCCCGTTGCGGGTCGCCCTCGCCGAACTGGTGGCAGGCCCGGATTCGTCGGACGGCTCCGCACACACCGCCGAGCATGTCCTAGCGGTCGTGGTGCACCACATCGCCGCCGACGGTGCGTCCATCGCGCCGATGGTCCGTGATCTGATGACCGCGTATCTGGCGCGGGCCGCCGGTGCCCCGCCGAGCTGGCAGCCACTGCCGGTGCAGTATGCGGACTATACGTTGTGGCAGCGTGCGGTACTCGGGGACGAGTCCGATCCGGAATCGGTGGCTGCCAGCCACATCGATTACTGGCGGGCGGCTTTGCAAGGCATCCCGGATCGGCTGGAGCTGCCCGCCGATCGGCCTCGGCCGAACGTCGCCTCCGGCCGGGGTGCGGAGTACTCGTTCGAGATTCCCGCCGAGATCCATGCCGAGCTGACCGAGCTGGCGCGCCGCACCGGCGCCTCGCTGTTCATGGTTGTGCACGCGGCATTCGCGGTGTTGCTCGGCCGGCTGTCGGGTAGCGACGAGGTCACCATCGGCACGCCGGTCGCCGGTCGTGGTGAGCGGGAACTGGACGAGCTGATCGGCATGTTCGTCAACACGCTGGTACTGCGGACCAGCGTCGATCGTGGCGCCTCGTTCGCCGAACAGCTCGCCGCCACCAAAGAGACGGATCTGGCCGCGCTCTCGCATGCCGAGCTGCCCTTCGAGCGACTGGTCGAGGTGCTCGAGCCGGTTCGGTCGTCAGCGCATCACCCGCTGTTCCAGGTCGCGCTGTTCTTCCAGAACATGGACTCGCCGCGGCTGGAATTGCCCGGTCTGACCGTGACCGCTGTCGAGCTCGGTGGTGCGCGGGCCACCTTCGATCTCCAGCTGACCGTGGTGCCGCGCCAGGACGACGATGCCGCGGCCGGGCTGGCGGCGATGTTCACCTACGCCACCGACCTGTTCGACGAATCGACGATCGCGGACTTCGCGCAACGGTGGCAGCGGCTGCTCGCCTGCGTGGCGACAGATCCGGGCCGGATCATCGGCGACATTGACCTGCTGTCGTCGGCTGAACGGGAACGGATCCTGGTCGACTGGAATGACACCGGCCATCCGGTTGCCCCCGAGCTGCTGCTCGATGGCTATCGCCGGGCACTGCCGGCGCATCCGGATGCCATCGCGCTGGTTTACGAGGGCACCTCGTTTACCCACCCGTCGCCCGACCACCACCCCTCGACGAGTCGCTACGCGACGCTGGCCCACCCGTCGCCCGACCACCACCCCTCGACGAGTCGCTACGCGACGCTGGCCCACCCGTCGCCCGACCACCACCCCTCGACGAGTCGCTACGCGACGCTGGCCCACCCGTCGCCCGACCACCACCCCTCAACGAGTCGCTACGCGACGCTGACGTATGGCGAGTTCGATGAGCGCGTCAACCGGCTCGCCAGGCTGTTGATTTCGCACGGTGTAGGTGCGGAATCGCTGGTGGGGCTGGCGATTCGGCGCTCGGTCGACCTGGTTGTCGGCATGTATGCGATCCTGACGGCCGGTGGCGCCTACGTGCCGTTGGATCCCGATCATCCCGCGGACCGGATCGCGCACATTCTCGAGACGGCACAGCCCGCCTGTGTGGTGACGACGACCGCGGACGCGGTCAGCGTCCCCTCCGGCACGGTGCTGCTCCAGGTCGATGCCGTGGAGCTCGATCATTTCGACGGTGCGCCGGTGCGCGCCGAGGAGCTGCTGCGGCCGATCCTGCCGCAGCATCCCGCGTATGTCATCTTCACTTCGGGTTCGACGGGCCGGCCCAAGGGCGTCGCGGTTTCGCATGCTGCGATCAACAACCAGATCGAGTGGATGCTGGCCGAGTATCCGCTGCGCCCCGATGACGTGTACCTGCAGAAGACCGCGACGACGTTCGATGTGTCGTTGTGGGGATTCTTCCTACCGTTGCGGGTGGGGGCGAAGCTGGTTCTGGCGACGCCCGATGGACATCGCGATCCGGTCTATGTCGCGGAAACCATTGTCGCGCAGCGGGTTACGGTCACGGATTTCGTCCCGTCGATGTTGACGGTGTTCGCCGCGCACACCGCGGCGGGTTCGTTGCCGAGCTTGGCGCACATCTTCGTGATCGGTGAGGCGTTGCCGCCGGAGACAGTCACCGCCATCAACGCTGTGTCCGATGCTCAGGTGCACAACCTGTACGGGCCGACAGAGGCCGCCGTGTCGGTCACCTACTGGCCGGCTCGAGATGCTCGGGAGCGGTCGGTGCCGATCGGGTTGCCGCAGTGGAATACCCAGGTGTATGTCCTGGATTCGCGATTGCGTCCGGTGCCCGCAGGGGTGGCGGGGGAATTGTATTTGGCCGGTGACCAGCTTGCTCGCGGATATGTGCGCCGCCCGGATCTGACCGCGGACCGATTCGTCGCCAATCCGTTCGGGACCGGTGTGCGAATGTACCGGACCGGTGACCTGGTCGTGTGGCGTCCGGCTGCCGCGGATATGCCGCAGCGGCTCGATTACCTCGGCCGCACCGATTTCCAAGTGAAATTCCGTGGCCAGCGGATCGAGCTGGGCGAAATCGAAACGGCATTGCTGGCGCAGCCTTCGGTGAGTCAGGCGGTTGCGCTGGTGGCGCCGTCGGCGCTGGGTGATCAGCTGGTCGCGTATGTGGTTCCCGCGTCGGGGCGGACGATCGAGCCGGTGGAATTGCTGGCGCGGATCGGTGAAACGCTTCCGGCGTATATGGTTCCGGCCACGATCGTCGCATTGCCAGCTTTCCCCTTGAATACCAGTGGAAAGCTGGATCGTAAAGCACTGCCGGAACCGACTTTTGGCACTCGCGAATTCCGCGCTCCTGCCACACCGGTGGAAGAGATCGTGGCCGGTGTGTTCGGTGAGGTGCTGGGACTGAACCGGGTCGGCGCGGACGATGATTTCTTCGCACTCGGTGGCAATTCCCTGGTCGCCACGCGGCTGGTCGCGCGGTTGGGTGCCGCGGTAGGCGCCCGCATTCCGGTGCGGACGCTGTTCGAGGCGTCGACCGTGACGGACTTGGCGACGGCGATCGAGTCGCACACCCACGCCGACCACCGCGTCGAACTGGGCAGCCTGCCACGGCCGCAGCGGTTGCCGTTGTCGTTGGCGCAGCAGCGGATGTGGTTCCTGAACCGGTTCGATCAGGTCGATGACGATCCCGCGGCCGCATCGGGCTCGGCGGCCTACAACTTGCCGTTCGCGCTTCGGCTGACCGGCTTGCTCGATGTCGCGGCGCTGGCAGGCGCGCTCGATGATGTGGTGGCGCGGCACGAGGTGCTGCGCACCGTGTACCCGGAGCTCGGCGAGGCCGCGCGGGACTCGGGCGGCGACGGTCCGGTGCAGGTCGTCCTGGCCGCCGGACAGGTGAAACTGGCTGTCGTGCCGGAGCGGGTAACCGAATCCGAGGTCGCGGTGGCGGTTCGTGCGCTCGCGGCGACACTGTTCGATGTCACCACCGAGGTGCCGGTGCGGGTGCGGTTGCTGGAGATCGACGGACGCGCCCCCGGATCCCCACCGGAGCACGTGCTCGCGGTCGTGGTGCATCACATCGCCGCCGATGCTTCGTCGTTGGGGCCTTTGGTGCGTGACGTGATGGTGGCCTACGCCGCGCGGAACGCGGGTTCTGCCCCGGCGTGGGCACCGCTGCGGGTCCAGTACGCCGATTACGCGCTCTGGCAGCGAGCTGTGCTGGGCGAGGAATCCGATTCCGGGGCCATTGCCGCACAGCAGATCACGTACTGGCGCGAGCAGCTAGCCGAGCTTCCCGACCTGTTGGAGCTGCCGACCGACCGGCCGAGGCCCCCCGTCGCATCGATGGCCGGTGGACGGGTCGAGGTGTCGGTGGACGCCACTATCCACGCGGGACTCGTGCGCTTGGCGCGCGCCAACGGCGCCACCGTCTTCATGGTCGTGCACACCGCGCTCGCGGTGTTGCTCGCGCGGCTGTCCGGTTCCGGGGATATCGCGATCGGCACCCCGGTGGCGGGTCGGGGGGAGCGTGAACTCGATGACCTGATCGGTATGTTCGTCAATACCGTGGTATTCCGGACCCGGCTTTCGGGCGGGGAATCGTTCACCGAAGTATTGGCGCGGCAACGGGAAACCGATTTGCAGGCGTTCGCGAATGCCGATGTTCCTTTCGAGCGCTTGGTGGAAGTGCTCGATCCGCGACGCTCGACGGCACACCATCCGCTGTTCCAGGTGGGCCTGTCATTCCAGAACATCGCCCGGACTGCGCTGGAGCTGCCCGGCTTGACGATTGCCGGAGTGGAAGCGGACCTGAATGTGTCGCAATTCGATCTGCATCTGATTGTGAGCGACAGCTACGACGAGTCCGGTGCCGCGGCGGGAATCGGTGGCTACTTCACCTACGCCACAGACCTTTTCGACAACGATACGGTCCGCGCGATTGCCGACCGATTGGCACGCATCTTGGCCGCAGTGGCGGCCGACGCGACGATTCCGGTCGGGGATATCGAGATTCTCGGCGCAGCCGAGCGGATCGAGATGCTGTCGGTGCGCAACGCCACCGCCCGCGCGATCGATCCGCCTGTGCTGCTCGATAGCTGGACGCCGGAGTCGTCGGAGCGCTGCTCCGCGTCGGTGTCGTCCGCCGGGACCACGTTGGCGGCGCTGTTGGATTCCACCGTCGCCGCCGTGCCGGATGCCGTCGCGCTCGTCGCCGACGCGCCGAGCTCAGGCGAAGACCGCCAGGAACTGACCTACGCGGAGCTGGACGGCCGGGTCAACCGTTTGGCCCGCCATCTGATCCGGGAAGGCGTCGGCCCGGAATCGCGGGTGGTGCTGGCGTTGCGCCGGTCGGTAGACCTGGTGGTGGCGATGTACGCGGTGGTGCGGGCCGGCGGTGCGTATGTACCAGTGGATCCGGACCAGCCCGCCGAACGGACGAACTACATTCTGGAGACGGCGGCACCGGTCTGTGTGTTGACCAATGCCGAGGCGGGCTTCGCCTCCACGGTCGCGCCCATAGTGCGATTGGACCGACTCGACCTCACCGGGCTATCCACTGCAATCGTCGCCGACGCTGAGCGAATTGCGCCGTTGCGTCCGGAGAACACCGCGTATGTGATTTTCACGTCGGGTTCGACCGGCCGACCTAAAGGCGTCGCGGTGTCGCACGGCGCGATCATGAATCAGTTGCTGTGGAAGTCGTTCGAGTTCGATCTCGCTGACGATGACGTGGTCTTGTTGAAGACGGCGGCGACGTTCGACTTGTCGGTGTGGGAGTTCTGGTCGGCCATTGCTTGCGGTGGGCGGTTGGTCATCGCGGCACCGGACGGCCATCGCGATTCCGCATACCTGACCGAGCTGATGACCCGGGAAGCCGTGACCACACTGCATGTGGTGCCGTCCATGCTCGACGCCTTGCTCGCCAACGCGGACAGCGACATTCCGCTCCCCGCACTGCGGCGCGTGCTGGCTATCGGCGAGGCGTTACCCGCTGAAACGGCGAAGCGCTTTCGGATCGTGAATCCGAAAGCAGAGTTGTTCAATTTGTATGGTCCGACCGAGGCGGCGGTGTCGGTGACGAGTCATCGTGTCACGGTTGTTGATGGGACT